>CAZWTH010000023.1:0-5183 GCA_964636715.1 uncultured Solibacteraceae bacterium | reverse complement strand
TGCTCGCCCCAATTCCCAGCGCGAGCGACAGCGCCGCCGTCAGCGTGAACAAACGGTCGCGAACGAACGACCGCGCGGAAAAGCGCAGGTCATACACGAAGTCCCGCAGCCAGCGCGTGAGCCAGACGTCCCGCACTTCTTCGCGAATCTGTGTAGCCCCGCCGACTTCCAGCACAATCCGGCGCCGCGCTTCCGCTTCGGACACCCCGGACTCCACCAGATCATTCACCCGCCGCTCGATGTGATAATTCAGCTCGCGGTCCAGGTCGCTTTCCATCCGGCGCCGCCGGAACCAGTTCAGGAGGAACTTCATTGCGCCCCTCCTTCGTCGAAGATCAACTGGACAGCCCCCGCCAGCCGCGCCCAGCTTTCCCGCTCCTCCACGAGCTGTTTCTGCCCCGCGCGCGTCAGCGCGTAGAACTTCGCCTCGCGTCCGGTCTCCGATTGCTTCCACGCCGCCTTCAGCCAGCCGCGCTGCTCCAGACGGTGGAGCGCGGGATACAAAGATCCCTGATTGACCTGGACAACGGCTTTCGAAATCTGTTCGAGCCGCTGGGCAATGCCGTAACCATGCGCCGGCTCCAGAGAGAGAACCTGGAGGATCAGCATATCCAGCGTGCCTTGCGGAATGGGAAAACGCGATGGGGGCATCAATACCTCAACCTTCTACCCATCACAATACCACCAGAGTGGGGCAGATTGTCAATCTGCGGCCGATTGCGAATCGGCCAGTTGAGGTTCCAGGTTTTACTGAATTATTACCTGCATCGTCGCCGGCCCGCTGAGATCTCCCCGCTCATTCCCGAACAGGCACATAACCGTCTGCATGCCAGCTCCTGCAAGACTCGCGGGAAGCAGCATATTCACCTGATCGAGACCGGTGATCTGCAATTGAGGGCCGGCGTATGTCACCGTAGCCGCGACCGCACCCGCGCCAACCGAACACTTCGAAGTCCTGGCAACAGCTCGGGAAAATCCGGTTCCGTACAAAGTCAGATAACCACCCGCAACAGCCGAATAATTTGCGCCAAACAAACCAGGCGCCATCTCCACAACATCGACGATCGACGCGTGTTGAACAGGGCTGCCCACTCGCTCAATGGAAACCGACGTAATGGGATCCGCTGAATCCAGCAGGTAGTTAATCTGCGTCGGCGACACATAGAGAAGCGGCGCCAGATGGTCTCCCACTACAACGTTGCCATTCAGATGAATTCGGATACCGCCCAGCGTGGTCGGCAGCGGATTCGCGAGCGCCGTCTCCGTCTTCGGAGCAAGATTTACGCCGTACGCGGATACAAACGATCCTCCCGCAACCGGCCAGGTTCCCGTTGCCGAAGAAACCGCCGGCGTCCAGAACCCATCGCCCGGGCTGTCGTTCACCAATAGCTGAATCGATTCCCCTTCCACAACGGAGTTGTATTCGACGATGTCCGGCAGCGAGTCGCCATTGAAATTGCCGGCGACAGCCGCGATCGCCGGAAACAAAATGGGAAATCGGAACGTCCCGTCGCCATTGCCCGCATAGACGGCATTCCCCCCGACAAGATCCAGCTTTCCATCCTGATTGAAATCCCCGGCAAGTGTCACATCCCCGAGCGCGGGACTCCCGGAAAGGTCCGTCAGAATCACCGCTCCAAACGTGCCGTCTCCCTTCCCCGGCAGCAAGTCGATCCCATCTCCCGCATGATTGCCGTGCAGCGAACGCGTGGCCAGATCAATTTTGCCATCCCCATTAAAATCCCCGGCGACCACGGTCGGGTATTGCTGCGGGTTCTGTGCGTAAGCGGAATCGATCTCATTCCCAAATGTCCCGTCCCCGTATCCGAGTACCACGGCAATGAGGCTGGAGAGTTGACGGATAACAATGTCGGGGATGCCATCTCCATTCAAATCGGCGGCGAGCACCGGGCTTTCCATCGCCTGATTGCCCACCGCCGCCATAACGCGAAACGTTCCGTCGCCATTGCTGAGCAGCGGCTTCATCCCGCAGAGCAAATCACTTTTGCCATCACGATTAAAATCGGCTCCTGGCGTCACGCCCGTATCGGTGCAGGCAGCAATCGCGATCGAGTCCCCGAAAGAGCCGTCGCCCTTGCCGAATTCGATGCTCGACGGAATTCCCCCGAATAAAAGGTCCGGCCGGCCGTCGCCATTGAAATCACCCGTGCTCATGGACGTGGCGGTCAGCGCGTGAGCAAACGGCAAAATGGGGCGAAACGTCCCATCCCCGTTTCCGAGAAACACACCATTCTGGTCCGGCGCCAGCATCGAATCGATCGCGATATCCGCCTTCCCGTCGCCGTTAAAATCCGCGGAAACGATGCACTTTGCGCAGGCCGGATCGGCTCTATTCCCCAAAAACGCGCCGGGCAAAAAGGCGATCGGCTGAGCGAACGCCCACGGCGCCGCGAGGCAGAACAACAGTAATGTACGGAACATTGTGCCGATCAGCAAGCACGTCATGGACCGATTTCAGACTAAACAGCAAAAACAGCGTGGGGCAGCCTGCGAGGCTGCGGACTCGCTTTCCAGCGAGTCCAGCCGGCTGGAAAGCCGGCCTCTACTGATCCAACGGGAACCCAGCCGGCAAAGCAGCCTCAAGACTAATTTGCTCTCCAGTAATCGGGTGGCGAAATTTCAGATATTGAGCGTGAAGAAAATATCCTCCATCGCCCGGCAAACCCGGAAGATTTTCAAGAGGCCGCCCGCCTGAGCCATACAGAGGATCGCCCACCAGCGGATGCCCAATAGACGCCAGATGAATTCTGATTTGATGCGGGCGTCCCGAATGCAGGCTCACCTCAAACAATGTGGCGCCGCTCCCGCGCGAGATGACCTTTGCCGATGACCTCGACGGCTTCCCACCCGCGCTCGCGGCCCACACGGAACCGATCAGCGGGTGCGGCACGAGCCCGATCGGCGTGAGAATCTCATACGTGTCCTGCCGCGCAACGTTTTGACCCAGCGCCCGGTAAATCTTTTGAACATGGGGCGTATTCCAGTTTGCGAATAGCTCGGACGCCGCTTCCGTTGTCCTGGCGAACAGGACGATACCGCTGGTCGCCCGGCCCAGCCGGTGGACAGGATTCGCGTCAGGCGTCCGCGTTTGCACCAGCCGCAGCAGGGTGTTTTCCATGAATCCGCCGCCCGGAAGAGTGGGGAGTCCGCTCGGTTTGTTGACGGCCAACAGATGGGCATCTTCAAACAGAACTTCGAAATCCTGAGGAGCGTCTGGTTCAACCCACGGTGGACGGTTCCAGACGAGTGTTTGACCCAAAACGACCGATTCACGTCCCGTGGCGATCTCGCCGTCGAGAGTGACTTCGCCGTTGTTCAGTTTTTGTTGCCAGGCTTCTGGACTGGAGTGGGGATAAAGACTCGCCAGGTGCGAGAGCAGGGTTTCGCCATGGTATTTGCTGCTGATGATGGTCGTGTAAGCATAGCCGCGGTTCAACACGTGGTTTGAGTGTAAGCCACGGCATCGAAGGTCCGCTCCCCCACCCGGCACACCTTCATCAATTGGAAGTAGGCTTTTGCATCCCATCCACAAAAAACCGGTCCATCAGCTCTTTGCCGGCCTCAAGCCTCAGCCCAATCGATCGGATAGCAGTAAAAATATTCGGCAATCCCGGCAAATTCGCTTGTCCATCGGCGGGGCCCCCGATTGTCAACGAACTGTCCCTGGCAAAGCGAAAATCAACGTCGAACAGGCCGGTAACACCCGTTCGATCGAAAACCGGCTGCCCCAGTAATCCTTTCAATGGCCTCGCCAAATCTGCCATAGTTACGCCGCGGCCCTGCATTGCAAAGCCTTGTCCGTTCTCAACACCAGGAAGTAGAATCCTGCCGCAAACCGGAGCCTGATTTTTTCCAGGCGGCGGTGGCGGAAACGCTCCGTCGTACGACTCGCATGAATGAGGCGGCGTATGACGAAGTTTCAATCCACCTTTTTCGACGAGGAGATGAAAGGCCGGCTGCAACTGCTTCTCCCGATGCCAACGGAGTTGAAAACGGTCCTCCAGAACCGCCCTCATCATCGTTACCTGTTGGGATGGGTTCGCCGGCGCAATGGACCTGGCCGTTATCGCATACCAGGCCGATTTCATCCATGGAGTTTGACCCGCCGGCTCTGTCCGGTCAAGGTTATACGCGAATCGAACAAGCGCCGCCGCCGAGCAAGGGCCGACACTTACTTGCATCGATGAGCTTCTATAAGAACAGTTCTCATGAGCCTCCGCCGCCGCCGGCGTGATGACTACAACGTCATAGGCGTTAGTGCGTGTGGGCGGGGCGGCCATACCGCTGAAGACGCCAGCAAAGGTCAGTACCAATCGAACGGCTAAATGCTTCATCACCAGGAATCCCTTTACGCGCCCTCTCAATTCACCGCGTACAGACTATCGCCGTGCCCCGGATACGCCTCATAGAAATGCTGGTAAACAACATCGCACTTCTTCTGATATAGCTCCGTTGAAAAGGCGCGCGGCAGTTTGTCCAGCTCGGTTTCGATCGCATACCGCACCATCGCGCGCGTCGTTTGCTGCTTCCGCCAATCCAGCACCAGCTTCTCTTTCTTCACAGTTTCAAGAAGCGTCTTCGCCACTGACTTCACGGCGGTCTCTTCCTTCTTTGTCAGCGCGACCGCGGGCTTCGTCAACAGATCGAAGATCGCAAGCTCCTCTTCAGTCAGGTTTTCGGCGATGCCGCGCTGCTCTTCCGTGTTCAGCTTCTTCGTAAACGCCATCAGTTTCGCGAAGAACGCCTCCACATTCGCCGCCCCGGAGTTGTATTCATCGATCATCCGCTGGAATTCCTGGAGAAAATCCATTCGCGTCCGGTTCAGCTTCACCATTTGCGCCAGCTTCATGGCGATCTTTGCCCGAAGCTTCTGAACCTCAATCGTCTTCCGGCCCTTATCGAATTGTTGCTTCAGCTTCTCGAAATCAATCTGGCTCAGATCGATGTACAGCGCCGGGTCCGCAACCGGCGGCATTACATAGCCGCCAGCGGCAATGGACTTGTTCAGCAGATTCTCAATCTCTCCCATCACGGCTGAGATATCCACCGCCGGAAGTTCGGACCTGATCTTATCCGCAATCACCTGAAACACCTTGCAGATGGGCCCGAACTCATGCGCGGCGGTATCTGGTAACAGGGCCTTGAACAACTTGTCCACGGCT
>CAZWTH010000022.1:0-27568 GCA_964636715.1 uncultured Solibacteraceae bacterium | reverse complement strand
TACCGAAGCGGATAAGCGTCTCGACGCCGCCGCCGATCTTATGACCGACATGATGAACGCGTCGGATAAAGGCGTCCCGCAGGACCTGCTGAACCGCGCCGAATGCGTGGTGCTCGTTCCAGGCCTGAAGAAAGCCGGCTTCGTCATCGGCGCGAAGTACGGGCGCGGCTTCGCCGTGTGCCGTCACGCGAGCGGCACGGGCTGGAGCGCTCCCGCCGCCATCCGTATTGAAGGCGGAAGTTTCGGATTTCAAATCGGCGCTTCCGAACAGGACGTGCTTCTGCTCGTTATGAACATGAGCGGCATGAAGCACCTTCTCTCCAGTAAATTCACGGTGGGCGCGGAGGCGACCGCCGCCGCGGGGCCTGTTGGCCGCGACGCCTCCGCCCAGACTGACGCGGTGATGCGGGCCGAAATACTTTCCTACTCGCGCTCGCGCGGACTGTTCGCCGGTATCTCTCTGCAGGGCGCCACGCTCCGTCCCGACGCCGACGCGAATGAGGAAATGTACGGTAAGGCGATGGAGAATCGTACGATTCTGACCACGCCCGTAGCGCCGCCCGCCGCCGCCGCGAAGCTCGAAACGCTGCTGAACCGGAACTCAGCGCGGCAGGCAAAGTAAAATAACCGAATGGTCCGCCGCTTGGCGTGGTTAGCCGGTTTCTTCATCCTGATTCAGTTCATTCCCTACGGCCACCAGCACGCGAATCCGCCGGTGACGAAGGAACCCGCATGGGATTCGCCGCAGACGCGCGCCCTCGCGAAACGCGCCTGCTTCAATTGCCATAGCAATGAGACCACATGGCCCTGGTATTCGAACGTCGCGCCTGTTTCCTGGCTCGTGCAGGACGATGTCGACGGTGGCCGCCATCATCTGAATTTCTCCGAATTCGACAAGAAGCAGGGGCACGCCCATCACGCCGCGGAAGAAATCGAGAACGGCGATATGCCGATCTGGTTTTATGTTCCGATGCATCCGGAGGCGAAGCTCACGCCGCAGGAGAAATCCGCACTGATCGCGGGTTTTAAGAAGATGCCCGAATTCCAGGACAAAGACTAAGCTAGCTAACGTGGGGCAGGGCGTCGGCCCTGTACACCGAACTTCCGCTCGGCGCGGAGTTGCTGGAATATTCGGGTCGCGCCGTTACATCAGCGGCGTTGCCGATGCGTCGAAGATCGTCATCGGCCGCAACCCGAGCAGCGATTCCACCGTACGCAGTCCGGCGACGGCCGTGCCCATCTTCTCCTGACCCACTGGGAGAACAACGGAAGACTTGTCCGCCGTCACCACGATCATCGCGATCTCCGCGTGGAACTTGCTCTTCTCCACCGCGTCTTTCAGGATCGGCAGCGCCGCGTCATCTTTGCCGATCCGCACCAGCAGCAGATCCGGCATCGACTCTACCTGGTCGTATTCCTTCATCTCCGATGCGAATTCCTTCGCGCGATCGACATCGGAGTACGCGGAATCCATTCCGCGATACTCCATATCCGTCGTGTCGGCGAGGGAAGGATCGTAAACGCCCTCCACCTGCTCTCCATCGGCATTCGGCTTCGGCAGATTGCGCACCGCGAACCCGTAATTCCGAATCTTCAGCCCCGCCTGCGAAATCGAATTCCACAGGTAGCCTGCCGGAGGCGCATTCGCCGGCTCCTGCCCTTCGAAATCGTAGATCTTGCGGCGGCCGGAGGCAGTCGCGGGCGCGAGCCGCACCGTGTAATCCGGCGCGATTCCCGCAATGGCGCGATTTACCGCTTCTGCGTCTTTCTCATCGCCGCGCACCACGTAGACCACGTGCTGAATTCCCGGCCGCCTCTCCGCAGCCGCGCCGGGCACAGCGCCGCGATACGGAAACGCCGCCATGACTTTCGCGTTCGACGCCGCCCAGTCCGTATCATTCTTCGCGTCCGCGATCTGCACGGAATCCCCATGTCCGTTAACGATCGCTACCCGGTCGCCATCGAGTCCCACAACCGCCGTAGGATACCCGCCCGCCGGAAGATAGCCCTGCACCACATTGCGCTCACCCGAAATATCGATCACCGCGATGGCATTGGCGTCCGAACACGCCACGTAGATCTTCTTCTTATCCGCGCTCAGCGCCACCGCGCTCGGCGTCGTTCCCAGCGGCTGCTCCGGAGCCAACGCCAGCGAAACCGCTTCGAGCTTCCGCAGATCGCCGGTCTCCGTCGCGCCCACCACATACAGATTGTTGGTATTCGCCGCCGGCACGAACATCCGCGCCACAACCGGCGCTCCTTCGGAATCCGCCGACGCGCCCGCCGGCAATCCTCCCGGTACCCACAACATGTCCGAAGGATGCGGAGCGAGCCGCAGGTTCGCCAGCCGCTCGCCCGAGTTCACGTCATACTGCCCGATCGACCCATCCGCCCAGCTCGCCACGTACATCGTCTTTCCAGAAGGATGAAACAGAAGACGATACGGACGCCGTCCCGTCTTGATTCGCGACAAAATCACGCCCGATTGCGGATTCATCACCACAACCGAATCGCGAAACACATTCGCGACGTAGAGCAGATGACCATCCGGCGCAAGCTTAACGTCGCCGGCGAAATCCTGCGGCGTGCGGGACTTCTCCGCGACGAGAGGAAACGTCCGGCCCGCTTTCAGTTCGCCATTGGCAAAGCCGAACTCGAACACCGAGGCGCGGGCCCCGCCGCCCACATAGACCTTATCGCCGGATTTCGAAATCGCGAGGCCCAGCCACGCATCGGGCACCGGCGTTCGGCTCACTTCTTTGGAGGCCGCCAGATCGATCACGCTGATGGCCGGCGGATGCAGCCCCGCACTCAGCACCAGCAGATACTTGCCGTCAGGCGTCGCGGCGGCAGACATGGGAAATGTCTCCACGGGAATCTGTCCCCAGGCCGCAACACAAAAAACAAACACCGCGAGCAGTCTCATCAACCCTCAAAATAGCGCTGTGCGACCGGGAAGCGCCGTCCCATTCCAAACGCCTTCGATGTGACCCGCAGACCCGGCGCCGCCTGCTGCCGTTTGTATTCGTTGCGGTCCACCATGCGCGCCACGTCCTTTACCAGCCGCTCCGCGATCCCCAGCTTCTCCGCAATTTCCGCGGGGCTCGCCATCTCCTCCACATACAAACGCAGGATGCCGTCGAGCACGTCATACGGAGGCAGGGAATCGCTGTCCTTCTGGTCGGGACGCAGTTCGGCCGATGGCGGTTTCTCGAAAACGGACTCGGGGATAGCCCCATTGTGTCGCCGATTGGCAACACGTGAGAGCTCATAGACCAGCGTCTTCGGTACGTCGCTGATGACCGCGAGGCCCCCGCACATATCGCCATAAAGCGTGCAATACCCCACCGCGATCTCGCTCTTGTTGCCCGTCGTCAGCACCATGGCCCCGAACTTGTTCGAGAGCGACATCAGCGTCAGCCCGCGCAGACGGGCCTGGATATTCTCTTCCGCTACATCCGGCGCGCGCCCTTCGAAAACCGTCTGCAGCGTGCTCAACATTTCTTCATACGCCGGAGTAATCGAAACGATATCGAAGCGCACGCCCAGCTTTTCCGCCATTTCTTTCGCATCCCGCACGCTGTGGTCCGAAGAAAAAGGACCCGGCATGGCAACGCCCCGCACATTCTCGCGGCCCACGGCGTCCACGGCAACTGCTGCCGTCAGGGACGAATCGATTCCGCCGCTGAGCCCGATCAGTACCTTCGAAAACCCGCACTTCCGGATGTAATCGCGCGTGCCGAGCACCAGCGCCTCATACACAGCCTCGTTTTCGTCGGCAATGTTGGAGTGGTCGTCGCCGCGCCGCGCCGCCGTGTCGGCAATGATCAGGTCTTCTCCGAACGAAGCCGCGGCCGCGATCACGTTGCCATCGGCGTCCATGGCAAAGCTCGAACCGTCGAACACCACCTGATCGTTTCCGCCCACCTGATTCACCACAATCGCCGGCACGCGATGCCGCCGCGTCATGGAGCGGAACATTTCCCGCCGCAACTCCCGCTTGCCCATGTGATACGGCGAAGCGTTGATACTGATCAGCAGGCTGCCGCCTTCGCGCATCAGCTCATCCACCGGGTCGCGCGAATAAAGCTGCTGCTTCCAGAAGAGCTTGTCGTTCCACGAATCCTCGCAGATCGTCAGCGCGAGATTTTCCGTACCTAACGCCCAGATGCTTTGCCGCGTCCCCGGCACGAAGTTACGGCCTTCGTCGAAAACGTCATAGGTCGGCAGCAGCATCTTGTTTTGCCGCAGCACGATGCGCCCGCCCTGCAGGATGGCGGCGGAGTTCGTCGTCTGTTTGCCTGTGGCTTCGGCCGCTCGTCCCACGTACCCCGCAATGACGGCCAGCGGCAGATCCGCCGTTGCCGCCGCAAGCCCGCGGATTCCGTCTTCCGAACGGTCCACAAAACGCCGCCGCTCCACCAGATCCCGCGGTGGATATCCCGTCACCGAGAGTTCCGGAAAAACCACCAGTTCGGCGCCGCGATCCGCCGCCTGCTTCGCCATCCGGGTCATCAGCGCAACGTTGCCGTCGATATCGCCAACCGTCGTATTGATCTGACCGAGCGCAATTCGCATGAAACTTTCAGTTTAGCGGCCGTTACAGCCTTCTTCACGAACGGCAGTATATTGGGGGAGATGAAGAGCGGAATCGCCGCCGCATGCGTGTTTCTCGCCGCCGCGGCCGCTCAGGAACGTCCGCTGACCGGTCCGCAACTGGTGCGGCTGAACCGTCTTCCCGAAGCTCTGGCCGCCTTCCGCGCGGATCTGGAGCTCGCGCCGAAATCCGTCCCCGCCAACAACGGCGTGGGCGTCGTTCTCGATCTCCTCGGCCGTTACGAGGAAGCCCGCGCGTACTTCGCGCAAGCCATCAAAGCCGCCTCCGGTACAGCGGAAAAAGCCGGGGCGCTTCGGGCCATGGCAATCGCATGGGGATTCGCCGGCAACTGCCGGAATGCCGAGAAGTACGAGCAGGAAGCGTTCGATCTCTACATCAGAACCAACGACTATCCCAATGCCGGCGATACAGCCGATGAGATGGGCCGCCTCTGCATCGATACCGGCGATTTCGCCCTCTCCCGCGAATGGTATTCGCGCGGGCACGACGCTGGCCTCGCCGAACCGAACATCTCCGGCCCGCGCCGTGACCTGTGGGATTTCCGCTGGGAGCATGCTCAGGCCCGCCTCGATGTCCGCCGTGGCAGGACGGCCGATGCGCTCCGCCATGTGCAAAAAGCACAAAAGATTCTCGCGAAAGGTACGAATCCAGACCAGAATGAGTATCTCCCCTATCTTCAGGGATATGTCGCTTTCTATTTGGGTAATTATCCGGAGGCACTGAAATATACCCGGACAGCTACATTAACAGATCCCTTCATTCAGTGCTTTATCGCCCAAATTTACGAAAAAATGGGCGACGCCGCCAACGCCGAAAAATACTATCGTTTGGCCGCTAATACCACTGCTCACAGCGTTCCCGCCGCCTACGCCCGCCCTTTCGCCACTCAAAAATTGCGCTAAGTTCCGTTGCAATAAGCGCGATAAACCATCCAAAAGGATGGTGTACATCCCTAAGTCAGTTTGATATAAATGGCCCAGTATTGTTTATTTCCGTAGCTCGATAGAGGGGCGGACTGAATCCGCGAGTTGGGTCGAACAAGGGGTAAATCGAATGAGAGTGATGAAATTCGGCGGCGTTGCCGCCGCCATATGTCTCGTGGCTGCTTCAGCTCCGTGGCTGAGCGCCCAGATCGTTTCCAGTACGCTGACCGGCACCGTAATCGATCCCGCGAACGCCGTCATCGCGGGCGCCGATGCCACATTGAAGGACCAATCCACCGGCGCTGAGCGCGTCGCGAAAACCAACGGAGAAGGAAGCTTTCGTTTCCTCGATATCGGCGCCGGCACTTACACGCTGACCATTAAGGCGAGCGGCTTCCGCACGCACGTCCAGAAGGACATTGAAGTTCAGACCAGCGCCACGCGCGACATTGGACGCGTCCCGATGGAACTCGGCAACGTCACCGACCAGATCACAATTACCGCGGACGCCGCGAACATCGAGCTTTCGAGCAGCGAAAAATCGCACGCCGTCGATATCACCCAGATTGAAAATATGCCCACCCGCGGCCGCGATATCTTCCAGTTCATCGGAACCCTTCCCGGCATGATCGATACGAACAATGCCAACACCGGCGTGGGAACCGGCTCGCACGATTTCCGCAATGCGTATTCCGTCGGCGGCCTCAGCATGAATGGCAACACCTCCATGATGAACGTGACGGTTGACGGCCTCACCGGTATGGACGTCGGCTGCGGCAACTGCCTCCTCGAAGGCAATCCCAACATGGATTCCGTGGCTGAAGTCAAGATTCTCAGCTCGAACTACTCGGCCGAATACGGCCGTAACTCAGGCGGCACCATCACGCTGGCCACCAAGAGCGGAACGCAGGATTTCCACGGCAGCGGCTGGTGGACCCACCGCCATGAAGAGTTCAACGCCAATTCCTTCTTCAACAACATCGGCGGCGCGCCGCGCCCGAAGTATCGCTTCAACATCAGCGGCTACAGCGTCGGCGGCCCCGTTTATATACCGCACAAATTCAACACCAGCAGGACCAAGCTCTTTTTCTTCGCCTCGGAAGAGTGGAGCGCCTTGTTTCCCGGCGCCAATCTGGTACAGAAGAATATGCCAACCGAGCTCGAGCGCGCCGGCGATTTTTCCCAGAGCTTCGATACCAACGGTAAGTTGATCAAGGTGGTCGATCCTGAAACCGGCGTGCAGTTCACCAACAATCAGATTCCGCAGTCGCGTTTCGACCCGACGGGCGTTGGCGTGAAGATCCTGAATTTCTTCCCGCTGCCGAATTATTCTCCGGCCCCGGGTACGCCCAATTACCGCAAGTACAACTATCAGGCTCTGATCGGCGGCCAGCATCCGATCCGCAATGACGTGGCTCGTATCGATCTGAATCCCACTTCGAAGATTGCGGCCTATGTCCGAATGGTGAGAGATGACGATAAGACAACCGATCCGCAGGCCGGCTTCGATTTCGTCTATTCTCCGCAGACACACCCCGTTCCGTCGTATAACTACTCGGGGGCGATCACTTACACCATCCGTCCGACCCTCGTCAATGAATTCAACTTCGGCAAGGCCGGCAGCGACTGGAATTATTACTACAACGATCCGTCGAATCTCGTCCGCTCCGTCTTTAACAACCCGCCGAAGCTCTTCCCCGTGCAGTTCAACGACCCCTCGACCGTCTCCAGCCTCAGCGGTTCGAATCTGCACATGTACAACTTCATTCCGAACGTGGGTTTCGGCGGCGTTCCATCCAGCGCGACCAGCGTGTCGCTCGGCCGCGAAACGCCTAATCCTGTCCACAACTACTCCATCGTCGACAACATTAGCTGGATCAAAGGTAAGCACACGATCAAGGCAGGTATCTACGAAGAGTACGCGTGGAAATACCAGCCCTCCGGCGTTGCTTACAGCGGCAGTTACAACTTCGGCAATGACAGCAGCAATTCCGCATTTGGCTCGCAGGACGGATATTCGAACGCGCTGCTCGGTTATTTCACCAGCTACAGCGAACAGAACCTTCGCCTCGCCAACATCGTGGATTACTGGAACAGTGAATGGTACGTGCAGGATAGCTGGAAGGTCAGCAGCCGCCTGACGCTCGATCTCGGCGTTCGCTTCTATAACCAGACCCCGCAGGTGGATGAAAACGGTACCTGGGCGATCTTCGATCCATCGAAGTACGACCCGTCAAAGGCACCGCGGCTCTACGCGCCGGCGATCGTGAACGGCAAACGCGTGGCGCAGGATACCGTAAGCGGAGCCGTTGCTCCCGCTGCGGCGATCGGCGCCTTCGTCCCCGGTACCGGCGATGTTGCCAACGGCATGATCCCGCTCGGTAAAGGGCAGGACGCCTACCATCAGCATCCCGCCGTAGTAGCCGCGCCGCGCATCGGGTTCGCCTATGACCTGTTTGGCGACGGCAAAACCGCGCTCCGTGGCGGCTTCGGCATCTTCTACAATCGCGTGAACGGCAACTCCGTTTATGGCATGACGGGGAATCCCCCCAATACCGTTACCGCGACCGTCTACGATTCCACCATTTCGGCTCTGGCGCCCGGACAGGGCTTCAGTTCGCCTCCCGGCATCAGTTGGTACAGCGACGGGCAGTGGGATTCCGAGCGCAACGCCAGCCTGGGCATCCAGCGCAATCTCGGCTGGGGTACTACGCTTGATGTTTCGTGGGTCGCCAATTGGGGCGTGAATCAGCCCTGGACGATCAACCTGAATCCCATCCCGCTCGGCGCCGACTTCAACCCGAAGTACGCCGATACGACGCTCAAAGCAGGCTCCGTTCTGCCCTCTGTATTTCTGCGGCCCAACTATCCCGGCTGGGGTAACCTGACGGCGCAGGCGTGGGGCGGTTCCACCAACTACCATTCCCTGCAGACCCAGATTCAGCACCGCTTCCGCGGCGGCTTCGAAATCAACGCGAACTACACCTGGTCGCACGCGCTCGGCGTGACCGGCTTCCAGCCGCTGGTGGCCGACAATATGGAGTACAACTACGGCGCCCTCAGCACCGATCGCCGCCACGTTTTCAGCCTGAATTACGTTTACAACCTGCCCGGATTCGGCCAAAAGCTGCACAGCCGGGCTCTCGGCTTCATCATCGATCACTGGGTGCTGGCCGGTATTATCCAGACGCAGTCCGGCGCGCCGTTTACGCCGAGCTTCACAACCTCTCCCACGGCCGATATCACCGGTTCGGCCAGCCTTGGCCCCCGCATCGACGTGGTGGGCGATGGCCGCGCGGCGCCTCCCAACCAGAGTTACAACGGTCTGCCGGTGGAGTTCAACGTTGCGGCGTTTGCGGAACCGGCGGTGGGAACCATTGGTACGGCGGGCGTCAACATGCTGCGTTCACCCGCCTGGACCAACTTCGACGCCAATCTCGCCAAGCGCTTCCCGCTGGGTAATGAAAGGCGCGCTTTCGTGGTGCGAATTGAAGGCTACAACATCTTCAATCACCCGGAATTCACAGGCCTTAGCAGCCAGGCGAAGTACGACGCCACGCATACGCAGATCGAACCGACCTTCGGAATTCCCAACAACACGCGTCCGTCGCGCATCATGTCGGGAGTCCTGCGCTTCGAGTTTTGATCGTGAGGCCGGGCTTCTGCCCGGCCCTGCATCGCGAAATACTTGCGGGCAACACTATTCTTGTTCCGCCGCGCCATCGGCGATAGACTATCTATGGTTTCGAAAAGGAGAGATAGAGAATGCGTCGCAGAGATTTCCTGCCGGCCATAGCAGCCACCCCTGTTCTGTTAGCCCAGGCCCAGGCGCCTCCCGCCGCCGGCGGCTCCGGCCGCGGTGGCCGGGGAAGAGGCGGTCCTCCTGAGCCGCTGCCGCCATCCGACGTCAAACCCGCTCCCCGCAAAGGCCGCATCAAACAGGGAGTGACGGGCGGCGTGTTCGGCCGCCGCGGCACGCTCGAGGAACAATGCCGCGAAGCGTCCCGCCTGGGAATCAAAGGCTACGATCTCATCAACACTCCCGAGCAGTGGGAAATTCTCAAGAAGTACAACCTCATCCCCACCATGTACCAGCCCCGCGAAGGCGCCGGTATCGGGAACGGTCTGAACAAGAAAGAAAATCACGACCGGCTCGAAGCCGTGATGCACAAGTCGATCGACGAAGCCGTCGCCAACGGCATCCCGAATATCATCACGTTCTCCGGAACCCGCAAAGGCCAGGCCGATAACGAGGGCGCCGATAACTGCGTCGAATTCCTCAACAAAGTGAAAGCTCATGCGGAGGACAAGAACATCACTATCTGCATGGAATACCTCAACAGCAAGGTGAATCACCCGGACTACATGTTCGATCACATTGCCTGGGGCGTCGACGTGATGAAGCGCGTGAATTCGCCGCGCGTGAAAATTCTCTACGACATTTATCACGCGCAGATCATGGATGGCGACATCATCCGCAACATCCGGACGCATTATCAGTGGATCGGCCACTTCCACACCGGCGGCAATCCCGGCCGGCATGATATCGACGAGAGCCAGGAACTCAACTACCACGCGATCGCCGAAGCCATCGCGGACCTGGGATATCAGGGCTACATCACTCACGAGTACAGCCCGGCGCCCGGCCACGAGCCCATCGCCGTTCTGGAAAAGGCTATCGAAATCTGCGACGCCTAGGAGGTCGTATGAATAAAGGCATGAAGTGGATGATCCTGGGCGCGCTGGCGCTCGGCGGTATGGCGCTCGTTGCGCAGGAAGGCCGGGGTCCGAGCGGCGGCCGCGGCGCGAGCGGTCCCGGACGCGGGCGTGGCTTCGGCGGCGCCGGTTTCGTAACTCCGAGCTACGATCATGACCCGCCGACCCTGCCTGCCGACCTCAAGTCCGGGGGCGTCCTGATCTATTCGAAGACCAACGGCTTCCGCGAAGAGAGCGGCATCGTGGGATCGGACACCGCGCTTGCGGCCATTGCCCACGAGCGTGGCTATCCCTATTACGTGACCGAAAACGCCGCCATCATGAATAAGGACCAGCTCTCGAAATTCAAGCTCGTGATCTGGAACAACAACAGCGGCGACACTCTGACTCCCGAACAGCGCGAAGCCTTCAAGACCTGGCTCGAGAACGGCGGCTCTTATGTCGGCGTGCACGGCGCGGGTGGCGATCCCAAATACAATCCTCCGAATGGCCGCAGTTCACTCGCCGATTGGCCCTGGTACATCGAAACTCTCCTCGGCGCGCAGTTCACCAGCCACTCGTCCCAACAGTTTGGCGATGCGCATGTGGAAGACACGAAGAGTCCTCTCACGAAGGGGCTTCCTGCGGTTTTCAATCGCAAGGATGAGTGGTACGCTTTCGCCACCAATCCGCGCAAGACCCCCGGCTTTCACATCCTGATCACGGCGGATGAGAAGAGCTACAAGCCCGGCAACTCCACCATGGGTGACGATCATCCGCTCGCCTGGTGGCATTGCGTCGGAAAAGGCCACGTGTTCTATTCCGCGCTCGCCCACGGCGGAATGATGTACACCGAACCGGTCATCCTCCAGCTTTACGGCAACGCGATGGCGTGGGGGCTGAACGAAAGCGGTAAGGACTGCTCCGCCGGCAAATAGGAGTACTGCGGTAGTGAGAAACCGCTTCTGTGCGATTTTTGCGTTTTGCGCATTCGCTGCAGGAGCGGTTTCGCTTTTAAACGAGGCTGTTGACGCGCTCAAACGCGGCGACAATCTCAGCGCCGAAAAAAAGCTTCGCGCCGAAATCGCGGCGCGGCCATCGGAAGCCGAGGCCTGGAGCTTTCTCGGCGTCTCCCTCGACAATCAGAAAAAATTCAGCGAAGCCGAAGCTGCCCACCGCAAAGCGCTCGTGCTCGCGCCGCGTTCCAACAGCGTCCTCGATAAATTCGGTACGCATCAGATTGCGATGGGCGATCCCGCGGGTGCGCGAGAAACTTTCGAGCGGGCGCTGGCCATCATTCCGAACGATGGTTACGCCAACCTGCAACTCGCCACGCTGGCTTTGAAGGAAAAGAAAGGCGCCGAAGCTCTCACTTATCTGAATCGCCTCTCGCCCGAACAGCGCAGCGCGCCGGACGTCGTTATCGATCGCGTGATGGCGCTCGAACTGAGCGGGGATCATAAGGGCGCGATCGAAGCAGAAGCGCCATTGCAGAAGGCCGCCAGTGCGGACACGCTTTACAGTTTGGCCTACGCCTGGGATACGCTCGGCCGTCCGATCGAAACGCTCCGCGTCCTCGCCCGCGCCGCCGAACTCGCGCCCACGCGCCCCGAGATCCAGAAATCCTTCGCCACCTCCGCCGCGAATCTCGGACAATACGGCCCCGCGCTCGCTGCCTGGGATCGTTACGTCAAACTCGCGCCGGCCGATGACACGGCGCGCCGCGAACGCGGCTTTGCAGCCATCCACGTCAATCAGCGCGAAGCCGGTGTTGCCGAGCTTCGCTGGTACATCGGCCGCCATCCGGAAGATCCCGACGGCTGGTATGAACTCGCCATCGGCGAAAGCTCGCTCGACCCCACCGCAGGCATGCCCGATTTCAATCGCGCGATCCAGCTGAAACCCGACTTCGCCGCGGCGCTTTCCTCGCGCGGCGCGCTGCGTTATCGCGACGGAAAACCTGAAGAAGCTCTCCCCGATCTCAAACGCGCGGTAGCGCTCGATCCATCGAACGCGATGGCGCAGTATCGTCTGGGCCAGGTCTATCAGGCGCTCGATCGCTTAAAGGACGCGCTCGTCCACTACCGCCGAGCCGCCGAACTCGCGCCCAACGATTATCAGGCGCAATTTCACCTCGCCAACGCCCTCGCCGAAGCCGGCCAGACCGCGGAGTCCGACCGTCTGCTCGAACGCATCCGTAACTGGCCCGCTCGCTCCAGCGCGCCGAACCCGGACTTAGTCGATACGAAATAGCTACAGATACCGCAGCAGGTCTTCCGTCCGGAAGCAGTGCGACATCGCCACCTCGCGCTGAATCTTTCCCGCGCGCACCATCTCCGCCAGCGACTGCTCCATCGAAATCATCCCGTCCGCCCGGCCCGTCGAAACCGCCGAGTAGATCTGATGATCGTCGCCGCGCCGGATCAGATGCCGTACGCCGCTCGTCGCCATCAAAATTTCCGCCACAGGATATCGCGCCGGCTGTCCCTGCTCCGGGTGAGCTGACGGCACAAGCTGCTGCGCCACAATCGCCAGCAGCGCCAGCGACAACTGCTGCCGGATCTGATGCTGACTGTTTTGCGGAAACGCGTCGAGGATACGTCCAACTGCCTGCGACGTATCGTTGGTATGCAGCGTCGAAAGCACCAGATGACCGGTTTCCGCCGCCGTCAACACGGTCGAGATCGTTTCCGCATCGCGCATCTCGCCCACCAGAATCACATCCGGATTCTGCCGCAAAATGCTGCGCAGCGAACTCGCGAAATCCGGCGCGTCCTCGCCGATTTCAATCTGCTCCACAATCGACCGCCGGTTCGAATGCACAAACTCCACCGGATCTTCAATCGTCACCACATGGTCCTGACGGTTCGTATTGATCAGATCCACCAGCGCCGCGAGCGTCGAGCTCTTGCCGCATCCCGTGGGCCCGGTCACCAGCACCAATCCCTGCCGCGCTTCCGCCAGACGCTTCAGGCCCGGCGGCAGATGCAGCGATTCGAGCGTCGGCATCCTGTCGGGAAGAATACGCACGCTTCCCGCAACCGTGCCGCGCTGGTGATGCACGTTCGCGCGAAACCGCCCAATCCCTTCGCGGCTGAAACAGAAATCCACCGACTTCACCCGCTGAAAATCCCGATACTGCTGCTGCGTCATCAGCGACACGAGCAGGTTCCGTGCGCTTTCCGCGGTCAACGATGCGCCAGTGGAATGGGAAAGAGACCCGGCAACGCGCAGCGTGACAGGCGTGCCGGCGATCAACAGCACGTCAGACGCCCCCAGCCGAACGGCGTGCGTCAGCACCGTATCGAGCGAGGAGGGATCAGCCGGCGCATCCGGCGCCTCCCGCGGCGCGGCTTCCTTTGACTGCGCCGTCCGGTTCAGCTCCGCGACAATATCCGCCAGTTGCTGATTTTCATACCCCGGCATGGTCCCAGTATAGTGGCGGTATGGACCTTTCCAATAAAGTAGCTCTGGTAACCGGTGGCAGTTCCGGAATCGGCCGCGCCATCGCGAAATCGCTCATCGATGGCGGCGCGCGCGTGGCCATTACCGGCCGCGATGAGAAGAAACTGGCGGAAGCGGCCAAAGCTCTCGGCGCTCACCCCATCCACGCCGACGCCTCGCGCGAGGAAGACGTCCTCCGCACTTACAAAGAGGTCATGGCGAAGTTCGGCGACCTCGACATCCTGATCAACAACGCCGGCCTGGGCGCGTTCAAGCCGCTGACCGAAATGGACACCGCCGGATTCGAGCGCGTTTTCGCCACCAACGTCACCGGAGTCATGATGATGGGCCGCGAAGCCGCGAAAATTTTCGCTGCGAAGAAACGCGGCAACATAGTTAACATCTGCTCCACGGCCGGCCTGCGCGGCGCGGCCAATGGTACCGCGTATTACGCAAGCAAATTCGCGGTCCGCGGCATGACGGAATGCTGGCGCGCGGAGCTGCGGAAATACAACATCCGCGTCCTCCTGGTGAATCCGAGCGAGGTCATCACGGATTTCTTCGCCGCCAACGGCCTCACCCAGAAAGTCAACGACAGCAAACTGCGCGGCGAAGAAATCGCCCACGCCGTCCGCACCGCTCTCGAAATGGACGACCGCGGCTTCATCCCCGAGCTCTCCGTTTTCGCCACAAATCCGGTAGACTAATCGGAACATGCGAATTGCGTTGCTCTCCGTGATGGCGGTCGTGCTTTTCACCGCCGCCTGCGCCGTTGACCCGGGCCCCGTTCAGACCGGCACAACTGCCGTTGAAGTGGGCAAGGCGGATACCGTCCGCGCTGAAATTCATATGAACGCCGGCGAACTCTGGATCGAGGGAGGCGCCTCCCGACTTCTCGACGCCACTTTCCGCTACTCCGAGCGCGTCGGCCGGCCCGCTGTTCACTACGACGTGATGGGAGCGCGCGGAGTGCTGACTGTGGAATCTCCGAAGAGCGCCAGCGGCGGTATGAAGGGGAATGCCACGAACGAGTGGAGACTTCGAATGAGCTCTCAGACGCCGATCGAGCTCAGTGTCGGTCTTGGCGCCGGCGAATCTCACCTCGATCTTTCCCAGATCGCTCTTCGCGGGGCGGAAGTGAACATGGGCGCCGGCAACATGACATTCAGCATGGCGGACCGCTACACGCAGGACATCAATGTTCAGATCAACGGGGGCGTCGGCGAAGCGCATATTCGCCTGCCTCGCGAATCCGGCGCCGTGGTCGACGCGACCGGCGGCATCGGCAGCATCCAGGCAGGCAGCCTGACCAAACGCGGCGACGGCAAGTATTACAACTCAGCCTACGCGGATGACAAACCGGCAGTCCACATGAAAGTACGCGGCGGAGTCGGCGACATCATCTTCGAATAGCGCCTTAGCTGTACCGCAAAGCCTCCGCCGGCTCCGTTGATGAAGCCCGCCGCACCGGAAACCACGTACTCACAAACCCCACTCCAATCAACATCCCAATCCCCGCCAGATAGATCCCCGCATCCCCCGCCTTCACTCCCCACAACAGCGAATCCGCGGCCCGCACCGCCATCGCCGCAAAAGGCAGCCCGCATAACACCCCCACCGCCACAATCAATCCACTCTGCCGCAGCACCCGCCCCGCCACCGACGAGGGCGTAGCGCCCAGCGCCATCCGAATCCCAATTAACTGCCGCTGCTGCGCCACAGCGTAGCTCAGCACTCCATACAATCCCACCGCGGCCAGCAACATCGCCAGTGCGCCAAACGCAGTTGCCAATCCCGAAAGAAGCCGTTCCGTCAGCAGCGTCGCATCCATCTGCCGCCGAAGCGAAATGACCTCCGAAATCATCAGTCCAGGATCTACATCCGCCACTCGCCGCCGAACCGCCTCCAGTAAGGCAGTCTCGGCCCCCGGCGTCGCGGACGCCACAGACAAAGTAATCCGATGCTCCGGACCCAGCGCCTGCCGCAACGGCAGAAAAACGAACGGAACAGCCGGGTCGCGCAGACTGTTATGCTTCGTGTCCCGCACAACTCCAGTAATTCGGTATTCGTTCCGATCGAACGCAACCACCTGACCAACCGGATCTCGCCCCGCAAAAAATTTCCGCGCCGCGGTTTCATTGATCACCGCCACCTTCGGCGCGCTTTCCGAATCCTGAGTGGTGAACAACCGCCCTTCCATCAACGGAACCCCCAACGTCTCGAAGTACCCATCCGAAACGTGGTCGTAGTGCGTAATGGCGTCTTCCGGAGTCGCCGGAACATAGCCGTGGATCGCAACCGCTCGCCACCGGTCCCGCTGCGAAAGCGGCGTGTACGTTGCCATGCTGGCCGACTTCACGCCGGGGATGCCGCGCACCGCGTCTCCCAAACGATTCCACACGGCCGCGGATTTCCCCGCCTCGAGGTATCCTTCCGGCAGCTCGACCGACATCGTCAGTACTTCATCGTTCCGGAATCCCGGATCCAGATCCCGCAATCTCGCAAGCGTTCCGGCGAACGTCACCGCGCCAGCCAGCAGAACGAGCGATATTGCAACCTGAGACGCGACCAGCGCCTGTTGCAGCGTCGAATACGCCCGCGAGTCGCCGGCCCGTGTCTGCCCTTCGCGGATTACCTGCTCCAGATCGCTCCGGAACACGCGCCACGCAGGAAACAGCGCGGCCGCCAGACCGGCAGCCAGCGTCGCCGCGAACGCAAATGCGAGAACGCGTCCATCCACGTCCGCCTGGATCGTGATGGAGCGCCGCCCTTCCGCGAACATACGCGCCACCAGAACAACGCCGGTTCGGGCCAGAAATACGCCGGGGATCGCGCCGCAAACGAACAACAGCAGCGTCTCCGTAACGAGCTGCCGCACCAGCCGCATACGCGCCGCGCCGGTCGCAAGCCGGATCGCAAATTCGCGGCGCCGCGCGAGGCCACGGGCCAGCAGCAGGTTCGCGATATTCGCGGTCGCGAGCAGCAGCGCCAGCCCCGCAATCCCCAGCAACGCGTAGAGCGGTTTCCGGAAACGTCCTCGCAGCGTATCCGCGCCATGACCCGCCGGCGGCAGCTCCACCCTCTGCAGCCGTTGCTCAATCTGCGTTCGCGGAATACCCAGTTCCGCCACAATCGCGCTCAGCACGGCGGTCGATTCCGCTTCCGCGCGCGCCCGCGCGATGCCCGGCTTCAATCGCGCCACAATCCTCTGTCCATTCAAGGACTCCATCCCGTGCGCGACAGGGAATGTGACGTCCACGGCGAAGCCAGGCTGCAGTCCCAGAAACTCCGGTGGGGTGACGCCAACGATTGTGTAAGTCCGGTCTTCCCAGGAAAACGTCTTGCCCAGAACAGAAGGATCGCCGCCGAATCTTCTCCGCCAGAAGCGGTCGCCGATGACTGCGACAGGTTTATCCTCATCGTTCGCATCCGTCATTCGTCCGAGCGAGCTCTTCACGCCGAGCAGCCGGAAATAATCGCCTGATGAAATCTGTCCATTCACCGGCTCCGGATGTCCGCCGATCTCGATCCGCAATTCATCCGTATCGAAAGCCGCCATGCCGCTGAAGCTGGCGGTTTTCGCGCGCATCTCATCGAACGCCCTGTAGGGCGGCGCCTCCGGTGTTCCGTTGTTCCCGGCAGCCGTCACGAAAACCAGAGACGACGGATCCGCTACCGGCAGCGGCCGCAGCAGCACGGCATCCATCAGACTGAACACCGCGGTATTCGCGCCCACGCCCAGCGCAATCGTCAGCGCCGCGGTTACCGTGAAGGACGGATTCTTCGCCAGCGACCGCAGGCCATACCGGACATTCCGGCGCAACTCGTCCCACCACATCCATCGCTGCGCCTCATAGAAGCGTTCGCGAGAGACGCCGATATTCCCGAACGTACGCTGAGCCGACGCGCGCGCCTCTCTGGCGCTCATTCCTTCCGCAATGAGCCGGTCCGATTCCATGCGGATGTGCGATTCGATCTCATCCTGAAAATCGCTGTCCGTGCGCCTGCGAAACGACATAGGCGCTTCCTAACTCGCTGGATTCTCGCTCGCCAGTACGCGCCCTACCGCGGCCACAATCCGCTCCCATTGCCGGGTTTCGGAGCTAAGCTGCTTCCTGCCCGCCGCGGTCAGACGATAAAACCTCGCTTTGCGATTGTTGTCGCTGGTCCCCCACTCCGCGTCAATCCAGCCTCTCGATTCGAGCCGCTGCAGGGCAGGGTAGAGCGATCCGTGATCCACCAGCAGCTCATCGCCGCTGAGCGTTTGTATCCCGCGCGCGATCCCCAGCCCGTGCTCCTTTCCAAACAGCAGCATGCGCAGGATCAATAAATCTAGGGTCCCCTGCAACAGAGCGATTCGTTCTTCCTCGGGCTTACGTGTCGACATTCTACCTGAGCATACTCTCTCTCAGGTAGAATGTCAACACAAGCGTGGGGGCCGCCGCCTTGTTAAAATGAAGTTTCCCGCCCTTGTCTTCCAAACCCAGCATCAAAGTGGCGCAGCCGCCCGAGCCATCCGGCAGCATTATCGTTAAAGGCGCTCGCCTTCACAACCTGAAAAACATTACAGTATCCATCCCCCTGAACACGCTGACGGTCGTGACCGGCGTCTCGGGTTCCGGCAAATCCTCGCTGGCGTTCGACACCATTTACGCCGAAGGCCAGCGGCGCTACATCGAATCCCTGTCAGCCTACGCGCGCCAGTTTCTCGAGCGTATGGAAAAGCCCGCTGTCGACGAGATCGAAGGTATCGCGCCCGCCATCGCCATCCGCCAGAAAAACACGACGCGAAACCCGCGCTCCACCGTCGCCACCTCCACCGAAATCTGGGATTACATGCGCCTGCTCTGGGCGCGCGCCGGCCGCACCTTCTGCCCCATTTGCGGGCGGCTTGTCCAGCGCGATACCGTCGATCACGTCGCGGCGGCCATGCTCGCCCAGCCCGCCGGCGCGCGCTTTCTCGTCTTCTTCCCCGTGAAGCACGAGGAAAATCAGGTCCCGAAAGACCGGCTCAATGAGCTCCGCACGCGCGGCTTCAATCGCCTCTGGCAAAACGGTACGAACTTCGAGTTCTCCACGCCGGAATCTCTGCTCGGCATCGACTGGAAAGAGCCCGTCTACGTTCTTGCCGATCGCATCGCTATTGGACCCGATCTGCATCAGCGGCTCGTCGATACGGTCGAGATCTGCTATCGCGAATCGGGTGAAGTCATCTTCCTGAATGCCGCGACGCAGGAACGCGTGTTGTTCAGCGAGCGTTTCCGCTGCAAATACGACAACATCGATTTCAATCCGCCCGAGCCGATTCTCTTCAGCTTCAATAGCCCAGCCGGCGCATGCCCGCGCTGCCAGGGCTTCGGCAATACCATTGACTATTCGTTCGATCTCGCGGTTCCCAACCGCGGCTTGTCCATCGACGAAGGCGCCATCGAGCCGTGGACAAAACCGAGCGGCGTCGAATGGCTCGATGATTTTAAGAAAAAAGCGCGGGGCCGCGTTCGCTTCGATATGCCGTTCTGCGATCTCTCCGAAACCGAACGCAATCTGGTTTTCGAGGGCGATCGCAAAACGAAGCTCGATGGTATCCGGCAGTACTTCGGCTACCTCGAAACGAAAAAGTACAAGGTACATGTCCGCGTTCTGCTGAGCCGTTATCGCGGTTATACAAAATGTCCGGATTGCCACGGCTCACGCCTCCGCCCGGAAGCCCTGAACGTGAAGATCAACGGCCTCACGATCGCCGATGTCGCGCGGCTCAACATCGCTGAAGCCGCGAAGTTCTTTTCCGCTCTGACGCTCACTCCGGAAGAGGCTGGCATCGCCGGCCGGATTCTGACTGAAATCGATCAGCGCCTGCGCTTTTTGAATGACGTTGGCCTGGAATATCTGACGCTCGATCGCCTCTCCGCCACGCTCTCCGGCGGCGAAGCGCAGCGCATCCAGCTTGCCACCTGCCTCGGTTCACGTCTGGTCGGCGCCTGTTACGTACTCGATGAGCCGTCGATTGGCCTCCACAATCGCGATACCGAAAGATTGATCCGCATACTCACCGAGTTGCGCGATATCGGTAACACGATTCTTGTGGTGGAGCACGATCCCGAAGTCATGAGGGCGGCCGATCATATCATCGACCTCGGCCCTCACGCCGGCGAGCATGGCGGACGCGTGATCTTTGAAGGCGATTACCCCAGCCTGATCGCGCCATCGAACGAATCGCTCACCGGCCGCTATCTGCGGGGCGAACTCAAAGTTTCACAGCGCAAGCGCCGCCGTCACGGCGCGCGGAAGGGCTCTATCAAATTTTTCGGCGCGCGGCTTCACAACCTCAAGGGCGTCGATGTCTCGATCCCGCTCGGCCTGCTCACCGTTGTGACCGGCGTTTCCGGTTCGGGCAAGTCCACGCTGGTTCACGAAGTCATCTACAAATCGCTGCAATCGAAGCTCGCGACTTCGCAGCCGGAAAAGAACGAGACGCCGGAATCCGATGAGTCGCCGCGCATGACATGCACGCGCGTCGAGGGGGCATCGCGAATCACCGACGTCGTGATGATCGACCAGACGCCGATCGGCCGCACGCCGCGTTCGAATCCGGTGACCTACATCAAGGCCTTCGACATCATCCGCAGCCTGTTCGCCGGCACGCGCGATGCGGAGAAGCGCGGCTATACCGCCGGACATTTCTCCTTCAACGTGCCGGGCGGACGTTGCGAAACCTGCCAGGGCGATGGCACGGTCACAGTCGAGATGCAATTCCTCGCCGATGTGGAACTCACCTGCGATGATTGCCGCGGTACGCGCTACAAGAGCGCGATTCTCGACATCCGGTACAAAGGCCTCAACATCCACGAAGTGCTCCAGCTTTCGGTGAGCGAGGCGATCCGCTTCTTCCACGACACGCCGCGCCTCGCCACCAGACTTTCTCTTCTGGAAGAAGCCGGCCTCGGCTACCTTCGCCTCGGCCAATCGGCCACCACGCTATCCGGCGGTGAGGCCCAGCGAGTCAAACTCGCGGCCCATCTCGCGCAGGCCACCAACGAAGGTACGCTCTTCATCTGTGACGAGCCCACAACGGGTCTTCACTTCGACGACGTCAGCCGCCTGCTCACGGTCTTCGAGCGCCTGATCGAACACGGAGCCACGCTTCTCGTGATCGAACACAACATCGATGTCATCCGAGCCGCCGACTGGGTCATCGATCTCGGCCCGGAAGGCGGAGACGCCGGTGGCCGCATCGTCGCTGAAGGAACCCCCGAAGACATCGCCAGCGCGGAAGGCTCCCACACCGCCCGTTTCCTGCGACAATAATGGGGTGCCCCCGGCGATCACCAGAGATCCGGAAATCATGCACGGCGTCCCCGTCTTCCGCGGTACGCGTGTGCCGGTTCAAACCCTCTTCGATTATCTGGAAGGCGGCGAAACGCTCGAAGATTTTCTGGAAGGATTCCCGACCGTCTCCCGTTCTCTGGCGATCGATGCGCTGGAAGAAGCTCGCATGTTGTTGTTGACAAGTTGCTGATGCGGCTCTTGCTTGATGAATGCGTCGATCAACGATTGCGCCTTTTATTCCCCACGCATGATTGCCAGACGGTCGGATTTGCAGGACTGGCCGGTCTCAAGAATGGCCGTCTGCTGGATGCCGCTCAGGCCGCCGGCTTTGATGTGCTGATCACGGTGGATCAGAACATCCCTGATCAACAGAATCTTACAGGACGGACAATCGGGTTGCTCGTTCTTCGCGCACCGACAAACCGCTTGCGCGACCTGGAGCCATTGGTCCCATTAGCCATTTCCGCGCTGGCCTCAATCAGCCGGGTCAGGTACTGGCGATCCGTCAGATGCCCTGAATCCGAACAATCCCCGCGTCCGGATCAACTCCGCCACTTCCGGCGGCACCATGCTTTCCCACGCCGGATCACCCGCCTCGATCTTCGCCAGCACATCATCCGGATAAACATGCAGCTGCTCCTCCCGGAACTCTCGGACCGGCTGGATCTGTCCGCTCTCCAGCAAATACCAGTAGAGCCGCCGGGAAAGCGGCGCGAGCGGCAATGACACCGCATCCACCACCGGGGCGTCCGGCGCGGCCTTCATCGGATAAACATAGAGGGTCGTATCCCCCTGAAACAAACGCCCCAAACCCTCCAGCATCCCGCCAGGCAGCCGCTCATAATACTTCTCTTCGAAAATATTGAGCAGCGTTGGCGCGCCCATCACCATGACAATCGCTTCCTTCGTATAGCGCCGCAGATAGCTCGTCACCAGATCGAACCGGTCGTAGTTCGAAACCATCACCGTGATCCCGAGCGCATTCAGCATACTCGCGCGCGCCAGAAAATCCCCGTGGTCAATCCGATGCTCCGTGACCAGATTGCTCAGCGTCATCTCCATCAGCACCAGTGGCACAGACTTCGTATGCCGCGCCGAACAGAACTGCCGCTGCGCGCCCTGCAGCATCTCCCAGGTCACGTTAGTGACCGGACGAAACGCTCCGCGCTCCATCAGCAGCGCCTTGCCGGATATTGCCTCTGACGGCTGCACCACTTCGCCCTCAGCCGTGAACATCGTCGCGTCCGTCAGCCCCTGCTCCACCAGAAGCAGGCTCATCAGGCGGTTATCCACGCCCTCAAACGCCGGCCCCGAAAGCCGGATCATGTCGATCTCGAGCTGCGTCCGCCGCAGCCCGTCCATCAGATCCGCAACGAGCTCGTGCGGTTTGCCGTTCAGAAAAAACGCGGCGTGGATCAGGTTCACGCCCAGCATCCCGAGCGCCTCCTGCTTCGCCACCGTCACGTTATCGAGAAGCTGCACGTGCAGAATGATCTCGCTCGGCTCCGTGCGCGGCTCGGTCTGGAAGCGAACGCCAAGCCAGCCATGCCCGCCCGGGCTGTCCGTTCGCATACGCGTCGCGACCGTATCGGCGAAAACGAAAAAGGACGTCTTCTCGCCGCGCGCCGCATCCAGGCGCCGCAGCAGCAGCCTGTATTCGTAATCGAGCATCGATTCCAGCCGTTCGCGGCTGACGTAGTGCCCGGCCTTGCCATAAATCTCATCGCTGACCGCGGTGTCATAAGCCGAAATTGACTTCGCCACCGTCGCCGAAGCGTGCCCCGCGTGGAAAAACCAGCGGACCACTTCCTGTCCCGCGCCGATTTCGGCAAAGGTTCCAAACCGGCCCGCGTCGAGATTGATCGCGAGCGCCTTCTGTTCCGTATTCATGTTCGATGTGTCAGTGGACCTGATACTTCGATTGTGCCGTAGCGGTCTGGCTGCCCGCGTTATCGTGCGCCGTGATCACCACCGTATAAGTGGCGGGCGGCGTGGTGGATTTCAGAGTGAGATTGAAAATGCCCGGAATATAAGGCTGCGGATAATAGGCGCTGCTCTTCTCCATCGCCGCGTCTTCCTTTTTCATGATGGAAGCGCCGTCGGGTCCGAGAAGCTCCACGTCATACGAGCAATCGATGGAATTCTGCTCCAGGGTCTTGTAACCCACAATGTAGAACTTCACCCAGATCATGTCGCCCGCCCGGTAGACCGGCGTAATCAGCGGAGTCGTATCGTCCTGGCGGCGGAAGAAATTCAGTTCCCGGATGGTCAGGGTTGGCGCGGGAGTTACCAGCTTCGCTTCCACTTCGAAGGAAGCTTCCCCCGTCGCCGACTGATGCGACTGGTTATCCGTCGCGTCGTACCGGATCTTGTACGTTCCCGGCGGCGCGATCGGCGGAAGCGTGATCGCCGACCGCAGCTTCGGCTTCCACTCCTTATCCTCTTCGCTCAGCGAGGTAATCATGGGGATCTCATCAGCCGGCGCGACCGGAATGCCTCGCGGATCGAACACCTGGATATGGCCCGTGATATTCACCTTCCGCTCCGCCGAACGGGCGTAATTCTCCACAATGAAGGAAAAGTAGACGACCTCCCCCGGACGCAGCCGCATCGCCCCCAGCGGCGGCCCATCGTCGTATTGGGCAGCGATCGGGGCGACCAGCTTCAGTTGGGTTTGAGCAAAGCAGGGCCGTGCGACACACCACCCCACCGCCAGAATCCAGCAGGCGGCGAGGGTGGGGGTCCGGAAAAGGGGCATGATGGAAGCTATTTTGCGGGCGGCGCGCCAGGGGAGGTCGGCCCCGACGGGGCGGTGAGGTCCGGCAGCACGGCCGCCGGCACATCCGCGCTGTTCACTTTTTCGTGAGCATAAGTCAGCGGCAGGTCGGCCAGGATCTCGTTCTCATCATTCTCATCGGCGAACCGCAGCCGGTAATGCGCCGCGGGCGCGTCGAACAGAATAGCGCCGCGGATGGTCTGGAGCGGACCGACATGCCGCAATACGCCCAGGAATCCCTGGACGCCATTGCCGTCCGTCAGTTCGTTATAAGTGGTTCCCGAATCGGCTTCCAGCGTGACTCCGGGGATGTTGGCGTCCGTATTGCCTGAATTATTCACCGCAATCTGCACCACGATAAAGCGTTCCTTCGGTACGCGCGGCGTGTCGGCGCCCTCCGCGATCTGCGGGAGAATCTGCGAGTCCAGCACGCTGTAGGTCAGGTGACCGGCCGGCGCCTTTTCGCCCGCCGCAACGACGCGGGCTTGTTCCGATTGGACCGGGGCCTGGCTGGAACAGCCGCTCAACCCAATCAGCAGACCTGTCAGTACGAAGGAGTAAGTAAAATTACGCATCGCCGTCCAGTTTCTCACAAAAGGCAGGGTAAGGGAGAGGGTACTGGGTCCGTTTTTTGGCTTATTTCCTGCGGTGCTGCAGCATTTCAGCGAATTGCTTTTTTTGCTCCGGGTTCAGGATCTCGACAATCCGGCTGTTGCCGTCCGCCAGCAGATTGTCGTAATAGTGCGAAAAGTCGTCCAGAATCGAGGTCAGCTGGCGGGTCTGATCGTCCGTCAGGTTGAGGCTGGTTTTCATCTCGGCCACGGACATGGAGGACAGCGCCGCGGCGCTCGGCCGCGCGGTATGCGACCCGGAAGTACGCGTCAGGCTCAGAACCAGGGCTCCCGCGACCGCGCCACAGAGAAAAACCAGAATCAGGGAAAAGAACGCCACGCGCTCGGCAGGCCGCGGCAGTGTGACGCTGGACATGCTGGAGCTATTCCCCGTAACTCGCCAGGGTCACCAGCATCACGTCGCGGTCCGCGCTCGCGGCATGATCCGCCGTGGAATCATGCTGGGCGATAATGGTCACGGCGTCCGCGGCGGGAATGATGTCGCCTTCCCGCATCACCAGGTAACTTCCGAGACCGGCCAGCAACAGGAGTGATGCAAACGCCACACGCCGGAAGAAGGCCGCCCCGGGCGCGAGAAGCCCCCAATGACCCGTATTCTGGTGTTCCACAATCCCCGCCGCTACCCGGGTATAGAAGAACGGAGAAGGCTGACTGGCGGTTTCGGAATCGGACCGGAGAACCGACAGCATTCCCGAAACGCCGGCGATGGACTCGACCTCTGCGCGGCATTCCTGGCACGATGCCAGATGCCCGTGGCAGGCCGGCGACGCCTTGCCGGCGAGATAATCTTCGAGTTCGTTCACCACAGGGTCGTGCATATCTTTACTCAGCTCTTGCGGGCGCCCGTTCGAGCCGCTGAGACGCTTTTACCAGCTTCTGGCGCGCGCGAAACAGCTTGACCTTAATTGTATTCTCATTCATGTTCAGGCGGCGCGCCATCTCCTCCACCGAATAGCCTTCTACTTCTTTGAGCATCAGCAGATCGCGCTCTTCGCCTGAAACCCGCTCCAAAAGTTTTATCACATAGTCCCGGCGCGCGAGGGTCGTATCCGCCCGGACGCCGCGGCCCGAGCCGTTCTCCGAGTTCTCCACGCGCCGCGCTTCATCCTCGCTCATGTCGCTTTCATAAACGAGTTTGCGGACTTTCTTTTTCCGCAGATAGTCGAAACACTCATTCACCGTGATCTTGTAGACCCACGTGATGAGCGAGCTGCGGAAATCGAAATTCCGCATCGAGAAATAGATCTTGGTGAAAACCTGCTGAGCGATATCTTCCACGTCATTCCGCTGCCGCACGATACCGTGGATGATCGAAAAAACCTTGGACTGATAGCGCTCGACGATTTCCTGAAATGCGGATTCATCGCCGTTTTGTGCACGGCGTACGAGCGCTCCTTCCGGAGTGTTTTCGTAATCCACTCTGGTCCTGTTAGCAGTCTTACTGCCGATTACGGGGAAATGGAGTGTTCCGGTCGCAGTCGCCATACACTCCCGTCAGACGGATCATCGGACACTCCGGTTTCGCCATAAACGATGCTCCAGAGCCCCTCGAAGATGCGCAGCCCGGGGCGTTACCTGAAGATAGCAGGTTTTGCCCAGGCCGCCGGGCGCCGAAGCCGGATGAATCCGGGCGGGTTTTCCGCGCATCCTGATATACTGAAGGTTCGGATAATTTCAGCGGGAGAAGTGCACTTACATGGTCAATCTGACAGAAACAGCCGTCAATAAAGTCCGGGAAATCCTGGATACGCAGGAGCCCAAGCCGGCTGGCCTCCGGATTTCGGTGGTGGGCGGGGGCTGCTCCGGGTTCAGCTACTCGATGGCGTTCGAAAACGCCCCGGGTATGCTGGACAAAACCTACAACTACGAAGGTCTGAAGGTTTTTGTCGATCAGGCCAGCATGCTCTATCTCGACGGCGCCGAAGTGGACTACGTCGAAACACTCGAAGGCTCCGGATTTAAGTTCAACAACCCGAACGTGAAATCCACCTGCGGCTGCGGCAGCTCGTTTAACGCCTGATTCCACGGCAGTTACGCAAAATTGGGTTCGTTTTTGCGAATTACTTCGCGTCCCGCCAGTTGTCGCCGGTCCCCAGATCGGCGACCAGCGGGACGTCTAGCTTCATTACCCCTTCCATCTCCGCTTTCACCAGCCCTTTGATCTCCTCCAGTTCCTCGGGAGGCGCCTCCAGCACCAGTTCGTCATGAACCTGCAGGAGCAGCTTGGCCTGCCGGTCACGCAGCTTGCGGTCGATCCGGACCATCGCGAGCTTGATCAGGTCGGCGGCGGTTCCCTGGATCGGCGAATTCATCGCTGTACGTTCCGCGAAGCCGCGGGCGTTCGGGTTGCGGCTGTTGATATCCGGAATCGGGCGCTCGCGGCCCAACAGCGTCTTCGCGACGCCGGTCTGGCGCGTCTCGGCAACCGATGCGTCGATGAACCTCTTCACGCCCGAGTAGCGCTCGAAATAGCTCTTGATGTAAGCCTCGGCTTCTTTGCGCGGAATGCCGAGGTTCGCCGCGAGCCCGAAGCCGCTGATCCCGTACACAATCCCGAAATTCACAGCCTTCGCGGCATTGCGGGCTTCCTTCGTCACCATCATCGGCGGCACGCCCATCACTTCGGCGGCGGTGCGCGTGTGTATATCGTCGCCGCGCTGGAAAGCGTCCACCAGCACCGGGTCTTTCGACATATGGGCGAGCAGGCGCAGCTCGATCTGGGAGTAATCGGCGACGATCAGCGTCCAGCCTTCGCGCGGTACGAAGGCCGCGCGGATCTGCCGGCCGAGTTCGGTGCGGATCGGGATGTTTTGCAGGTTCGGATTCGACGATGAGAGACGCCCTGTGGCGGCGCCGGTCTGGCTGAAGCTGGTGTGGATGCGGCCGGTGATCGGATCGATCAGCATCGGCAGCGCATCGGCGTAGGTGCCCTTCAGCTTGGTGAGCTGGCGGTATTCGAGAACCTGACGGACGATCGCGTGATCCGGCGCCAGCGCTTCCAGCACGTCGGCCGCGGTGGATGGCACTTTGCCTTTGCCGTAGCGAACCGGCGTCGGGATGCCCAGCTCTTCGAACAGTACTTTCGCCAGTTGCTGCGGCGAAGCGATGTTGAACTCGCGTCCCGCCGCTTTATGAATGTCCGTGGTCAGCGCGC
>CAZWTH010000021.1:0-2691 GCA_964636715.1 uncultured Solibacteraceae bacterium | reverse complement strand
ATGTTGACGTGCCGAAGATCGCGCGCGACACGATCGCCGAAATCGGCTACACCGACGCGGCATTTGGCTTCGACGCCAAGACCTGCGGCGTCCACAACCTGATCCAGAGCCAGTCCCCCGATATCGCCATGGGTGTGGACCCGGGCGGCGCCGGCGACCAGGGCCTGATGTTCGGCTTCGCCTGCGATGAGACCGATGAACTGATGCCGCTGCCGGTGCAGCTTGCGCACCGCCTCGTGGAAAAGCTCTCCGACGTTCGCCGCAAGGGCCAGTTAAAGTATCTCCGCCCGGACGGCAAGAGCCAGGTTTCGGTGGAATATGTGGATGGCAAGCCAACGCGCGTGGACGCGGTGGTCATCTCCACCCAGCACGGCGAAGACGTCTCGACCGAGCAGCTTCGCGCCGACGTGAAGAAGTACATCATCGATCCCATCGTGCCCGCCAGCATGGTGGATGCGAACACGAAGTATCACATCAATCCGACTGGCCGCTTCGTGATTGGCGGACCGCACGGCGACACGGGCCTGACCGGCCGCAAGATCATCGTGGATACGTACGGTGGCATGGGCCGTCACGGCGGCGGCGCGTTCTCGGGCAAAGATCCGACAAAGGTGGACCGCTCGGCCTGCTACATGGCGCGTTACATCGCGAAGAACATCGTGGCCGCCGGCCTTGCGAAGCGCGCGGAAGTGCAGCTCGCTTACGCGATCGGCGTGGCCGAACCCGTTTCGGTCATGGTGGACACTTTCGGCACGGGCTCGCTCACCGGCGCCCAGCTCACCGAACTCGTTCGCGCCAACTTCCCGCTGACCCCGAAGGGAATCATCGATCACCTGCAGCTTCGCCGCCCGATCTACAAGGCGACAGCGGCCTTCGGTCACTTCGGCCGCAAGGGTGATTCGTTCAGCTGGGAAAAGACGGACAAGGCGGAAGCGCTCAAGAGTGGGGCGAAGGCCTACGCTCTGGCTGCGGTTGGCCGCTAAGCCGGATTAATCAGGAATGTGCGCCTGCGGTTGCTTCGTATTGGTGGCGGCCGCAGGCGCTTTGATTTATTGCTGGACACAACATTTATGGCTGCCGATGGGACTGATTGTAGTCGCCATGGCAGCCATTGGTATTTTCGGGGCTAAGTTTTCGAACTGGCGGCCGAAGCCGAAACGCTAGGGCGCCACCAGCAGCACTTTCAACACCCCGCTCTTTCCCGCAAGCGCAAATCCCTCCGCCGCGTCAGCCAGCCGAACTCGCTCTGAGATAAGCGGCTTCACATCCACCGCTCCGCTCTTCAGTAGCTCCATTGCCGGCTCAAAGCGTCCGCAGCGAGAGCCGACGAGCGTAATTTCGTCAACAATCACCGGCGCGGTATCGATCGGAACCTCGCCATGCACCGTTGATTTCAGGATCACAGTGCCGCGCGGTTCGGCCATGCTGACCGCGGTGCGAAGGCCGGCGGGCGAGCCGGTGGCGTCCACGACGTAGCGGAATGTCTTAGCCGGTTCCATACCGGCGGCAGCCGTTTCGATTCCTCGCGCCTGTGAGATCCGAAGCTTCTCCGCGTGCTTGCCGAATTGCCGCACGCGGCATCCGTGCGCCTGCAGCACCTGCGCGATCAACAGTCCCAGTTTTCCATCGCCGAGCACCGCGATTTCATCGCCCGCGGCGAGAGGAACCTGATCCAGAATCTCGCAGGCGGCCGCCAGCGGTTCAACGAAGACTGCGGCGTAGTCGGAAATCGAATCCGGCACTACATGCAGGTTGCGTTCGGGCAGCGTCAGAAATTCCTGAAAGGCGCCGGGATGCCGCACGATGCCGAGTACCGTCCGGGCAGGGCAGTGGCGGCTCAGTCCACGCGCGCACCACGAACAGTTTCCGCAATTCAGATTGATCTCGCCAACAACTCTTTTGCCAACAAGCGATTGCGTGTCCGCGGCCACCACTTGCCCCACAAATTCATGCCCCGGCGTGCCCGAGAAGCCGTAATACCCGCGTTGTAGTTCCAGGTCCGTATTGCAGATCCCGCCGAGCAGAAGCCGGATCGTCGCAAACCCTTGCGGACGTTTCGGTTGGAGCGTATCCCGCACCTCCACCACGCCGTTCTCCAGGTGCACGGAAAGCATGGCCGATTATGGCACGCAAAACTTGCCCGTTGACAGTAATTACAATTTGAAATAGAGTAATCACAGATTGCAATATGACACTCGGCGAAAAAATACGCTATCTGCGGGAGGTCGAAGGCACGCTGCGCGGCATGAGCCGCGAAATCTCCCAGTTGGAACTCTCGCGCCTGGTCCAGAAGGAACTGGGCAAGTCCATCTCGCAGAGTTATCTTTCCCAGATCGAATCCGGCGCGCGGCCCCACCTGACGAATTCGACTCGCATGCTGCTCGCGCGATTTTTCAAAGTCCACCCTGGTTATCTGGTCGATGACCCCGAGGGCTATCACAACGAACTGATCTCCGATCTTGGAGCAATTGAAGACAAGCTCGATCTCTGGCTGGTCGCCGGCGCCGAACGCTTCGCGCGCGATCACGAATTGCACCACGCGCTGCTCACGGTCGCGCGGCATGACGATTCGCGGACCCGTCTCGTGCTGTTGGGAGAGATCCTGGAGAACCCAGGCCTGGCCGAACGCCTGATGGAAGTGCTGCGTCCGAAACCCGGCGCGGGGCCCCGCAGGACCGAAGACAAGAAGAC
>CAZWTH010000020.1:0-5866 GCA_964636715.1 uncultured Solibacteraceae bacterium | reverse complement strand
CAATCCCGGTGCTTGCGCTGAACTGTCTTCCGTAAAGACGAATGGCCGGCAGAAATCCCAGATCGTCGAAGACCGCGGGCCCCAGATCCATCACGAGACGGCGTACCGAATCGATGGCCCGGCCTACCAGTTCCAGCGCGTCGGTCAGGCGCGGCGTCAGGAGGGCAAACTTGTTCTGGGTAACATCCGCCGCGATCAGCTCCAGCCGGAGCTTCAATACGACCAGCTCATGACCGATTTCATCATGCAGATCGTGGGACAGCCGCCGCCGTTCCCGTTCATACACGCCCGTAACGTAAGACGAGGCGCCGAGCATCCGTTCTTCCGCGTCGCGCAGCCTGGCTTCCACGCTGTCTGCCCGCTTCTGCCCGTGCCGGGCATATCCGGCAAGCAGAATATACGAGGCGAGTGAGCAGATGCGCAGAAACGCGATCGCTTCCGCCTGCTGGTCTCGCGCCAGACAGGCGAGCGCGGCATCCTGCAGACTTGTGATCGCTGAGACAATTTCTTCCGCCGGAACCTCGCGGCGCGCAAGATCGTCGCCTACTTCGGACACACTGGAAGAAAATTCCGGAAATCCCGTCTTCGTTAATTTCTTTGCCGCATTCCAGAGCGCGGTTTCCGAATGAGCTCCGAAGGCGCTTCGCCATTCGCGGGATCCCTGCAATTCTTTCTGCCAGGCGGCCAGTAGTTTCTTTTCACGTTTGGTGAGCGCCAGGATTGCAGCGCCGAACGGCTTCTTCGCCGTTGTGAATGTTCTCGCACTGTTTCGCCCGCGCTGGCTTTGCTCGGATTCGCTCAGATCGGCTGTTCCTTCCTTCGCACGTACGAATACATGCAACACGCCTTCCACTTAAATGCAGCGGAGTCACGGGATGTGCCGCAAAGTGGAATGAAGGGGCGTGGAACGCCACTTCAGAGACTTTTGTTACCACTATCTCCGCGCCGGGCGCCGTGTCACGGTCGAGTGCGGTGCGCTTCAGAACCCTTATTTACCGCCGAAGACCGGCAACGGTTACCTGGCACAAGCATTGCAGAGTACCGGTCGAGTGGGGATCTGTCCGGAAAAACAACGTGCGGAAGTAAAGCGTTCGTACTGCGTTCGTTTTTGAACATGGCTTGCTGCTTTTCCGCAGGCCCCCGGGAGAAATTCTGTCATGGCAATCGAACCAATTCTGCGGTCCGCCGTTATTTGCTGCTGCGCCGCGCTGGCGGCATGGGCGGCCGCGGAAGCGCCTCCTTCTTATAAGCTCGGCGCCGGCGATGAAGTCAGTATCTGGGCGCTCGGCGCCGAGGAAATCGGGACGCATCCGTTTCGCATCGATCTCAGCGGCAATCTCGATGTTCCGCTGGCGGGACGGATTCACGCCGCCGGCCTCACCATCGATCAGCTTCACGCGGAGCTCGTCAAGCAGCTCCATACCCAGCTCAAGGATCCACAGGTCACCGTCAGCGTGACAGAGCTTCGCAGCCAGCCGGTCTCCGTCATGGGCGAAGTCAACAAGCCCGGCGAATACCAGTTGCAGGGCGAGAAAACTCTGCTGGAAGTTCTTTCCCTCGCCGAGGGCGTCAAAGCAGACGCCGGTAACAAAGTCCGGATTTCCCGGCAGGTGAGTGAAGGAGAGCTTCCGATGCCTGGCGCCGCGCCGGATCCTTCCGGGAAGTTCTATGTCGCGGAGGCGGGGTTGCGCGATGCGCTCGATCACAAGAGCGGCGTCAGCGGCCTGATCATGCGGCCGCACGATGTGATCACCGTGGAGCCGGGTCAAACCATTTACGTGATGGGCGACGTGAATAAGCAGGGCGCGTATGCAGTGGGCCAGCGCGAGCAGATCACTGCCCTCCAGGCCATGTCGCTCGCAGGCGGACCGCTGAGCACAGCCAAGCTGAGCAAGGCTCGGATCCTGCGTGAAAAATCCGATGGAACCCGCACGGATATTCCCCTGGATCTCGATAAGGTTCTCAACGGCAAAGCCCAGAATGTCCCGCTGCAGGCCGGCGACTTTCTGTACATTCCGGACAGCCGTACGAAAAATGTGGCGCTCAAAGCCGCGCAGGCCGCTCTCTCCATCGGCACTGGCGTAGCCATCTTCCGCTGAGGTCGAAACTATGAATGACGAGTCCAAATACCCAGTCAGCTATCCGCCGTCACTCGCGCTGCCCGTTCGGCGGCAGCCGCCCGCGCGTAATGTTTTCGCGCCGCCGCCGCAGGCCGGACCCGAATCCGAAACGGTGTCGAGCGCGTGGCACTCCATCCAGCGCGGTAAATGGCTGATTCTCGCCTGCGTCGCCGGCGCAATGCTGCTCGCCGTCGCGATCAGCGGATTTCAGACGCCGATGTACCGGGCGACCACGATACTCGAACTGCGCGATCCCGGCCGCACGGTATCGCCGTTCACTCCGGCGCGCGCCGCCACTGACGCGGCTACGGACAATGCCATTGTCACGGAGGTCACGCTGCTGAACAGCGAGCCGCTTCTTCGCGACGTGGTACAGAAAATGGGGCTGGATAAGCAATCGAAATTTACCTCCGGCCGCGATACCGCGCAGATGATCTGGCGCACTCTGCGCCATCAGGATCTGCCCGCCGTGACGCCGCTCGAAAGGGCGATCGGCACGGCGGAGCACAATCTCTCGTTCCGTCATCAGGCCCGCATTATCAATGTTTCTTACAGCTCCGATGACCCGAAGCTCGCCGCCGATTTTGTGAATACGCTCGCCTCCGAGCACATGAGCCGGGCGTTCACTTCCGACGAGGCGACCACGAAGGAGCTTCGCGACTACCTGGACCGCGAAACCGCCGACCTCAATAACAAGCTTGCGGCGTCCGAAGCGGAAATGCAGCGCTATGCGCAGAACAGCGACATTGTTCAGACGGATAGTCAGGATACGGTTACCCAACAGCAGCTTCGCCTCTTAAGCGAAGAACTGGGCAAAGCCGAAGCCGACCGGATGATGAAGGAATCCCGTAATCAGGTCGCGGCGAACGCGGCGCCGGACGTGATGGCGCAACTCATCGACGATCCGGCGCTCAAGGCTTACGAGAAGAATCTGACGGACCTCCAGCAGCAGTCGCAAAAACTGCAATCGATGTATCAGCCCGAAAGCTACAAGGTCAAGGAAGTCGAGAATCAGATTGCCGTGGTCAAGGATGCGATCGCCAAGCAAACCCAGGCGGTGCGTGACCGCGCACAGAACGAATTCAGAGCCGCCACCGCCAACGAAAAGATGCTGAAGCAGAAATTTGACGCCGAATCCCAGCATGTCTCGTCGCAGCAAGCGAAGTTTATCCACTATGGGACTCTGCAGAAGCAACTCGACACGACGCGCGCCATGCATGCCGAACTTCTGGAGAAAGCCCAGGAACTGGCGCTCGCTTCGGTCGCGCCCAACACGGATCTCAAGATCGTTGCCCCCGCCACCCCGCCGGTTCGGCCTTACACGCCGAACTATCCGCTGAATCTCTCGCTCGGTCTGTTTATCGGTCTGTTTGCCGGCGTGATCGCCGCTGTTTCCCGCGAGCAGGTTCGTCCGCGCCTGCGCGCTCCCGGAGACGCCTCCACGCTTCTCCAGCTTCCGGAACTCGCCGCTGTCCCTTCCATCGACCGGCAGCGCGACGCGCAATATCTTTTGCCCCCGCCCAGCGGGGGACGTCTGGACGATCGTCTCGAACTCGCCGCCTGGAACGGAACTCCGGCGTTGCTGATCGAGTCCATTCACGACGCGCTGGCCTCCATCATGACGAGTTGCGACCGCGGGTGCCGCGTCCTGCTCTTTACCAGCCCGAATCCGGGCGACGGCAAGACCACTATTACCGCGAATCTCGCCATTTCACTGGCGCTCTGCCGCCGCAAGGTTCTGCTGATCGACGGCGATCTGCGGCGTCCGCGCCTCAACCAGATCTTCAACGTGCCTCTGGAGCCGGGTCTCGCCGATGCTTTGCGCGACGCGGATCCGAAGGAAAATCCCGCGCCCGAGCAGATTCATACGCTGCCTGTGCCCAGCCTCTCGCTGATGACGGCCGGTAAGCTCTCCATGAGCTATGCGCCCCTGTTTGGCGGCAATCGTCTGGGTCACTTCCTCGGCCGCATGCGAAACCAGTACGACGTCATCCTGATCGATGCGCCGCCGGTTCTTCACGGGCCTGACGCGCGCCTGCTGGGGCGGCTCTCCGACGCGGCCGTCCTGATCACCCGCGCGCGCAAGACCACGCGTCAGGACGCCGTCGCCGCCGCCAGCCGCCTGGCCGCCGACCGCATCCCGCTCGCCGGCACGATTCTCAACGACTGGAATCCGCGGTCCGACAGCTCGGCATACAGCAGCTATCTCCCGTCCGAGCCTGAGGTGGAGACAGCGGTCCCGTGAGCGGCGTTCCGTTTTACGTACAGGACGATTTTCTTCCCGCACAGGTGCGCGTCAGACCGGCGGTCGCCGCGAACAACGGCCCGCTGGTCTGGCTGATGGGCCTCTACATATTCTTCTTCCCCATCCAGTATCCGGGGGCTTCCGTCAACTTCGCTCCCTCCGATTTGTTTCTTGTCCTTGCCTTACTCCTGTCACTGTTCCGCCTGCGGTTCGTGCCCGCCGTCTGGAGTCTGGCGCACGCCGCGCTGATGCTGGTGTTCCTGGCCGCGGCGGGTGTGTCGGTTTATCTCCATGGGACCATGTCTTCCTATGTGGCCGTGAAGATCGCCGGTTTGCTCACTCTGTTCGCCTCTTACTACTGCCTGACTACCGCCGCGCGCACATGGCGCGAGATCCGGCAGTTTATCCGGATCTTTGTCGTCTCCGTGAGTATCCACTGCCTGATTTCGGTGATCGCCCTGAAGGCAGGGTACTCGGCCGCCTGGCTGAATTATGGAAACGCCCGCGTATCCGGCCTCTATCTGGACCCGAATGCCTTTGGGGGGCTCGTACTCGTTGCATTGCTGATGCAGGTCGGCTCCTATCTGGGGGGACGCACGGCGGTACCGGGGCTGCTCGGCGCGGCGGTCACCATTTCGCTTGGCGCGGGTTTATTCTTTACGCTCTCGCGCTCCGCGTGGATCGGCTTCACGTTCGGCTTCATCCTGGTCAGCTTCCTGCGGCCGCGCCTGTGGGTGATTTCGGCTGTGCTGGCGCTCGCGATCACCGGCGGCACGTATCTCTGGGTGCAAAGCCATCTGAACGCGAAGAATGAAGAGCTGATCGCCCGTGAAGATACCGCCATGGAACGCGTCGAACAGATCCGGCAGGCGATTCCGATGTTCATATCGCATCCGATTCGCGGCGTCGGGCTGGGCGAGTTCGATCTGCGCAGCGATCCCGCCGGCTATCATCCGCTGATTATTCACAACACGACAGTCTGGATTCTGACCGAACTGGGACTCATCGGCTTCACGATCTACGTTGGCTTCATCGGCTGGTTTTTCTGGCGGGGCAAGGTCGCTCTGAGACAAGCCGACTCCCAGGCCAAGCCGCTCGTGGTGGGCTTGCTCGGCGCCCATGCCGGCATGCTGGGTCTTTCCACCGGAATCGAAGTTCTTTACCAGCGCCACTGGTGGCTCGTTATGGCAATGCTCGCCTGCGCCGCCATGGCCGCCGCGCGCGATCTCGCGTTTCGCCGGGAATTCCAGTATGAAGAATGACGCGGGACGTAAGTTCTTCGGCCTCTCCATTCCCACGGGAGTCATTCACAACGTTTTCTCCATGTATGGGATTTACTGCTCCACCTATCTGCTGGCGGTGGTCACTGTCCCGTACCTCAGCCGCACGCTGGGACCGGCCGCGTGGGGTGTGCTGGCGGCCATCCAATCGTTCGCCGGCTGCCTTTTACTGGGGGTCGAATTCGGATTTACATTCTCCGGCGCGCGCGAAGCGGCGCGCG
>CAZWTH010000019.1:0-43455 GCA_964636715.1 uncultured Solibacteraceae bacterium | reverse complement strand
TCTGGCGCAGTTCGATCTGATTACCTCGAAAAGCCAGTTGGCGCAGAGCAAGCTGGCGCTGGTCAACTCGCAGACAGCGCTCGAACAGGATGAGATCCAGTTAAAGAATCTGATCAGCCGGGTGGGCACGGGGGACCCGGTGCTCGAAGGCGTCTCGATTGTTCCGACGGGGACGATTACGATTCCGGATACGGAGGAATCTTTCGACATCAGGACGCTGGTGGCGAAGGCGTTTGAGAATCGCACGGACCTGAAATCGACCGAGGCGAGTTTGAAGAACTCGGAGATTTCGGCGATCGGTACGCGGAACGGTTTGCTGCCTTCGGCGCAGGTGTTCGCGACGGCGACCAACGCGGGTCTTGCCGGCGCGCCGAATCCGCTGCATCAGGGGGCGCCGGATGGATATTTCGTGGGGGGAACGGGGACGGCGCTGCGCCAGATCTTCGGACGAAATTTCCCGACGCAGAATATCGGGGCTTTCGCCAGCATGTCTCTGGGGAATAGGCAGGCGCAGGCCGATTTCGGGATCGATCAGCTTCAGCTGCGGCAAGACCAGCTGAGCGCAAGCGGGGCGCGCAATCAGGTGGAAGTGGACGTGACGAATTCGGTGGTGGGGCTGCGCCAGGCGCGAGTTCGCTATCAGGCGGCGCACGCGAATACCGTGCTCCAGCAGCAGCTTGCCGATGGGGAGCAGAAGAAGTTCCAGGCGGGAGAATCGACGTCTTACAACGTGATTCAGGTGCAGCGGGATCTGGCGAATGCGAAGGCCGCCGAACTGGCGGCGGTGGTTTCGTACGAGAGCGCGAAGATTAATCTGGATGCGATTACCGGGACGCTGGTGGAGGCGAACGGGATCACGCTGCAGGAAGCGAAAAGCGGGCAGGTAGCGCAGTAGGGCAGGATGAAATCCCGGATGAGATCCTGCGTGCGATTGTGAATCGCGCTGGCCGGTGTCCAACCTGCCTCACAAACTTCACAACTGACTGGATGGGTGAACGTTCGGGGCTGTACACTAGCATCTATGCTTGTGCGCGCGTGTATCGTTCTCATCAGTGGTGCTGGGTTGCTTCTGGGGCAGTCTGACCGGGCGGAGGCGGCGAAGAATCCGTTTACCGGGCAGGCTTCAGCAATTGCGGCGGGAAAGACGCTGTATGCCGCGCAATGCGAGCGGTGCCATGCGCAGGGATTCGCGAACTTTCAACGCGGATCGGAAGATGGCGAGATTTTTCTGAATATCCGGAACGGCATTCGCAATACCGCGATGCCGTCATTCACTCAACTGAGTACGGATCAAATCTGGCAGGTTGTCAGCTATATGCGGACGCTGAATACGGCCGCGGCGCCCGCGAGCGTCTCATCGGCGGCGGGGGGCGGCGATGCGGCGGGCGGAAAGTCCGTGTTCGAAGGCAAGGGGGGGTGCCTCTCGTGCCATCAGTTCAACGGGAAGGGAACGCCGGTCGGTCCGGATCTCACGTCCACTGCGTTGAGCGCCGAGCAGATACAGGCGTCCATTGAAAATCCCAACGCGCCGGCTGCAGGTGGCGGAGGCGGGCGTGGTCGCGGCGGACGTGGCGGCTTCGGACGCGGTGGCGGGGCGGCTCGCGCAACCGTTACGGCGACTACGGCCGATGGCAAGGTTTATAAAGGTACGCGCAAATCGCAGGATTCTTTCTCCGTTCAGATGGTTGATACGTCCGGCGTATTCCGCTCGTTCGATCGCGCGGCGCTGAAGGATCTGAAGATCGACATGACCTCTCTGATGCCCGCGGACTATGCGTCGCGGCTGAGCGCGGCGGAGATTCGCGATGTGGCGGCTTATCTGAAAGCGTCGGCCGATCCGGCTGCGGCTGCCGATCCGGCGCATGCGGTCCTGACGTGGAATCGGATTCTGAACTCATCGAAAGAGCCCGGCAACTGGACGACCTACTGGGGCGATCTGGCGGGCACGCACTATTCGTCGCTGAACGAAATCACTACGGCGAACGCGAAGAACCTGCAGGCGCAGTGGATGGCTCCGATCCCTGGCGAAGGGCAGATTCAGGCGACGCCGCTTGTGGTGGATGGAATTATGTACACGACCGGTCCGGTCGGCGCGGCGAACGCTGGATCGACGCAGGTGCTCGCGCTCGACGCGAAGACAGGAAAAGTTTTGTGGCGGTATGACCGGCCGCAGAAGGCGCGGAATCCATACGAGAACAACCGCGTGAATCGGGGAGTGTCGATTCTCGACAACCGCCTGTTTGTGGGAACGCTGGACGCGGCGCTTGTGGCGCTCGACGCGCATACCGGCAAACAGCTCTGGGAAGTGCAGCTTGCCGATACGAAGGAAGGCTATGAGCTGACGTGCCCGCCGCTGGTGGTGAAGGACAAGATCATCACCGGAATTTCGGGCGGGGAGTTCGGGATTCGCGGTTTCCTCGAAGCTTACGATCCGGCGACGGGGAAGAAGCTGTGGCACTGGAATGCGATTCCAGGGCCGGGCGAATTCGGGAACGATACGTGGGAAGGCGATAGCTGGCAGCATGGCGCGGGCGGGACGTGGCTCACCGGTGTTTACGATCCTTCGCTGAACCTGGTGTACTGGACGGTGGGAAATCCGGGGCCGGTGATTAACGGCGACATGCGGAAGGGCGACAATCTGTTCACGGCTTCAGTGGTGGCGCTCGATCCCGATACCGGCCAGCGCAAGTGGCACTACCAGTTCACCCCGAACGATACGCACGACTGGGATTCGACGGAAGACACGATTCTGGTGGATCGGCAGTGGCATGGGCAGGCGCGGAAGCTGATGATGCATGCGGATCGCAACGGCGTGTTTTACGTGCTCGACCGGACGAATGGAAAACTGCTTTCCGCGACGCCGTTCGTGCGGGCGACGTGGGTGAAGGAGTGGGACGCGAATGGGCGTCCTGTCTTTGCGGACAACTGGCGCGCGAATGCCGAGGGCGTGACGGTGTATCCGTCGCTCGGCGGCGGCACGAATTTTCAGGCGCCGTCATACAGTTCGAAAACGGGCTGGTATTACCTCACTTATCACGATTCGCCGGGGAATTATTCGGCGGGACCGCAGGCATATGAGGCCGGGCGGCAGTATCAGGGGCGGGGGAATGGCGGCGGTTTCGGCGGTCCTCCGGCGGGCGGGCAGCCGAATACGCAGGGCGTGATGGCAATCGATCCGGAAACCGGCAAAGTGCAATGGAAGTTCGAACTGGCGCAGGCCGCGCTGCCGCCAGGAGTGCTGGCCACGGCGGGGAACGTGGTGTTCGCGGCGACGACGGAAGGATACTTCATTGCGCTCGATGCGGTGAGCGGGAAGCTGCTCTGGAAATACAACGCGGGCGCGCCGCTGGCTGCTTCTCCGATGAGTTATGCAGTTGACGGCCGTCAGTATGTCGCGATTTCGGGTACCGGCGGCGTTTTCACATTTGCGCTTCCCAGATAAACCAGCGAGGTAACGAATGACGATCGGGAAAATTCCAGCGGCGGTTCTGGCCGCGCTTCTCTGTAGTGTGCCTTTGGCCGCCCAGTACTCCGCGAAGCAGGAAGGTGACGTGGTCCATCTGGAGGACGCAAAGACTCATACGGTGGTCTCCGTGCTCCCGTCGGCCGGCAATGTGACCTACGAGATGAAAGTGAACGGGACGAACGTGCTGTACTTTCCCGCGGTGACGCCGGAGGCCTTTAAGCAGCGGCCCGGTCTCGCGGGTATTCCGTTCCTCGCGCCCTGGGCAAATCGTCTGGATGAGCCGGCGTTTTACGCGAACGGCAAGAAGTATGTGTTCAATGAGGGTCTGGGGAATGTGCGGGGCGCGATTCCGATCCACGGGTTCCTGAGTTCGACCGATCAGTGGCATGTGGTGGAGGCGAAGGCCGATAAGAAGTCGGCGTGGGTGACGAGCCGGCTGGATTTTTACAAGCATCCGGACTGGATGGCGCAGTTTCCGTTCGCGCATACGATCGAAATGACGCATCGGCTGAGCAATGGCGCGCTGGAGGTCCATGTGAAGATTCAGAATCTGAGCACGGATCCGATGCCGATCGCGATTGGGTTTCATCCTTATTACCATCTGACCGACGCGCCGCGGGAAGAATGGAATTTCAGCATTGCGGCGAAGACGCACTGGCTTCTGGCGCCGAACAAAATTCCGACGGGTGAGACGCAGCCGATCGAGACGTTCTTTCCGGACCCGAAGAATGTTCCCCTGAAAGACTACAGCCTGGATCATGTGTTCGGCGATCTGATTCGCGATGCGAAGGGCGGCGCGGCGATTTCGATGTGGGACAAGAAGCAGCGCATCGATCTGACGTTCGGACCGAAGTATCAGGCGGCGGTGTTGTATTCGCCGAGTCCCACGCCGTCGGCGATTCCGCCCGGGCGGGGCGGCCCAACGCCGAATCCCGCAGCCGCGGGGCAGGGCAACGGCGGGCGCGGGGCGTTCGGTGGAAGCGGACGCGGTGGTGGCCGTGGAGCAGGGCGCGGCGGTCCTCCGCCGGATCCGAATTTCCTGGCGATCGAGCCGATGGCGGGAATTACGGATTCGATGAATCTGGCGCAAAAGGGGCTGTATAAAGACCAGCAGATGCTTGCGCCGGGAGCGACGTGGGAAGAAAGCTTCTGGGTGAAGCCGAGTGGATTTTAGTACACTATTGCGGTGCGCCCGCTCTCCGCTCTCCTCATCGCTCTGACGTCGCTTGTTTTCTTGTGGGGAGAGGCGCCTGCGCCTCGCAGTGTCGGGTTCGCGCGGGTCGGTCCGCAAAGTGGCCAGCCGGCGCTTTTCATTGCGGCGGCCGACGGCTCCGGCGAGCATCCGCTATTGAAGGATTCGGGCGCTGACTACGACGCTGTCTGGGCTCCCGATGGCGGATCGATTGTATTCACTTCGGAGCGCAACGGCTCGGCGGATTTGTACCGCGTGAAGCCTGACGGCAGCGGACTTACACGCCTGACAATGGACCCGGCCTACGACGATCAGGCCGCATTTTCTCCCGACAGCAAACAACTGGTGTTCGTCAGCACGCGCGGCAACGGTCTGGCAAATTTGTGGATCATGGAGATCGCGACCGGACATGCCAGGCAGCTCACTGCGGTGGCTGGCGGAAATTTCCGGCCCTCGTGGTCGGCGGACGGGAAATGGATTGCGTTTTCCTCAGGGCGTGGGAATCCGATGCCTTTTTCCGAAGGGAGATGGGAGCGGCTGCAACTGGCGGACATCTACATCGTTCATCCCGATGGTTCCGGTTTGAAGAAAGTCACCGCGGGCGGCGGCTTCTGTGGAAGTCCGAAGTGGATGAATGACAACCGCAATCTGGTGGCTTACTGCATGAGCGGCCAGCAGACGCTCACAGACCGGATGTTCGTTCCCGCGGGCAGTGAGACGCGGCTCGCTTCAATCAATACGGCGACGGGAAAATCCAGCGATCTGGCGGCCGGAACGGGCGTCAAGATGGATCCGGTTCCACTCGGAGCGAATGAGATTGGCTATATCTCGAAGGGCCCGGAGGCGCCCGGCATCCACTATTTGTCGGGGCGCTCAGGCCCGGCCGGCGCCATCCGAAGCGCCTCCTGGTCACCCGACGGCAAACAGGTTGTGTTTTACAAGCGCACAGGCGCCCAGCAGCCGCCCATGCAGAAAACGTTTAGCCGCAATCCGAATTATGAATTGTGGGTGACTGGTCCAATGCCGGCATTCAGTCCTTCGGGTCAGCAATTCGTGAGCGGAGGCGCGCCTTCCGCGAACCCGACCGGTTCCAGCCTGACGCTCACGACAGTTGATACCGGACAAACCAAAGTTCTCTATCGGGACAAGAATCGCAACGTGCTCGCGGGCGCGTGGGCTCCCGACGGCGACAGGATCGTCTTCGGGATCGGCACGTTTGCCGCGTTCTTCGATGGGTTCCATTCGGAATTTCTGAAGGACGGCGATCGCGTGGAAGGCGGCGCTCAGATAGCCATGATCAACGTGGATGGGACCGGATTTACGGAACTGACAGCAGGCTCCGATAACAATGCGTTTCCGTCATTCGCTCCGGACGGCAAGCGCATCGTCTACCGGACGTTCGGCAAAACGGAAAATGGTTTGCGCATTCTGAATGCGGAGACGAAGGCGGTTACGGCGCTGACGAACGGCTACGATAATTTTCCGTTGTGGTCGCCTCGCGGGGACCTGATTATGTTCGCGCGGCTGGCGGGCGGCACGTATGACGTCTACACGATCAGGCCGGATGGAACATCGCTGAAGCGGCTCACGAATGGCAAGGGAAACGATGCGCACATGGCCTGGTCGCCCGACGGCGAGTACATCCTGTTCGCCAGTTCGCGAATGGGTTTTAAGGATGAAGCGCTGTACACGGATGCGCCGCAACCGTATGGCGAAATCTTCGCAATGCGGTATGACGGCGCGCAGGTCGAGCAACTGACGGATAACCAGTGGGAAGATGGAACGCCTGCGTGGCGGCCGGCTCCCACGAAAGCCGCCGCCCACCGCTAAGATTGCCGGCGCGCCTCTTTTCGGCTCGCATTTTGTTCGCATTTTGTTCTTGACATTCCGGTGTAACAAGTAGCATAGTACACGTGTGGTGCCTTTTCAGGTAGCCTTGCTGCCGGGAGTGCCTGCTTATGAGCAGGTGGCCTTCGCGGCGCGTAAGGCGATCATTTCCGGGCGTCTGAAGCCGGGTGAGGCGTTTCCGTCCGTGCGGGCTCTCAGCAAAGCCGTCAAAATCCACGCCAATACGGCTCAACGCGTGATCGCGCAGTTGCAGCAGGAGGGCCTGCTCGAAGTGCGCCCGGGGATTGGGACCGTGGTTGCGCAGCCGCCCTCCACGCCGCGTGCGGAGCGCACGAGGCTGCTGCGCGGCGATATCGAACAACTCACGGTGGAAGCCATCCGGCTCGGCGTCAGTCTGGATGAATTGCAGGAGTCGATCGCGGAGCAGTGGCGGCGTCTGCAGGTGAAGGAGGTGGCGAAGTGAACGTGATGCTGCGAACCGACCGGCTGGCGAAGAAGTTTGGCCGCGTGGAGGCTCTCGAATCCCTGACCGTCGAAGTGCCGGAGGGGTCGGTGTTCGCGCTCGTGGGGCCGAACGGGGCAGGGAAGTCGACCACGATGAAGATCTGCCTGAACATGCTGCGCGCTTCATCGGGCAGGGCGGAGGTTCTGGGCGTCGATTCACGGAAGCTCGGTCCGGCGGACCTGGCGCGCGTTGGGTATGTCTCGGAGGCGCGGCAACTGCCGGAGTGGATGACAGTCGCGCGTTTTCTCGCCTATTGCAGAGAGTTTTATCCGGCGTGGAATGACGCGGATGTGGCGGAATTCGTGCGGGCCTATGAACTGCCGCTGGACCGGCCGCTGAAGTCGCTTTCGCGCGGGCAGCGCGTCAAGGCAGCGCTGGCGGCGACGCTCGCCTATCACCCGGGCCTTTTGTTTCTCGATGAGCCGTTCAGCAATCTGGATGTGCTGGTACGCGATCAGGTTATCGAAACGATCCTGGCCGCGGGCGCGGAAACCACGGTGTTCCTGGCGTCGCACGATCTGGCGGAGATCGAAAGCTTCGCGACCCACGTGGCGTATATCGATCGGGGGACAGTGCGGTTTACCGAAGAGATGGGAGCGCTCTCGACGCGGTTCCGCAGTATCGAAGTTGTGATGGGCGACAGGAGCGCGGCGCCCGCAGGGTTGCCGGCCACGTGGCTGAATCTGGAGCAGGCCGGTCCGGTGGCGCGATTTACGGATTCGCGCTTCAGCGCGGCGGAGCATGACGCGCAGATGCGGCGTCTGTTTCCGGATGCGCGCGAAGTTAATGTGAGCGCGATGCCGCTGCGGTCGATTTTTGTGGCGCTGGCGAAATCGGCGAAGAATCGATGAGACTGGCCGTTCAGATATTCCGTAAGGACGCGGAGCGGCTTTGGTGGGCTGTGCTGCTCACGCTGGCGCTGCTGGCGTACTGGACGTTCCGCGATGCCACGCTGCCGTGGGGTATAGATCCACGATTACTGTACTATGCCGGGCCGAATAACTGGCTGAATCTGGCGTTACCGCTTGCGTGGGCGGTGCTCATCGCGCTGGCGATCCAGGAAGATTCGCTGGCAGGCGACCGGCAGTTTTGGGTGGCGCTGCCGTGCGGATGGAGGCCGATGATCGTCGCCAAGGTCATGTTTGTTGCGTCGTTCATTCATGCGCCGTACTTCGTTGCGGGGGCGATTGTTCTCGCAGCGCGCGGATTCAATCCGGCTGCCCATCTGCCGCATCTTCTGTGGAAGCAACTGGTGCTGCTGGCGCTGACAATCCCGGCTTTGGGGGGGGCCACTCTGGTGAAGAACGTGGCGCATTTCCTCCTGGTGGCCATCGTGCTCGCGTCGGTGGTGGTGCTGCGGATCAGAGACTTTAACCTGATCGGTCTGGAGGCGTGGGTGTGGGATATCCGTTGGGAACTGGCGCTGATTCTCGTGGCTCTGGGCGCGGTTGCCGTAGCAATCCTTCAGTTTATTCGGCGCTCGACCCAGACGTCCCGAATCATCGGTGCGCTGACGGCAATCGCCGCCGTATGCCTGTATAGCTGGATTCCGCGGGATGCGACGGCCGCCGTTTTCGCCGCATTCTCGCGCGCGCCGGATGGCGATGTGAGCGTGCGGATCGGGTCGGAGACGCCGCGCTTCTCGTTTAGCCTGTGGCGGTACGACGTGGCGACCGTACGAATACCGCTGGTTCTGGATGGCGGCGCATCATTCGAAAGAGAAGCCGATCAGGTCAGTCTCGAAATCATCGGCGCGGACGGGAGCCGGTATGATGTCCCTCCGGTGCGGGCCGTGAGTCCGGCGAGCCGCGATGCAGTCGCGGGGACTCTCTTTAAAACGCCGGCCGACGGTTCGACCTGGGAAGTTCTGGACTTTTTTCACGCGGATGTCTGGAACCGGCTCCGCAGAGGACGAGTAACGCTTCGCGGCCGCATGATCGTGGAATATAAGCAGGCCATGGGGCGAGCCGCGATGCAGGGCGGTGAGGTCCACTGCGTGCGGAACACGTCTTCCCCATTCGCCCGAATGGCTCGCGGCGCCGCGTTCGAATGCGATTCCGTTGAAATCGGCGGCAGGAACATTCGCTCTTCGGGTCTGGCGGGCGCCTTCCTGCAGGAGCGGGAGTTTTCGATTTCTCATTTCCCGGCGGATCGATGGCTGTCGCCGATTCACCGGTCTCACGGATTCCCGAGTCTGGATGCTTCGCTCATAACATACGCGTCGCGCGGTTTTCAGGTGGTCGACTATGAGCTCCCGAATATCGATCTCAATCAGTTTGTTGTGGGGGCGCGATGAACGGGCGGCTCGCGTGGCATATCTTCCGCAAGGATGCGAGGCGCTGGCGTTGGATGATCGCGCTGACGCTGGCGCTGCTGGCGCGGCTGACGTGGCTCGATGCGGCGCGGCATTATGTGGTCACCGGCGCGGAAGAAGGGTGGCTCTATGTGCTCCTGCCGCTCGCCTGGAGTTGTCTGATCGCGCTCACCGTCATGGACGATCCCGTACTCGCTGAGGCGCCGTTCTGGATGACGCTGCCCTGCGGATGGCGGCCGGTGATTGCCGCGAAAGCGATTTTCGTGGCGGTCTTCATCCACCTGCCCTATTTGATTGCCTGCTGCGCGATTGTGCAGGCGCGGGGTTTTTCTCCGCTCGATTGCCTGCCGGAGTTGCTCTATAAACAGATGGCGCTCGCGGCGCTGACGCTCCCGTCTCTGGCGATTGCGAGCATCGTGCGGAACGCGGCTCACTTCATGATGATCGCGGTCGCGCTGGCTACGGCGGTGGCGGCGCCGTCGATCCTGCCGGACCGCTCGCTTTCGGAGGATATCCGGATCGCCCTGCTGATGCTGGTAATCGTGGCCGCCGGAGGAGTGATCGCATTCCGGCAATACCAGCTGCGCCTGACGCCGCAAGCTCGATGGATTGGCGGCGCGGCGCTCGCGGTGGCGGTGATGATCTGGTGGTTGCCTGGGGAAAGCTTCTACGGATTGTCGGCCGCGGTTTCGGCGGCCCCTCCGGAATCGCTTTCCGTTCGTTTCGTTCCGGGAGCGCAGGCGCCGAGCTATGCCCGGTTCTCGTATGGCGATCGGAAGGGCGTCTGGATTCCGATTGAGGTTAGTGGATATCGCGGTCAGGTGGAACTGGATCAGGCGAGCGTGGTTCTGACGGATTCGGGCGGACAATCGTATAAAGCAGTGGTCCATCAGGACCTGGCCGCCACGGACCCGCTGGCGGCGGAGATCTGTTGCAGGCTCCATCCGCAATGGCAGGAGATCCTGATCGAACCAGATCTGCTTCGACGCATGGGAGATGGCGCGGTAACGCTGCACGGCGTCGCGCTTGCGGAGTTTCACCGGAATTCGAATACGAAGTGGTTAGCCGTGGAGCATGATCAGTTTGTGCCGGACGTGGGAAGGTGCTCGAGCGATATTCAGTGGGGCGACGGCAATCCGAATAACGCGAAGCTGCACGTGGAGTGCGAATCGCCGCATCGTCTGCCGTTGGTGGATGTGACCGTGGCGCATCCCGGGCAAAACCAGGAATGGCATGATGGCGTCACGGGGGAGGATGCCTTCGTCAGCTATCTGCGCGGATCGTGGCTCTCGCCGATCGAGCGGCGGGAAACATACTATTCGGCGGCAACGGAAGAATTCTTCAGTAGGCCAAACGGGAAATCGTCGATGCCATGGAATGATTTGTCGTCGGTTCGTATTGCCATCACGCCAGGAATTCCGGAGGGGAGCAGGATTGTGCGGTACGAGATTCCGAATATTCGGCTGCGGGACTTTGAGGTTCCGCAATGAGACGGATTGTTGTGGGGGCCATGGCGTGTTGTGTGCTCGCGGCGCAGCCGGCGGGGCGGATTCTGAAGTTTGAGACCGCATCGATCAAGCCCAGCCCGCCAGGCGGGCCTGTATCCGGGGCCGTCCGTCAGACCTGGTGCGGGCCGCCTTTTGGCTCTTCGTTCTCTCAGCGGCAGTTACGGCTCATGATGTGTACCGTGCACGATCTTGTCGCTCGCGCCTGGCCGGTGAGGGAGTATGAGCTTCGGCTTCCACCCGATCAACCGTGGATCAAAGTCCTGCGGTTCGACGTGACGGCGCAATCGCCATCGCCGGTTTCTCCCATTGATATGCAGCGCATGCTGGGGCCTCTGCTCGAAGAGCGTTTTCGGCTGAAGTGGCATTGGGAAAAGCGAGAGGCGCCGGTGTATTTTCTGGACGCGGCCAAAGGCGGTGTCAGGCTTCCCGCGACAAAGCCGGGCAGTTGCACGGCCTGGCCCGATCACAGATATCCGCCGCCGGCTCCGAGTCCCAGGCAGCCGCCGACGTGCGACTACCCATTGATGCCCTGGACACCGGACGCCCGCGGGTTGCGCTTAGAAGGAACGGGCGTCACGATGCCATCGCTCGTCGACCGGCTAACGGATCTGCTCGGGCGGAATGTCATCGACCGGACCCGATCTACGGGGTCCTTCGATCTGCACATGCTGTTCGAGAGACAGACCGCGGTGGATAGCGGTTCGCCGTCCGGCTATCCGAGCCTCTTCACGGCGGTGCGCGCGCTCGGTCTGAATCTTGTGGCGGGGAAAGCGCCGATTGATGTGCTGGTTGTGGATAGCGCCCAGAAACCTTCGGAGAACTGATATGAAGCGCAGGATGCCGGTGGCGCTCGTATTGTGCGCGTGCAGCCTGGTGGCGGCGGATGCGCCGCGTTTCGAGGCGGCGGCGATTCGTCCGCATGATCCGAAACTCCAGGTTTCGACGATGCACTTCGCGAAGATCGGCGACGTGTCGATTTATGGGATGCCCATCCGGAATCTGATCTGGCTGGCGTGGCAGTTGCCGCCGGAGCGTGTTGTGGGCGGTCCGAAGTGGCTGGATTCCGATCTCTACGATATTGAGGCGAAGGCGCCGCGGGGAAGTTCGGGCGCGGACAGCGAACGATGGGCGCGGCTTCAGACCCTTCTGACCGACCGCCTGCGCCTGCGGGTGCATCGGGAGGCGAAGAATGAGCTGGTGTATTTTCTTCGGGTGGCGAAGAGCGGATTGCGGATGGAGCCGGATGGTGGCCGGACGGGTAAGGGGTCGATTTTGCCCTGGAGCATGATTGTGTTGACGTTGTCGCGGACCGTTGGACGGCCGGTGATCGATGAGACCGGGCTGAAGGGCGCCTGGCACTTCGGGATTCGATATACGACCGAGGATGGAAAGCCGGCCGCGCAGGGTGTTCCGACGGGGAACGATCCGGGGCCTTCGATTTTTACCGCGGCGCAGGAACAACTGGGGTTGAGGCTCGACGCGGGTAAGAAACCTGTGGATGAGTTGGTGATTGATTCGGTGGAACGGCCTTCCGGGAATTGAAGTCCGCGCGGGAGACTTCCGCGTGGCGTTCCATACCTCATATATTCCTTGACAAGTATATACGCTGTCGGGTATACCAGAAGTGTGGAGTCTGTATTCGAGATTATTGCGGAGCCGAACCGGCGGGCGATATTAAATCTGCTGGTTCTGTCGGAGCAGTCGGTTGGCGAGATTGAGCGGCAGTTGGGGATGCCGCAGCCTACGGTATCGAAGCATCTGCGCGTTTTGCGGGAGGCGGGGTTTGTCGAGGCCACCGTGGATGCGCAGCGCCGTCTCTATCGGCTGAAACCCGAGCCTCTGCAGGAGATCGATGCGTGGCTCGCGCCGTTCCGCCGGTTCTGGAACGCGCACGTGGATGCGCTCGAACGCCACCTCGACCGCATGGATCAAAAAACCAAAAGGAAGACCAAACAATGATGAGCCGCGAGCAATATACGCCGGGTCCGGCGAATGCGCAGGTGCGCAAAGACAGTGACGAAAAGTGGACGCTCATTCTCGTGCGGGAACTGCGTCAGTCTCCGGAGAAAGTCTGGGCGGCGCTGACCGATCAGGAACAACTGCGGGAGTGGGCGCCGTTCGATATCGAAGGCAATCTGGAGACGGTGGGGAGCACGGTCAAGCTCCAATGGCTGGGCGCGCCGATGGCGATCGATACGCCGGTGAAACGCGTCGAACAGCCGCGCGTGCTGGAGTTCGGCGATATTCGCTGGGAACTTGACCCAGCCGGAAGCGGCACGCGGCTGACATTATGGTCCACCATCGATCGACGGTTTGTTTCGTGGGGAGCGGCGGGCTGGCACATCAGTCTGGATGTGCTCGGACAACTGCTGGACGGTAATCCGATTGGACGCCTCGCCGGCCCGGACGCGATGAAGTTCGAAGGATGGCAGCGTCTGACGGAGGAGTACGGCAAGCAGTTCGGAATGGAAAAGCCGAAGTGGTGAAAGCAGAAAGCGCGTCGAAGAAGAAGACGATCGCCTACTGGGTGGTCACCGCGATCTTCTGCTCACTCATCAGCTTCACCGCGTATGCGGAAATGCGGTATCCGGATGTGGTACAGGAGTTCACGCGTCTCGGCTTCTCCGCCGGATATTTCCGCGAGGAGCTCTCGTGGGCCAAGGTGATCGGCGTGGTGGTGTTGCTGGCGCCAGTGCCGGCGCGCATCAAAGAGTGGGCTTACGCCGGGTTCGCCATCAATCTGATTTCGGCGCTGATTGCTCACTTCGCGATGGGCGATGCAGCGGCGGCGTGGGGCTGGGCGGCGGGGATGCTGGCGCTGGTGGCAGCGTCATATCTGCTATGGAACAGGTCAAAATAGAAAAATGAAGAAGGCTGTTCTCGCGGAATCTGCTTCCGCCCTCATTGACCAACGGATCGAAGAGCTGGGCGGCTGGCGCGGCGCGATGCTGGCGAAGGTGCGCAAGCTGATCCATGAGGCCGATCCGGAGATTGTGGAGGAGTGGAAGTGGCGGGGCGTGCCGATCTTCTCACATGGCGGGATTGTGTGTACGGGCGAGACGTACAAGAGCATCGTGAAGCTGACGTTCGCAAAGGGCGCATCGCTGCCGGATCCGGCCGGGATGTTTAATTCGAGCCTGGAAGGCAATGTGCGGCGCGCGATCGATATCGGCGAGGGCGAGAAGATTAATGAGAAGGCGCTGAAAGAGCTGGTTCGGGCGGCTGTGGGATTGAATCTGCGCCGGGCGGAAGCTCGCGGTCGGAGCCCCGCCCGGCAACTCTCTTAAGCAACTTCCGTCAGGCCAGGCACTTCTTCGCGAATTCGTAGCACTTCGCGACTTCGGCCTCTGAATTCGAACCTTCCGGAATCCGGTATTCGAGCTCAATATTGGCGGGGAACTTGTACTTGTTCTTCCGCATCAACTGGAGAACTTCCTTGATGGGAGTCTGTCCCTGACCCCAGGGCTGCGTGGGAGCCGCGACGCCGCACTTATCGGGCTTGTTGCTGTCCTTCAGGTGCAGATTGGTGATGCGGTCGTGGATCTCCGGGATGAACGTCAGCGGGTCGTAACCGGCCTGCGTGAAGTGGCCGACATCCAGATTCACGCCGATGTACTTACCGAAGCCCATGATCTCGCGGAACGTTTCGGGTTTGGCGAATTCTTCCGGATCGTAAATATTGAAGTGGCCGTGGCCGCCCCACATGATCTTGTACTTATCGGCGAACGGTGCAACGCGCTTCGCCACTGTGACCGTGGTGCTGCATGACATCGCCCGCACGCCGAGATCGCGCGCCATCTGAAACGCATAATCCATTTCTTCCGGCGTGGTGTTGAGGTTCATGTTGTAGCAGAGGATCTGAACGTCGACGCCGGCGTCATTGAACTTCTTGCGAACGTCTTTCCAGCGCGCCGCCGTAGCCCCTTTCTTCCATTCCGCCACCGACTTCTGGTAAGCCTCCATTTCGGGCGTGGGCTGTTGCGGACCGCGTCCACCGCCCCGGCCCGCCGGCGCTTCCCCTTTCGCCGCCGCCGCTTTGGCGATCGAGTCGCGTCCGGAAGGAGTGTTGCCCGGGCATCCGTTCGGCGCCATGGCAACCTCGCCAGTCGCGCCGCGGCCGCCGCGCCCGCGTCCTCCGCCGAAACCGCCAAATCCCCCGCGCCCCGCATTGGGATTCTGCGGAATACCGGCGATCGCTTCGCAATCGCCCGACATCAGCTCCACTTCGCTGAGCCCGATCTTCTGCATGACCGACGGCATATCGGCCGGAGCGACGCCGCCCTGGGCCGGACTGCCGCGGAAGCTGTAGGTGATGGTTCCGATCTGAACGCCGTCGATCTTCGAGCTCTGCGCCCCGGCGAGAAGGCCGGGAATTGAAAGTCCCGCCGCGGCCGGAACGCCGGCCAAAGCGAACTTTCCGAAATCTCTTCTGCTGAAATTCATAATTGCCCCTGATTGAAAGTTTGTCCCCGCTACGAAACCATCCTACTTCCTCAGCGCTTCTTCAATCGCCGCCTGGGCGACGGGAGCCATGAGTTTGTAGCCGTCCGGAGTTGGATGGAGGCCGTCCATGGAAATGCCGGCTCTGAGAAATCCTTTGTCGTCGACCGTCGCGCCGTAGTAATCGCAGTAGACAGCGCCATTCTTCGCGGCGTACTCCTTCATCCACGCGTTGACCTTGAGGATGTCGGCCGGTGGACGCCCTTCGCTCATCTTCACTCGTCCGTAATCGGCAATCGGCATGACGGCGCAGAGGATCACTTTGATGTTATGGACCTTCGCCAGTTCCGTGATCGCCATGATGTTCTCTTCGATCATCGTGATCGTTTCCGGGCCGTTATTGCGCGCGATGTCATTGGTTCCGCCGAGCAGGATGACCGCGGCTGGCTTGAGGTCGATGACGTCCGGATACATGCGGACCAGCATCTGCGATGTGACCTGGCCGCTGATGCCGCGGTTCACGTAAGACTTGCCGGGGAAGGAGACGTCGAGCTTCCAGAAATCCGTGATGGAGTCGCCGAGGAAGACGACGCGGTTGGGATCGGGCTGTGTTTTGAGCCTTTCGTCATCGGCGTGGAAACGGCCAAGCTGATCCCAGTCCTGGAGGGCGTTGGCGAGGCGCATGGCGGCGGAGGCCTGGCAGCAGCCACTGGCGGGAGGATTGTACTGGTCCACCAATTGCGCTCCCAGTGAAATGGGAAGCGCGGCCGCGGCGGCCAGCAGCAAATACGGTAGTCTGGGCATAATCGTATGGCATTATATCCCGTCTGGCCGAACCAATCCGCGCCAACTGAATGAGCGATAAACCGATTCGTATTTGTGTGGCAACGAGTTACGGCGCGACCCAGGAGCCGCGAGGCCCGCGCTATGCGGCGGAACTCGCGCAGATGGATTCGCGCTTTCAGGTGACGTTTATTGACTGTGTGGCGCGGGGCCGGACTCCGGTACCCTCAGCCGAGTTTCGCGATATCCGGAACCTGATCTGGAAATCGTGGATGTTTCCCTGGCGGGGTGGCGGGCAAGAGCGGCTGGTTGCGGAAAAACTTCGTCAGCGGCTCGCGGAAAAAGCCTTCCGCCGCGACGGCGAATTACGGACGGCGCTTCTTTCCACGCGATCCATCGGCCTGGAACGGATGCTGCTCGCGGAGCGCGCCGATCTTTATTTCGGATTCAATATCGATACACTCCTGCCGGTTTATCACGCGGCCAAGGCCGGCGGCGCGCTCTTTATGTTCGATTGCCACGAGATTCATGCCGAGATGCCGCATGAGCAGAGTGACGTAGAGCGCGCGGGGATTCGAAGCGCCCAGCGATTGTGTTTACCGCAGGCGGCGCTGGTGTCGGCTGCAAGTCCGCAGGCGGCGGAGTACATCGAACGCGACTGCGGGATTCAGGGAGTGCTCCCGCTGCTCAATTCGGCGCCCCTCGAAGAAATTACGCCGCACGAGCAGGGTTCGGAATTTACTCTCTACTGGCGCAATTCGACGATCGACCTGGGGATGCGTGGACTGGATGACGTTCTGAATGCGATGCCGTTGCTGCCCCGCGACGTCATTCTGTACCTGCAGGGGCATCCTTCGCTGAGTCACAAGGGGCGTGCCGAGGGGCGGATACGGGAACTGGGTATTCAGGATCGCGTTCGGATATTGCCGCCGTTTCGCATGCACGAGGCAGTCAGAACGGCGGTTCCGTACAGTGCAGGCCTTTCCCTCGAATCGCCCGCGAGCATCAACCTGAATCTGACAACGTCAAACAAGTTTTTCGAATATGCGATGGCGGGCCTCGCGATTGTCAGCACGAAGACCGCGGGGCACCGGGACCTCGTGACGTCGGCGCAACTGGGATTGCTGTACGAATCGGGCGATGCGGAGGACCTCGCGCGGCAGATCAGGCGGCTGTATGACGATCGTGCGCTCCTCGCATCCATGCGCGCCAATGCTCGGCGATATGCCGAAGGCGAAGGGAATCTGCAGTTCCAGATGCGGCGGTTTCGGGATGCGTTCCGCGAGCGGGTTCTGCCGCTGCTGGAGCGAAGGTGAGCGGCGGCGTGCGAACGGTTTTAATTGTTGCGCCAGATTTTCCGCCCAGCAGTCTGCCATGCTCGATACGGCCGCGATTGTTCGCCACGCATCTGGCGGAGTTCGGCTGGCGTCCGATCGTGATCGCGACGCGGCCCGAGTTCTACGATTTCGATGTCGATCCCGGCAATGAGGCGTTGCTGCCGGAAGAAATCGAAATCATTCGTACGCGCGCGCTTCCTGTGCGGTGGATGCGGCGCTTCGGCATTGGCGATATCGGCATTCGCAGCCTGTGGCATAGTTGGCGCGAGATCCGGAAACTGTGCCGGCCGCGCAAGGTCGATCTGATTTTCATCTCAGTGCCCCGGAATGCGCCGATGATACTGGGCCGTCTGGCCCATCTGCGCTTCGGCGTGCCGTATGTCATCGACTATCAGGATCCGTGGATCACGGAGGTTTACTGGCGCATGCCGGCGGCGCAGCGTCCGCCGAAGTGGCCGTTGGCGTATGCGATGGCGCGGGTGCTCGAGCCGTTTGCGATCCGGCGCGCCAGCCACGTGACTGGCGTCTCGGAGGGAACGGTGCGGATGGTGATGGAAAACTATCCGGAACTGAGCGCGGTGGGTACGACTGCGCTCCCGTTCGGGGCCGAGCCGCGGGATTTCGAATTTCTCCGCGCGCATCCGCGGGCCAATAGCTCTTTCGACCCGCGGGATGGTCTGGCGCATCTGGTTTACGCCGGCGTTTATACCGCCGCCATGCAGCCGGCGCTCCGGTGCCTGTTCGGCGGCTTGCGGATTCTGCGCGAGCGCAATCCGGCGCTGGCCGCACGGATGCGGCTGCATTTTGTAGGCGCCAGTTATGCGGCGGGCGGCGCGGCGAAACGCGTGGAGCCGATTGCGGAAGAGTTTGGCGTGGGCGATCTTGTTCGGGAAACGGCGGCGCGCGTGCCCTATCTGGATTCTCTGCAGCTTCTGCTCGATGCGTCGGGATTGCTGATTATCGGGACAGACGAGCCCCACTATACGGCCTCGAAGATTTATCCGTACGCGCTCGCGGCCAGGCCAATCCTGGCGATTTTCCACGAGGAGAGCAGCGCGGTTGCATCGCTCGCCGCGCTCACGCCAGCCCGTATCCTGACCTTCGGCGAGGGCCGAAGCGCTGAATCGCAGGCAGTTCTTGCCGCCGATCATCTGGAAGCGCTGGTCACCGTCGACGCGGCGCCCATCCCGCAAATCACTACGGAACACACGGCGCGCGGCATGGCGGCCAAACTGGCTTCCATCTTCAATCAAATTGTGGATGGCCGCGTATGAAGAAGCGCGTCGCGATCGTCGATTCGCATCCGATCCAATACCACGCCCACTGGTATCGCGAACTGGCGCGGCGGCCGGAATTCGACTTCGAAGTGCTCTATTCGCACAACGCCTCTCCAGCGGACCAGGCAAAAGCCGGGTTTGGAGTCGAATTCGAATGGGACATTCCACTGCTCGATGGCTATCGCCACCGCTTTCTGCGGAACGTCGCGAAGCATCCCAGCGTGACGGAATTCGCGGGAACGGATACGCCGGAGATTCGTGACGTCCTGGTTCGGGAACGATTCGACGCCATGGTCGTTTCGGGCTGGCACACGAAGAGCTATTGGCAGACAATCCGCGCGTGCTGGCAGACGGGTACGCCCGTAATGGCGCGGTCGGACTCGCATCTGCATACTCCGCGCTCGTTCCTGAAACAGGCGCTGAAGTGGCCGCTTTACCGGTATTTCATTCCGAAACTGGATGGGTGTCTGCCGGCCGGGACGTGGTCGCGCGAATACTTTCTGCACTACGGCGCGAAGCCGGAAAAAGTGTTTGTGGTCCCGCATTGTGTGCCGGAACCTTTGGCGAAGACGGAAGCGGATAGAGCCGCGTTTCGCCAGCGCTGGGGGATTCCGGCCGATGCAATGGTCTTCCTTTTCGCCGGAAAATTCATTCCGCGCAAGCAGCCAGCCGACTTTATCCGCGCCATCGGGCAAGCCGCGCAAAACAGCAGCCGCGTTCACGGCCTGCTGGCGGGAGACGGGCCACTTCGGCCCGGGATGGAAGCGCTGGCCGCTGAACTCCGCGTCCCCGTGGCGTTTACGGGGTTTCTGAACCAGACCGCGATGGCCGACGCCTACGCCGCCGCCGACGTACTGGCTCTTCCCTCCAGCATCGAAACGTGGGGCCTCGTAGCGAATGAGGCCATGGCGCGCGGGCTTCCCTGCATCGTCAGCGATCGCGTCGGCTGCGGTCCGGACCTCGTGACGCCCGGTGAAACCGGCTTCCTCTTTCCGCCGGGCGACGTTGACGCAATGGCCGCCTGCATACAGCAATTCGCTGGGGCGCCGCGTCTGGCAACCCGTATGGGCGGGGCGGCCAGAGAGCGCATGGAGACTCACTCCGCCCAGTACGCGGCCGATAGACTGTGCCATGCAATCGCTGCGATCATAGATTGCGAGGCAATCGCTGGGATCATAGAGAACGCATGAGCGCCGAGTCCTATCGCCGAGTTCCACCGGCGGGCCTGCAGTATTGGCTGCTGCCGGCCGTGGCCACGGCGCTTCTTTGGTGGTATACGCCGAACCCGGTTTCCACGCGGGAAGCGCTGCTGGCTCTGGCGCTGCTTTTCATTCCCTGCTACTCGTATGGCAGGTGGCAGCAGCGATCGCGCCTGCGGATTCCATTCTTTGCGGTGCTCGCTCTGTCTTACTGGGCCGCGTTCGCAATGCCGCTGTTTCTCGGGCGGCCGCCAGTCGATCCGCAGACGCGCGTCCGCTTTCGCGAGCCGGATGTATTCGCCGTTCTGGAGATGGTGTGTCTCGGGGTGGTCGGGCTGGGAATCGGGATGAAAGTGCGGCTGCGGCCTCTTCACGCGTCGTGGCTGCCGGATATCCTGGATTCGCCCGGCACGTGGCGTTATCTTTACTGCCTGATGATCGGCGGCATGGTGATTTCGCTGCGGGAGGACTGGCATGTCCTCGGCGCGGGTGGCGCGCAACTGATGATCGGGCTCGCCAATATCGTCCCGCTGGCGATCTGCGCGATGCTGGGGATTCGCGTGATGCAGGGCACGGCAACGAAACCGCAGCGCATTGCTCTGGGAGTATTTCTTGCGGCTCGCGCGCTGATTGGGATCGCCATGGGCGAACTGGGGCCGGTTGCGTTCACCGCCGTGATTCTGGGCCTGGTTTATCTGTCGGAGAGGCGACGGCTGCCGGTGACGGCGATCGCCGTCGTTGTGCCGGTTGTCCTGTTTCTTCAGGTGGGAAAGAACGCATTCCGGACCGTCTACTGGACGGCCAATAATCAGGCTGGCGTCGCGGAGAGGGTGGAGTTCTGGCTGAATGCGTCGTTCCGGCAATGGAGCGATGCTCTGTCGAGCCGCGAGCGGCGGCAGTCTCTCGACCTGTTCGGACAATCCGTATCGCGCCTCGACCTGCTCAATCAGGCGACGAACGTGATCGTCAAGACGCCGCGCGTTGTGCCCTTCCAGAACGGCAAGACCTACTCCTATTTGCTGGCGACGGTGGTGCCGCGCTTCGTCTGGCCCGATAAACCGAGCGTGAACGAGGCGAATCAGTTTTATCAGGTGGCGTATGGCCTCACCGACCCGCACGCTTTGAACACCGTCTCCATTGCGGTGGGGTGCCTGACGGAGGCATTCATGAATTTCGGATGGTGGGGCGTGGCGCCGGTCATGTTCGCGATTGGCGTGCTGCTCAGCCTGTTCGAACGGACGCTGCTGGATCGCGCCTCAGGCCTGTTGTTCTCAGGGATTGGGTTTGCGCTGATGAGTACGCTGATTGCGGTGGAACTGCAGGCGGGGCAATATCTGAGCGGCCTGATGCAGCAGATCGCGATCGTATTTCTGGTGACGCTTCCCGTGCTGCGCCGGCGCAAGACGCTGGAGAAGCGCATTTACGGGCTGCCGGAGGCCGTTTGAACGGAGTGCTCGGGCTGTTTCCGTCCACGAGCGGCGTCGGCGGCGTGGAACTCTCGGGACGGATTGCGTGGAATACGGTCGCTTCGGCGTCAGGCGGCGAGGCGCATGTTATTTGCTACGGCGCGCCGGTTTCTCCCCAGGATGTTACCGCCGGAACAGTACATCACGCGGGCACGCAGGCGATGGCGGTCATTCGCGCGTCAGCGCGCAAATGGCCGGTTCGGCTGATTCTGGTGTGGCACATCGGGATGCTGAAGCTGCTGCCGTTAGTACGGGCTCGTGGAGCCCGCGTGGCGCTGTTTCTGCACGGCATTGAGGCGTGGCGGCGGCCGTCTCCCGCGACCGCCCGGTTGTTGCGGAATGTCGATCTGTTTCTGACGAATTCGGATTTCACCTGGGCGCGTTTTCTGGAGTTTCATCCTGAACTGACCGGCTCTGCGCATCGAACCGTGCATTTGGGTCTGGGCGCGCCGTTCGCCGCGGAATTGCCCACGCCCGCCGAGCCGCCAGCGGCGCTCATGATTGGCCGCATCGCGCGCAGCGAGGGCTATAAGGGACATGACGCGGTGATCGCAGCGTGGTCGCGGGTCGTCGATCAAATTCCAGGAGCGAAGCTGCGGATCATCGGCCCCTGCGACATGCGCGACGAATTACGGAATGCGCAACACGCGGAAATCCTGGGCGAGGTGAGTGAATCGGATAAAGAGCACTATCTTGCGGAGTGTCGCGTGATGGCGCTTCCGAGTCGCGGAGAAGGCTTCGGTTTGGTTTATCCCGAAGCGATGCGAATGGGACGGCCCTGCATCGTGAGCACGGCGGACGCAGGCCGCGAGGTTGTCGGTGACGCTGGAATGGCCGTAGAGCCGTCCGATGCGACGCAGCTGACATCGGCGCTGGTGCGGATGCTGACCGCGGGAGCTGAGTGGGATGCGTGGTCGCAGTCGGCGCGAGCCCGGTATGAATCGCGCTACACAGAGGCGCATTTCCGGGAGCGATTATTGAATGCGCTGGCGGTCTTGTCATGAAGGTGTTGCATGTGATTCCGTCGCTGAGCCCCGCGCGGGGAGGGCCCGGCATCGTGCTGCGCTCGCTGGCGCCGGCGCTCGCGGCGCGCGGAGTTACCGTTCATGTCGCCGCCACAGACGATGACGGTCCCGATGCGCGCCTGCGCGTTCCGTATGGCGTGGCTCTTCCGGAAGGCGGCGTTTCCATCTTCTACTTTCCGCGCGAGACGCGCTTCTATTCTTTTTCCCGGCCGCTTTCGCGCTGGCTGGCCCAGCATGTTCACGATTACGATCTGGTCCATGTTCATGCGCTGTTCAGCTATCCTTCCGTGGTGGCGGCGCGGCAGGCGCGGCGTCAGAGCGTGCCTTATATGATCCGGCCGCTGGGAACGCTCTCGGCGTGGGGATTGAAATCACGGCGTCCCGTCCTGAAGCGGCTGTCAATTGCGTGGATCGAGAAACCGCTGCTGCGGGATGCGGCGGCGGTGCAGGCGACGAGTGAAATGGAGGTTCAGGAAATCCTGCGCGTTTGCCCGGAAGCCCGCGTGATCGAGATCCCGAATCCGGTGGAGACGCCGGCTGGCGACGTGGAGCGTCCGGCTCCCGCGCCGCCGTTTACGATTCTCTTTCTGTCTCGCCTCGACAGGAAGAAAGGGCTGGAGCAACTGCTCGCGGCGTTTGACCGGTGCGTGAAAGCCGGAGCCGATCTGCAATTGATCGTCGCGGGCGGTGGCGAACCGGACTATGTGGATCCGACGCGGGAGCGCGCTTCGAAAAGAATTCGGTTCACCGGCCCGGTCGATGCGGAACAAAAGCGCCTTCTGTTTTCGCACGCCCATCTGTTTGTACTCCCCTCGCATTCGGAAAACTTCGGCGTCGCTGTGGTGGAGGCCATGGCGCATGGAGTGCCGGTCCTGATCTCGCCGCGCGTGGGCATTGCGGGCGCTGTTGCGGAGGCCAACGCCGGCGCGGTCACCGAATGCGATGAGGAGACGCTGGCCGCCGCGATTCTCAAATTGTCCGCGAACCCTGCGACACTGGCGGAGATGAGCGAAAACGCGCGTCAGCTTGCCCTGCGTTACACGCCTGGCCCTGTGGCCGCGTCGCTTCTCTCGGCGTATGAATCCATCGTACGGAGCCGCGCCGCCGGTGTCTGATACCCGCAAGCTGTCCGTGATTATTCTGACGCTGAACGAGGAACGCAGCCTGCCCGATTGCCTGCGAAGCCTTTCAGGTCTGGAGTGCGACGTATTAGTTGTCGATTCGGGCTCTACGGATGCGACGGTACAGATCGCGTGCGCGGCTGGAGCGCAGGTCGTGGAGCACGCGTTCGAAGACTATGGCCGCCAGCGCAACTGGGCTCTCGAGAACCTGCCGCTCACTACCGAATGGACTCTCCATCTGGACGCCGACGAACGCCTGACTCCGGAACTGGCGACGGAGATCGCGGACGTCTTGCGCTCGCCGCAGGCGAGTCACGATGGCTACATGCTGCGCCGCCGTACGGTATTTCGCGGCCGCTGGATTCGCCATGGCGGTCACTATCCGAACTATCAGCTTCGTCTGTTTCGCCACGGCAAGGGACGCTGCGAAGACCGGCGCTACGATCAGCATTTCATCGTCAAAGGAACCGTGGGCCGGCTTCGCCACGATTTCATCGATACCGCGGCGGGCGATCTTTCCTCGTGGAGCCGCCGGCATTTCCGGTGGGCCGCGGCCGAGGCGATGGAGCAGCGGGAGGCCCAGAGTGAAGGCGAACGTGTGGCCGCCAGTCTGAGCCAGAGCCCGATCGCCCGACGGCGCTGGCTGCGCGACAAACTTTACGCCCGCGCGCCTTTGTTCGTACGTCCAGCCGCGTATTTTTTCTATCGCTACATTCTTCGGCTCGGATTTCTCGACGGCAGGGAGGGGTTCGTCTTCCACTGCCTGCAGGGTTTCTGGTACCGCTTTCTGGTGGACGCCATGCTGTGGGAGGAGTCGCTGCGGAAGTGAATATCCTCGGACTGAATGCGTTTCATGGCGATTCCGCGGCGGCCCGATGGCGCGACGGCGAATTCGCGTTCGCCATCGAAGAAGAGCGGCTGAACCGGATCAAGCACTGGGCCGGCTTCCCGGCGCTCGCGTGCGAAGCCTGTCTGGCGGGTGTCACGCCGGACGTCATCGAACACGTCGCCATCGGGCGAGATACCAACGCCAAGCTGGCCCGCAAGGTTGCCTATGTCGCAACTCATCCAGGGGCCTTCCGCCATGCGATGAACCGCTACCGGAACCGCTCCGCCGTCACAGGCCTCCCGCAGCAGATGCAGGCACTGGGGCTGGCCCACGCGCGATTGCATTTCGTCGAGCACCATCGCGCGCATCTGGCCTCGGCATTCTTCGCGTCGCCTTTTGAAGAGGCCGCCGTGGTTTCTATCGACGGCTTCGGCGATTTCAGCAGTGCGATGTGGGGCGTGGGGCGGGGCAACCGCATTGATGTGCGCGGCTCCGTGCGTTTCCCGCATTCGCTGGGAATCTTCTACTCGGCCTTCACACAGCTCCTTGGATTTCCGCATTACGGCGACGAATACAAGATGATGGGGCTCGCCGCGTATGGAGCCCCCCGATTCGCGCCCGCAATCCGCAACATCGTGCGGGTGGAAGGCGATCAGATCCGGCTGAATCTGGATTACTTCGTCTATCACGCGGGCGGCTCGGAAATGACGTGGGACAACGGCGCCCCCACAATCGCGCCTCTTTATTCGAAACGCATGGCGGATGAATTCGCGGACGTCCGTGAGGCCCGCGCCGATCTTGCCGCCTCCGTCCAACTCGTCTTCGAAGAGGTGTGCTTCGCGTTCCTCCGCCATATCCAGCGCGAAACCGGTATGAAGAATCTCGCCTATGCGGGCGGCGTGGCTCTCAACTGCGCGGCGAACGGAAAATTGCTCCAGGAGACGCCATTCGAAAACGTCTACATCCCCCCGGCTCCGAATGATGCGGGGATCGCGATGGGGTCCGCGCTCCACGTCGCTCATCAGATTCTCGGCCAGCCGCGCGGCGCCGCGATGACGCATGCTTACTACGGTCCGGAATTTGGCGATCGCGAAATTCGTGCTGCGCTCAAAGAAGCAGGCGTCGCATTCGAGTCATTCGAAACCGAAGCCGATCTGCTTCGCCAGACAGCGGCCAGGATCGCGAAGGGCAGCGTCACCGGCTGGTTCCAGGGCCGCATGGAATTCGGCCCCCGCGCTCTTGGTAACCGCAGCATCCTGGCCGATCCGCGCCGCGCCGATATGAAAGATATCCTGAATCACCGCATCAAGCGCCGCGAATCCTTCCGCCCGTTCTGCCCCTCGATTCTGGCGGAAGCGCAGCCGCAATACTTTACCGTCTGCGCGGCCTCGCCGTTCATGGTGCAGGCCTATCCATTTCGGCCGGAGGTCCGCGGCCAAGTCCCCGCCGTCGTACACGAAGATGGTACGGGCCGGATTCAAACCGTCACGCCCGACGCCAATCCACGGTATTGGGGACTGCTCCGCGAATTCGAGAAAATCACGGGAATCCCGCTGCTCGTGAACACTTCGTTCAACGAAAACGAGCCCATCGTGAGTAACCCAGCGGATGCCCTGTCTTGCTTTTTGCGCACGGATATGGATCTACTTGTATTGGGCAACCATATGGTGTCTAAGCCGGAGTCCTGCACAGGCGGGCGCAATCTCTGAAAATCCTTCTGCTGAACCAGGCATTTGTGCCGGATACAGTATCGAGCGGCCAGCATGCGGCCGATCTCGCGAAAGCCCTTGTCGCTGCGGGACACAGCGTGACAGTCGTGGCGAGCAGCCGCGGATACGATCGTCCGCGAACTCGTTTCCAGCCGCGCGAAGTCTGGAATGGCGTGGAGGTGATTCGCGTCGCATCCACGGGCCTGGGCAAAGCAGCGCGCTGGCGCCGGGCGATCGATTTCGCGAGTTTTCTTGTCTCGTGCGCGGTGCGGGCGGCGCTGCTGCCACGATTCGATCTCGTCATCACGATGACCTCGCCTCCGCTGCTCTCCGCCGCCGCCGCGGCGCTGGTGAGGATCAAAGGCGGCGCGCTCATCTGCTGGATTCTCGACCTCAATCCGGACCAGGCGATCGTCGCCGGTTGGCTGAACCCGAAATCGCTCACCGGCCGCCTCCTGCGGGAGACGGCGGCCTTCGGTTTTCGGACCGCGCGCTGGTGCGTCGTCATGGATCGTTTCATGGCGGAGCGTCTGGAGGCTTACGGAGTTGAGTGCCAGAAGATCGCCGTCGTTCCGCCGTGGGCGCATGACGGCGATGTGCGCTACGACGCCGCGGGACGTGAACAGTTCCGCCACGAGCACGGCTTGGATAGCCGATTCGTCGTGATGTATTCCGGCAATCATAGTCCGTGTCATCCTCTGGATACGCTGCTTGAAGCAGCCCGCCGGATGAAGAACGACCCGCGCGTGGTTTTTTGCTTCATCGGCGGCGGCAGCGAGTTCCCGCGGGTGAAGGCCTATGCGGAGGGCCACCGGCTTCGCAATGTTCTTTGTCTGCCTTACGTGCCGCTCAACCGCCTCTCCACGTCCCTCTCAGCGGCGGATCTGCACGCCGTGGTGATGGGAGATGCCTATGCGGGCGTGGTACATCCCTCCAAGGTTTATAACGTGCTCGCGCTCGGCATTCCTTTCCTGTATATCGGGCCGGAACGAAGTCACATCATGGATCTGGCTCTGGATCCTCCATGGATGATGCACGCATCGCACGGAGATGTGGACCGCGTCATTGAACAGATCACTCGTGCGGCGGATGCGCCGCCTGCCGCGCCCGTGGCCGCTGAACAGGCGGTGGCGCGCCGATATTCGCAGAGCGCCGTTCTGCCGGTCTTCCTCGAAGTACTCGACGCCGCGGCGCACGCCGATTCCGTCTGCGTTTCATGAGAGCTACGCTTCTCCTGGCAGGCGCTGGTCTCGTTCTGGGCTACGCCACGCTCCGTTATGGAGGTGTGGCGACTTCCGACTGGAATCTGTGCGTAATTGCGCTGGGTATTCTTCTCGCGATTGGTTATCTGGGGCGCGATGGCGCCCCCGCGCCCGCTAGTCCTCTGCTTTACGTCCCCCTCTTTGCGATTCCGCTGTGGGCTCTCTTCCAGGCGATTCCATTACCCACGGCGCTGGTCTCCACCCTCTCGCCAGAGCGCATCGCGCTGGCGAAACCGTTGCTCCGCTTTGGTCCCATGCCGGGCAGTCTGCCGCTCAGTATTCTGCCTGACGCGAGCCTGCAGTATGCGATCCGCTACCTTGCCTTTGGCGCGGTATTCCTGATCGCGCGCGATCTGATGTGGCGCCTGCCCGGGCGTTCCTGGCTGATCGCGCTGCCGCCGCTGGTGATCGCCTCGGCCGAAGCCGTGATTGGTTTGATGCAGAACGCGGCTGGCTCGAGCGCCGTTGTGTCGGGCACATTTGTGAATCGCGATCACTACAGCGCTCTGCTCGAAATGTGTCTTCCGTTCGCAGGGGGAGCGGTTTTCATTTTTGCGCCGCGGGGGATTCGCGCGGTGTCCGCCTGCCTGGGAGCCGCCGTGGCCGCTTTACTGCTCGCCGCGATCGCCATGACGCTCTCACGCGCGGGGTTTGTGATTGCGCTGTTTTCGCTGCTGCTGCTGGCGTGGATTCACGGGACCATCCGGATGCGCGGCTTCCGGCGCGCCTTCGCGCTGGGCGGCAGTCTGACCGGCGCGGTGGCCGCCGCGGCAGTCCTGGCTTCCGGCGCCTTGCTCGACCGCGTCGGTGCGTTACCCGCCGGCGACCGGACGCTGTTCTGGAAGGAAACGCTGCGCGTTATTGCTGCGTATCCGTTCACCGGCTGCGGATTTGGCGCATTCGGCTCCGCCGTCACGCCTTATCGCGAGACCGCGGTGATCCGCACTCTCGATTACGCCCATAACGACTATCTGCAATTTGTGGCCGAAGGCGGCATCGTCCCGTTCATTCTCGCCGCGATCGTATGCGCCATTGTCATCCGGGCCGCATGGCGCGGCGTGTTACGGCCGGGGCCGCTCGAACGCAGAGGGTTCGCGATTGCCTGCGCCGTGGCGCTCGTGGCGGGAATGCTGCACAGCGCAGTCGATCTGATCACGTATGTGCCGGCGACGGGCATGCTGCTGTGCTGGGTCGCCGGCATGGCCGCGGGGCTGGATTTTGACCGCGGCGCCTACTCCGGGGCGAAGACTGGCGTTGGCCGGTAAACGCGGTTATTCACAGTAACCAGCCAGGCTGCCATCCCCGGAATTAGCCGCCTTGCGCCCATCACGCGCGCGAGTTTGCCGCACTCGGCGAGCCTTCCATTGCGCAGGCAGTGAAAAAAATAGTTGGTATCGAAAACATTCTGCCGCCACCAAAAGTAACGCTCTGCTTCCGCCTGAATGGCGGGGGGAAGCAGCCGCAGAAGCTTGTCCACGACTCGTTGGTTCTCTTCGACGAAGCGTACGCCGGAGAGTGGCGCAACGCTCAGGCGCCCGGCATGCTCGCGCTGCCGGATCAGGCGCCGGTGCAGATCGGCAACCCAGCCCTGTTGCGCGACCCGCACCCACATTTCGTAATCGCCCGCGACGGTGAAAGATTCGTCAAACGGTCCCGCCGCGATCAGGGCGGACCGGCGAACCGCGACCGTCGAAAGACTGCCGGGAAGACAGCCTTCGTAAAACAGCCGCTGCAGGCAATGCGCGCCGCTGAATGCGTCGGGCGCGGGCCGTTCACCCCACGCGCCCGTTTCACGGCTCTTGTCGTCCATCTGCGAAGCGGAGCAAATTGCGAGAACGACCTTTGCGTTTGCCCCAAGATATTCCGATTCGACGGCCAGACATTCGGGGACAAGCGCATCATCCTGACAGAGGAAGCGCACGAGCGGCGCAGTGGCATGCGCCGTCAGCCGATTGAGATTGGCGAAGAGCCCCACATTGCGGTCATTGAAAAACACGCGCACACGGGGATCGCGATACTCCGCCAGAATCGCGCGTGACGAATCGGAAGAGCAGTCGTCTCCCGCGAGCAATTCGAAATCGTCCATCGTCTGCTCCAGCACGGAGTCGATGCATTCCCGCAGGAACGACTCGCCGTTGAACACCGGCACAATGACGGAAACCTTCGGCATGCGAACTTAGTCTCCTGTCCCCATCAATTCCTGACATGCAGACGTGAGGCGGGCCTTCCGGCCTGCAAGCCGGCTTTCCAGCCGGCTGGACTCGCTCGAAAGCGAGTCCGCAGCCTGAAAGGCTGCCCCACTATTAGATCGTTTTCGTGCTGCCACCATCGATATCGATCAGCGATCCGTGCAGCGAGCGGCCATTCGGCCCCACGATGAATCCCGCAAGCGCGGCGATTTCCTCCGGTTCCGCCACGCGCGTGACTTTCTCCTGCCGGATAAAAGCTTCGAGCGCCGCATCGCGGGTCACATTCCCCGCGGCGGCGATCGCCGAGAGCCGCGTTTCCAGCCGCGCCGTGCGCACCGGGCCGGGATTGACGCAGTTCACCTGCACGCCGTCCGTTACCCCCTGGTCAGCCATTGCCTTGGTGAACGAAAGGAGCGCTGCGTTGACGGAGCCGCCGATCGTAAACTGCGCACCCGGCGTGCGTCCGCCCGAACCCGAAATGAATACCACCGACCCGCGCCGAGCCCTCAACTGCGGCCACGCCTGCCTTGTCAGCCGAACGGCGCCGAAAAACTTCAGCGCGAAGCCATCCTGCCAGTCCGCATCGGTGAGCTCTTCGAAATTGCCGCGTTTGGTTGCGCCAGCGTTGCTGACCAGTATGTCGATGCCCCCAAATCGATCGATCGCCATCTTCGCGATTGCGGCCGCGGCTTCGGATTCGCGCAGATCCGCTGCGAAAGTCGCCGCCGCGCCGCCCGCGTGCGTGATTTCCGCAACCGCCGAATCGAGCAGCGCCGCATCGCGCGCGGTGAGCAGCACATTCGCCCCTTCGGATGCCAGATGTACCGCGATCGCGCGTCCAATCCCGCGGCTCGCGCCCGTCACAATTGCCGTCTTTCCCGCCAGCGTCTTCATTCGCTTCACTGTATCCTGCTGATATGATTCGTGAAGTGGAGGAGATGACCGAAGTACCCATTGGCAGGATCCGGACCGAGGACCACGTGGTCTCCGAAGAGGACGTAATCACCTTCCTGGGCGAGGGAAACTCGCGCGTTCTCTCCACGCCGCGCATGATTCTCTTCATGGAGCGCACCTGCCGCAACATGATGGCGGAAGTGCTCCAGCAGGGGTTCTCAACCGTCGGGATGCACGTGAATATCTGGCATCTGGCCGCCGCGAAAGAGGGCTCTACCGTCACCTACAAGGCCGAATTGCTCAAGTGCACGTCCCGCCGTTGCGAATTCCGCGTGGAAGCGCGCTCCGGCGATAAACTCGTCGGCGAAGGCACCCACCTCCGCGCCATCATCGACACCAGCCGCTTCGCGAAAGCCTGACCGGCGTGTTCGCTGTTAAACTGGTTCGTTAAGAATGGCCATTAGCTCCGATCTGCTCGAAATCCTCATCTGCCCGGCCTGCCGGGCCAAAGTCGAACTCAAGCCCGACGGAAGCGGACTGCGCTGCGTCTCCTGCCATCGCCTCTATCCCATTCGCGACGACATTCCCGTCATGCTGATCGACGAAGCGGTGATCGACGAGTAGCGTCCGCGTGCCGGCTCAGACCGACATCATCGCGAAGCTGCCGAAACAGAGCCGCATTGCCGTCATCCGTCTGCGATCGCTCGGCGACTGCATTCTGCTGACTCCCGCGATTCAGATCCTCCATCACGCGCGGCCGGATCTGCGGATCGGCGTGGTAGTGGAAGACCGGTTCGCTGACGTATTCCGGGGAAATCCGGCCATTGCGGAAGTGCTGCCTCCCACGGTGCGCGCTCTCCGCGCGTTTGGCCCATCGCTCTGCCTGAATCTGCATGGCGGCAGCCGCAGCGCCCGGCTCACGATGCTCTCCGGCGCCGATATCCGCGCAGGGCTCGATATCTTTCGCCCTACGCTGGTCTACAACACGCTGATACCGACCGCGCAGGAGATCCTCGCGATCACGCGGCGTGTCCATACCGCGGAGCACATGGCGTCCACTATGTTCTATCTCGGCGTGGAGCGCACCTGGATTCCGCGCGCCTTCGTTCCGGCGCCGGAAGGACGTTCGCCACGCGCGCCAGATGGCGCTTACGCCGTGTTCCATCCGTTGGCCGCAACGCCGGAGAAGACGTGGCCCGACGTGTCTTTCGTGGAGACCGCGGAGTTCGTCTCGAAGAACATGGGACTCGAACCCGTATTCATCGGCGGCCCAGGTGAAGACCTCTCCGCGTTCTCGAAGTGGCGAACGATCAATGGCGCTCCACTGCGCGAAGTTGCCCGGTTGATGCGGGACGCGTCCCTCTTTCTCGGCAACGACTCCGGCCCTGCCCATCTCGCCGCCGCGTTCGGTCTTCCGCTAGTGGCGCTCTTCGGCCCCTCCGATTCCGAAATCTGGTCCCCGTGGCGAACAGTCGGCAAAGTCATCAAAGCGGAAGGCCCGATCTCGAACATTCCCGTCGCTGACGTCATTCGCGGTCTGGAACGCGTCTACTCCGTGCAGGAGGCGAATCGTTGAAAGACGTTCTGCGTCTGGCGGGCTATACGCGCCGCTACTGGTATCTGGTGACGATCTCCGTCGTCCTGATGGCCATCATGGGGCTGATGACGTCGATACGCGTCCTGTTGATTAAGGAAATACCGCGCATTCTCAACCCCTCCGGCGATCCTGGTCCGGAAAAGCTGTTCACAATACCCGTGATCCATCGAGATATCTATCTCGAGCAGTTCTTCCCGCCCGTTATCCACAACGTACTTACGATCTTCGCCATCTCGGTGATTATTGTATTTCTGGTTCGCGGCGTATGCGATTATCTCGGTGACTACGTCACCAACTTCGTCGGCCTCTCCATCGTGACCGATCTGCGGAACGAAGTCTTTGACAAGCTGCTGCGTCACGGCGCGGGGTTCTTCGCGGCCACATCCACGGGCCAGTTGATGGCGAGCGTGATGAGCGATATCGAGCGAGTGCAGACTGCCTGTTCCGATATGTTCGCCGATATGCTGCGCCAGAGCTTCTCGGCGATGGGACTGCTGTTTGTCGTCTTCACAACCGACTGGAAGCTGGCCTTTTTCAGCCTCGCGCTGTTTCCGTTCGTTCTGCTTCCCACCGCGAAACTGGGCAGCAAAATTCGCCGGTCGAGCCGCAAGACGCAGGATTCGGTCGGCGATCTGAATCAGGTGTTGCAGGAAGCCATTTCCGGTCAGCAGGTGGTGAAAGCATTCGGGGCGGAGAAGTATGAATTCCGCAGATTCAGTTCCGCCGCGTCGCGGTTGCTGAAAACGAACATGCGAAAGGTGATGCTGCAGGGCATCCCTTCGCCATTCATTGAACTGATGGGGGCGGTGACCTTCGTTGGCCTGCTCTGGTACGGACGCGAGGAGATCAAAGCCCATGCTCTGAATGCCGTCGATTTCGCGGCATTCCTGCTCGCCCTGCTTTTCCTCTATGAGCCGGTCAAGCGCCTGACCAATCTCTACAACCTCTTTCAGCAGGCAATCGGCGCATCGGAGAAAGTATTCGCCTATCTCGACCAGCCGGAGGAAATCGCAAGCGGCGAAGGCGCCCAGCGGCTGGAGGAATTCCGGGAGCATCTGGTCTTCGACCACGTAAGCTTCCGTTATCCCGGTGCGACTGGCGTGCAGATAGACGACGTCTCTCTTGAAATCCGCAGAGGTGAAATCGTCGCGTTGGTGGGTTCGAGCGGCGCCGGCAAAACCACGCTTGCCAGCATGCTGCCGCGTTTTATCGATGCGATGGAGGGCTCTGTGAAAATCGACGGCGTCGACATCCGCGATCTCACTCTCGACTCCCTGCGCCGTCAGATCAGCCTGGTGGCGCAGGATACGTTCCTCTTCAACGACGCTGTGACGGCCAACATCGCTTACGGCGACGAACATCCGGATCGCAAACGCGTCGAAGAAGCAGCCCGCGCCGCCCACGCGCATGAGTTCATCGCGGAGATGCCCTACGGTTATAAGACGGTGATCGGCGATCGCGGTGTGAGGCTCTCCGGTGGGCAGCGCCAGCGCCTCGCCATCGCCCGCGCGCTTTACCGCAACGCGCCGATCCTGATTCTCGACGAGGCCACATCACATCTCGATACTGAATCCGAAATGCTCGTGCAGACAGCCCTGAGCAACCTGATGGCGGGCCGCACGGTGGTTGTAATTGCCCATCGGATTTCAACGATTCGCCGCGCAGACAAAATTGTCGTGATGGAGCAGGGAAGGATCGCCGAGATCGGCAATCATGAGGAACTGATGGCCCACGGAGGCATCTACCACCGCCTCCATGAGCTTCAGAATGTCGTCTGGACCGAAGAGTAGCTCGTGGGGCGGCGCTTCGGCGCTGCGCGTCGAGCTTCCGCTCGACGCAATCAGTCCGATTCGCTTCAGGCTACAGCCGCTTCCGCATCCAGAACCCCGGCCGCGCCATGGATCACGCTCGCAATCCGCACCGCCGCCAGAATCGTCTCTTCCGAAACGCCCTTCTCTCGCAGCACATTCTCATGCGACGCCACGCACGCCCCGCAGCCATTGATCGCCGAGACCGCAATACACCACAACTCGAAATCCAGCGGGTCGGACGCATGCGAGCGAATCGCCTGCATGCGCAGCCGCGCCGGAATTTCCGAATAACGCCCATTCCCGCTCAGATGCTGGAACCGGTAATAGATGTTATTCATCCCCATGATGGCCGCCGCCGATTTGGCGGCCCCCATGGCTTCCGGAGAAAGGTGCTGGCCCGCCTTCTCCAGCACCGCCCCCATTAATTGCGGATTCCTCGACGCCACAGCCGAAGCGACCGCCGTGCCCCACGTCTGCTGTTCGGTGAGCTCGGGTTGCTTCAGCACGTTCTGAAGATTGATCTTCAGATCGCGGGCGTAGTCGGGAAACAGCTCGTACACGCGATCCATGTCAGACCTTGAGGACCGCCTCGCCCTTCTGCCAGTTGCACGGGCAGAGTTCATCGGTCTGCAGCGCATCCAGCACGCGCAGCACTTCCTGCGGATTGCGGCCCACCGAAAGATCGTTCACCGAGACGAAACGGATGATGCCTTCGGGATCCACCACGAATGTGGCGCGCTGCGCAACGCCGGCCTTGCGGTCCAGAATACCGAGCGATTCGCAGAGCTCGCGCTTGATATCGGCCAGCATCGGGAAGGGAAGGTCCTTCAGATCGGCGTGATGCGTGCGCCACGCCAGATGGACGAATTCCGAATCCGTGCTGCCGCCGAGGAGCTGCGCGTCACGGTCGGCAAAATCCGAATTCAGCTTGCCGAATGCCGCGATTTCCGTCGGGCAAACGAAAGTGAAATCCTTCGGCCAGAAGAAGTAAACCTTCCACTTGCCTTTGTAATCCTGGTTCGTGATCGTCTTGAAAGCCGACTTCGGATCGGTCGAGACGGTCGCGTCCAGACTGAATTGCGGAAAAGTATCTCCTACTCCAAGCATGTTATGAGTGTTGTCTCCTTATTGATAAAACTATTGGTAAAGCTGCCCAATTTTCGCGGCCAGCACGAAATCGTTTTCGCTCAGACCGTCGATACTATGGGTGAAAATCGTGACTTCCACTCGCCCCCAGGCGAGCAGAAGATCGGGATGATGGCCTTCCTGTTCGGCAATCTCGCCGGCGCGGTTGACGAAGTCCAGTCCCTGTTTGAAATCCGGAAAACGAAAGACGCGATGCAGATGATGTCCCTGTGGCGCTTCCCAGCCCGGAATCTCTTTCAGAAGCTCCTGCGCGCGCTCCGCGGTCAGCTTCGGAACGCCGCCCTCGCACGGTACGCAACGTTTGTCGGTTAGTGACATTTCGAGCACACTCCTCTCACGACAATCTCATAAGAGCGGATCGAGCGCACGCCCATCCGCTTTCGCTCGAGACCCGGTACGTCGAACCATTCGAGATCTTCCACGCCTCCGCAGCGATCGCACACGAAATGATGGTGCGGATGGAGACACGCGTCATAGCGTGCGGCATTGCCATCCAGCTTGAATTCCCGCACCAGCCCCGCCTCCGCCAGCGTGTGCAGCGTGTTGTAAACGGTGGCTCTGGAAGCCTGCGCATGGCGCCTGTTCAGCGCCGGCCAAAGCTCTTCTACGGTCGCGTGATCCGGATGCCGAACCAGATAATCGAGCACCGCGACCCGTTGCGGAGTGCACCGCAGGCCGGCTGCCCGGATGGCTTCTTCAATTTTGTTGGATTCCAAAGTTTGACAAAAGTCTAATATTAGACTAATTCCAATATAGCACAAATGCCCGATCCGTCGAGCGCGCCGGAGAGAATGAAAGTAATGAATCTCGCGCCCGCACGAAAAGCCGCGTTCGCCGCTCTGCTCGCGGTGGAGCGCGGCGCGTGGTCGGCCGAGGCGCTGGCCGCAAAATCCGTGCATCTCGATCCACGCGACGCCGGTCTCGCCTCCGATATCGTCTTCGGCGTTCTCCGGCGCCGCGGTGAACTCGACGCGCTGATACGTTCCTATTCGAAAGTCCCGCCGGAGAATATCGATCCCGAAATCTGGATCGCTCTCGAAATGGCGTTCTATCAGCTAAAATTCCAGGATCGCGTTCCTGCCCACGCCATCGTGAATGACGCCGTCGAACTGTCCCGCCGTTCCGCCAGCGATTCCGCCGCCAATTTTGTGAACGCCATTCTGCGCCACTCGCTGCGGAAGCCCGTCGATATTTCCGAATCGCTCTCTACGCCCTCGTGGCTGCTCGATCGCTGGACAAAACAATACGGCGCCGAAGCCGGGCAGGGAATTGCGCGCGCCAGCCTCACCATTCCTGAACGCTACATCCGCGTCGGCAATGCTGAAGCGCCCCCAGGCGCCGAGTCGACCGAGGTCCCCGGTTGCTACCGGCTGCCGCAGGGCGACGCCAGGCCGTTTCGCTTCCAGGATATTTCCGCGCAGGCCGTTGTCCCTCTCCTGCAACTCCAGCCCGGACACACTTTCCTCGATCTCTGCGCCGCCCCCGGCAACAAGACCGCACAGGCCATCGAGACGCCGGTGCGCGCCATCGCCGCGGAATTTCATCCGAGCCGGGCCCGCACGCTTTCGCCGCTGAACGTTCCCGTGGTCGTCCTCGACGCCCGCAATCCGCTCCCCTTCAACCGCCCCTTTGACCGCATCCTGATCGACGCTCCCTGTTCCGGCACCGGCACTCTGTCCCGCAATCCCGAAATCAAATGGAAGCTCGAACCGGAGGATTTCGCCTCACTCCAGGAGCGCCAGGTCGCCATCCTGCGCAACGGCCTCGCGCAACTCGCCCCGGACGGCCTTCTGGTCTACTCCACCTGCTCGCTCGAGCGCGAAGAGAACGAAGACGTCGTCGCCGCGTCCGGCGCCAAAGTGATTCAGACCATCCACCGAATTCCCGGCCGCGATCGCGGCGATGGCTTTTTCGCGGCTGTCCTCTCGCTCTGAGCGATAATCAGGGTGACGATGCCCCACATCCTCCCCTCCATCCTTTCGGCGGATTTCGCCCGCCTCGGCGAAGAAATCGCGACCGTGGAGCGCGGCGGGGCCACCATGCTGCACGTCGATATCATGGACGGCCATTTCGTCCCCAATCTCACCATCGGCCCGCCCGTTGTCGAATCCATCCGCAAGATCACGAAGAGCACGCTCGACGTTCACCTGATGATCACCGACCCGGATAAGTACGCGCCCCTGTTCGTCGAAGCCGGCGCCGACCAGGTATCGGTTCATTACGAAGCCGCCACGCATCTTGACCGCACCGTCCGAAACATCCAGACCCTCGGCGCGAAAGCGGGTGTGGTGATCAACCCCGCCACGCCAGTCAGCGTCCTCGAAGACATTCTGGACGTCGCCGATTACATCCTGGTGATGAGCGTCAACCCCGGTTTCGGCGGGCAGAAATTCATCCCGAACGCCCTCAAAAAGATCCAGCGGCTCGACCGGACCCGCCGCGAACGTGGACTGGATTTCAAGATCGAAATCGACGGCGGCGTCAACCAGAAAAACGTCGAATCCATCGTCCGCGCGGGCTGCGACTGGCTGGTGGCCGGGTCCACCGTCTTCCACAGTGAAGATTCCGCCGCAACTGTGCGGGACCTGCAGCGCCTGGCCGAGGGCGCGCTGGCCGTACGCGTCTGAATCCGCAGGGTTTAAATCTCCGGCGGCCGTGGCAACCGGAATGCCCCCCGAAGTGGTCTAATAGGAAGAGTTACCGATGTATTCACCGAACCCCCTATTCCGCAATCCTTTACTGTCGGTGGCAGGTCTCGCCCTCTCCGTGAACCTGCTGTGCGGCTTCGGCCTCTTTCACCACAAGAAGTACGAAACGGCCATTACCAAAGACACGCAGCAGCCCGATAAGATTCTGTACGACAAGGCAGTGAAGAATATCGAAAAGGGCCAGTATCTGACGGCGCGCATCACGCTGAACACGCTGATCAATACCTACGACACCAGCGAATATCTGGCGAAGGCCAAGCTGGCGATCGCCGATAGCTGGTTCCGTGAAGGCGACGCGCATGGGCTCGCCCAGGCGGAAATTGAATACAAGGATTTCATCCTGTTCTATCCGCAGATGGAAGAGGCCGCCGAGTCGCAGTCGAAAATTTGCGACATCCACATGAAGCAGATGCTGCAGCCGGATCGTGACAACGCCGAAGGGCAGCGCGCCGAAGACGAATGCCGCGCCGTGATCACCCAGTTCCCGAATTCCAAATTCGCGCAGCCCGCCGAGCAGAAGCTGCGCAACGTTCAGGAACTCCTGGCCGACAAGGAATACCGCACCGCCGAGTTTTATTACAACCGCGGCGCGATGCCGGCGGCCGAAGGCCGCTACGCGTATCTCACCCAGCAGTACCCGCTCTATAGCGCCGCTGACGATGCGCTCTGGAAACAGGCCGACACGTTCCGCAAAATGGGCGACCGGTTTGAAAACCAGGAAGCGGACGCGCTCGTGAAAATCGTTCGCGATTACCCCGCCAGTTACCACCTCGCCGATGCGAAAGCGCGCCTGACGGAGCTGAAGCACCCGATCCCGGAATCCGATCCTGTCGCGTACGAGCGGATGAAGTACAACATGGAACATCGAAACGTTGCCGGCTTTATGGGTAAGATCGGCCACGTGGTTGCCGGCCATCCGGAAATGGGCGCCGCCGCGAAGCAGGGAACGCCCGCCATGACGTCCCTGCGGCCTCCGGTGCCGGTCAGCGTTCCGGCCGATGTGAACAGCGCGCTCGCGCCCGGCGCGCCTGCCTCGGGCGGCGCGGCTGGTACTTCCGATGTCGGTATCGGCGTGGCGGGCAACACGACTGTAATCGATCAGCGCAACGACGCCCGGCTCTCCTCCTCTCCGGTCTCCGGCGAGCACAAGGCGAGCGCGGATTCCGCCGGTATCTCAACCGGGAACTCCACCGCCGCTGCCCCGCTTCCCACCAACCGGACGAAGAAGGAACTGGACGAATACCGCAAGCGCCTGGAAGCGCAGGCGAAGTCCCAGCAGAAAGCCGCTGCTGCGGCCGCGAAGAAGGCAAAGAAAAATCCGCCCAAGACGCCGTCCGACGCGCCGGCAGCCGTTCAGCAATGAGCCGCATTCTGCTGGCGGATGACAGCCCGCACGCGCAGCGTATCGGCGAACGGATCCTTCGCGACGAAGGCCACGAAGTCATTACGGTCAGTGACGGTAAGGTCGCGATGCTGCGCCTCGAAGATGCTCAGCCGGATCTGATCATTGCCGATCTCTCGATGCCTGAAGTCTCCGGCTTCGAGCTCTGCGAATACATCAAACGGACGAGCGGCTCTCCGGTGATTCTGACCGCCGGGCCAGTGGAAGCCGTGGATGAGAAGCAGGTGGATCGCGTCCGCGCCGACGGGATTCTTCGCAAGCCGTTCGAAGCCAGTGCGCTCCTCGAATCGATCGGCCGCTTCGTCAGCGGGCGCAAGCGCGCGGCTGCTCCAGCGGCTCGCACCGCGCCTGTGACGCCTCGCTCTGTGGCCGTGATCGATCCCGAACAGGTCCGCGCAGCCGTCACCGTCGCGCTGGACTCAGCCATGTCCGGCCTGGTCGATCAGATCACGGAAAAAGTAGTCGCCGTTCTCTCCGGCCGCAAACCAGCTTAAGCCGGTTACTTACTTCCGTTCAGCCAGGTGGTGCAGGGCTTCGGCTGAAGCCCTGCACGGCGGGCTTCCGCCCGGCGCGGAGTTCCCGCAACGTAACTACTTACTCCACTTCAGCAAACTCGTTACCGGCCGCGTCATCGGATTATCGTCGTGGTTCGGGCTCACCCGGATCGCATATCCCAGCCGCCCCGTCTGCTCCGGAATTATCTCGCGCTCGAAGATCGCCATATCGCCATCCAGCCGCGAGCCGGCCATCGGAATCACCTCGGTGTTCTCCAGATTGCCACCCGCTCCGATCGGTCCGATCAGACACTCCACCCGCACATCCTCCGGCTTCAGCCCGGCGAGACTGAGTTGAGCCCGCACGTGAATCGGCTCCCCGCTCATCACGGGCGTCTCCGGCGCGGGCCCCATTTCGACGAACTGCACCTGCGGCCACAGATCCCGTACGCGCGCATTCCACCGCGCCCGCGAACGCGCTTCCTCGAAGTTTCCGCCCTCCATCCACATCCAGTTCGAATGCGACGGATCGTAGAGCTTCCGCGAGTACTCGTCCACCATGCGGCGCGCGTCGAACTGCGGCGTCAGGTTCATCAGGGATTCCTTCATGCGCCGTACCCATTCGCTTGAAAGGCCGCCTTCGTTCTGACCGTAGTAGAGGGGCACGATCTCGTTTTCGAGCAGATAGTAGATGTTGCTCGCGTGGATCCCGTCCTGGTCTTCGGAATATCGCTCGCGGTCTCCAATGGCCCAGCCGCCCGACATTTCATATGCTTCGTCGAACCAGCCATCGAGAACCGAAAGATTCAGGACGCCATTGATTCCCGCCTTCATGCCGCTCGTGCCGCAGGCTTCCTCGCCGCGCCGCGGCGTATTCAGCCACAGATCCACGCCCTGCACCAGCTCGCGCGCCACCTTCATGTCGTAATCTTCCACGAACACGATGTGCTTCCACAGCTGCGGGTCGCGCGCCAGTTGAGCAATTTCGCGAATAAACGTTTTCCCGGGCTGGTCCCGTGGATGGGCTTTACCGGCAATCACGATCTGCACCGGCCGCTCGGGATGGCACAGGATCTTCCGCAGCCGGTCCACGTCGCGGAACAGGAGCGTCGCGCGCTTGTACGTCGCGAAGCGCCGCGCGAATCCGATCGTCAACGCACGCGGATCAAGAACTTCAGCCGACGTCCGTACTTCAGTGGCCGCCGCCTTGCGCCGCGCCGCCGCCGCGGTCTGCCTTTCGCGGACAAACGCAATCAGACGGCGCTTGCGCCGCCGATGCATCTCGAGCAGTTCCTCGTCCGGAATATCGCGCACCAGCTTCCACATCGCCCGATCGTGCCATCGGCCGCGCCAGTCGGGCTCCAGATACTGGTCATAGAGATCGGCCAGATCGCCGTTGATCCAGCTCGGCGCATGCACGCCGTTCGTGACCCAGGTGATCGGCGTTTCCGCTACGGGCAGGGAAGGCCACAGATCGTTCCACATTTCCTGCGAGACTTCGCCGTGCAGCTTGCTCACGCCGTTCCGGTAGGCGGACGTGTTGAGCGCCAGAATCGCCATGGAAAGCGGCTCGTTCGGATCTTTCGGATTGCGCCGGCCCAGCGCCATGAACCTCTCGAACTCGATCTTCGCGTTCTGGCAGAACGTGTTGAAGTAGTGGAACATCAGTCCGGAATCGAACAGGTCGATGCCGGCAGGCACCGGCGTGTGCGTGGTGAACACGTTGTTCACGCGCGTCGCCTCCAGAGCTTCCTCGAAGCGCAGCCCCTGGCGTTCCATGAACAGGCGAATGCGTTCGAGCGCCAGAAACGCCGAATGCCCCTCGTTCATGTGGAAAACCGTCGGCTTGTACTGCAGAGCTTCGAGCGCGCGCATGCCGCCAATCCCCAGCACAATTTCCTGGCGGACACGCATGTCGTTATCCCCGCCGTAAAGCTGGCTGGTGATGCTTCGATCCTCCGGCCGCGTATTCTCGGGCGTGTTCGTGTCGAGGAAGATGATTTCGGCGCGTCCCACCGCGAGCTTCCACAAACGGATAGCGACCGGCCCCGTCGGCAGGTCCACCGTCACGGAAATCTGCTTGCCGTTTTCGTCGCTCGTGGGCTGCACCGGCAGCGAATAAAAATCGTTTTCGAGATAGCGCTCCTGCTGCCAGCCATCCGCGTTCAGGTTCTGCCGGAAATAGCCGAACTGATAGAGCAGCCCCACCCCCACCAGCGGCAGATCCAGATCGCTCGCGGACTTCATGTGATCGCCCGAAAGAATGCCGAGGCCGCCCGAATACACCGGCAGGCACTCGGTGAGTCCATACTCCGCCGAGAAGTAAGCGATCACTTTGCCGTCGCTGGCCGTTCGCGGATATTTCATGTGCGAATCGAAGCGCTGGCAGGCAAGCTGGTACTGCGCGATGAAGCGCGGATCGGCCGCCATCTTTTCGAGCGTGGCCTGCGAGACGCGGCCCAGCATCACCACCGGGTTGTAGCCGGATTCCTTCCACAGCCCTGGATCGAGACGGCGAAACAACGCGCGAATCGGCGGCTCCCATGCCCACAGGATGTTGTTGGCTAATTCCTGCATCCTCCCCAGCTGTGGCGGCAGAGCCGGACGTACGACGAATTCCCGAATGGGATGAATGTTCGATGGCATGCGAATTATCTGGTCCAGCTAAATTTCAGTGTAAAGCCGGGCCGGATCTATTTCACGCTCGCGAACAGCGCGTCTATGACAGCCATGTTGCCGGCGGCGTTTTCCAGTCCTACGGGTACTGCCCCATTCTCCTGAATGGCGCGCGCGAATGCGTCGCCCTGCAGCCCGTACTGATTGCAGACCGGGAAAGTCTCCGTCCTGTCTTCCGTCCCCACGCGAACGAAGATCCGCGTCTCGCGGTCGGGCGGCGCATTGACCGGAATCTCCACTTCCACATGGCCCTTCGTCCCGAAGAACTGCACGCGCTGGTATGGATTCATCTGCGTGCTGGTGGTAAACAGCGCCTGACCGTTCGGGAACTCCAATAGGCCGGAAGTACTGCTGTCGGTGCCGAAATCCGGATCGCGGTCAATTCGGGCGCTCACCCGCACGGGCTCAGTACCGAAAATCCACCGGGCGAAGAAAATGGGATAGCATCCAATATCCATCAGAGCTCCCCCGCCGCATTCCGGCCGGTTGCGAATATTCGCCGCGTCGCGATTGAAATAGCCGAACACGCAATGCATCGCGCGCAACTCGCCGATTTCGCCCGATTGCGCAATCTCCGCGGTTCGTATCCATTGCGGATGCACCCGCACCATGAACGCTTCGCCCGCCTTGACGCCCGTGCGGTCGCGAGCCGCAATCATCTGGAGCGCTTCTTCGCGATTCATCCCGATCGGCTTTTCGCACAGCACGTGCTTCCCGGCTTCCATCGCCCGGATTGACCACGGAACATGCAGATGATTCGGCAGCGGGTTGTAGATTGCATCGATCTCAGGATCAGCCAGCAGCTCTTCGTACGAGCCGTACGCCTTCGCGATCCCGAGTTCCCCTGCCGCTTCCTTCGCCTTCGCGATATCGCGCGATGCGATCGCGGTGACCTCCGCGAGTTCGCACGTCCGCATCCCCGGAATCACGCGAACCGTCGCGATCTTCGCGGCGCCCAGAACTCCGAATCGGATCTTCTTCGCCACGTTGAGGCCCCCTAATCTCCTGTCTCCGCTAATTTTTTACAACGAAACGTGGGGCAGGCATTCCTGCCTGCGAGCCGGCTTTCCAGCCGGCTGGACTCGCTGGAAAGCGAGTCAGCAGCCTGAAAGGCTGCCCCACATTCTCCACGGCGAATGTCAAAATTTATCGGCGACGCCACACTACATCCAGCGCTTAATAAAGTTAGTGTCGAACGTGCCGGCGACGAAATCCGGCTCGTTCATGATTCGCTTGTGCAGCGGGATCGAAGTGTGG
>CAZWTH010000018.1:0-18768 GCA_964636715.1 uncultured Solibacteraceae bacterium | reverse complement strand
GCGATGCGATGCTGCGGGCGACCATCGATGAAATTGAGCGGCGCTTCCGCGTGCGGCCCGGCCTGGGACGCATCACGGCGCTTGTGGGACCTCCGGGATCGGGCAAGACTACGACGCTCGTGAAGCTCGCGGTGAAAGAAGGGCTGATTAAGAACAAGCCAGTGCGCATTGTCTCCGCCGATACGCAGCGTATCGCGGCGTCAGAACAGCTTCGGATTTACGCGGCCATCCTCGGAGTTCCGTTCCAGAGCGTGGAGACGGTGCAGGCGCTCCAGCATGCGATTGACGCAGCGCCCGCCAACACGCTGCTGCTGATCGATACGCCCGGGCTGAGCCCCGCGGCGCTGGCGGGCCCGGCGGCCGATCTCGCGGGCTTCCTGCGGCGCCGTCAGGATATTGACACCCACGTGGTTTTGACGGCCACCACGCGTCAGAAAGACCTGGAAGCAGCCAACGATCGCTTCGCGATTTTCAATCCGGCGGCGCTGATTTTCACGCGTCTCGATGAGACGGAAGCGCCAGGAGGCCTGTTTTCAGAGGCCGCGCGCACGGATACGCCGATTTCGTTCTTCACGAACGGGCAGGAGGTGCCGGAGAATCTGGCGCCGGCGTCGACGACTTTCCTCACAGAGCCTTTGGTACGCCAGTTGCCTTTACTTCTGCTTTCGGCAGCTTAATTCAGAAAAAGCAGATGGCTACAGGTACGCTCAGCTACGGTCCGCAGGTCGCCGCCGGCGAACAGGCGGCTCTGCGCCGTGAACAACTCGTGATGGACCACCTGGCGCAGGTGCGGATCATCGCGGGACGGATTCATGACCGGCTGCCGGACCATATCTCGCTGGAAGATCTGGTATCGACGGGGATTGTGGGGCTGCTGAACGCGATCGATAATTTCGATCCGTCGTTCAACGTGCAGCTCAAGACTTATGCGGAGCACCGGATTCACGGGGCGATCATGGATAGCCTGCGGGATCTGGACTGGGCGCCGCGGGAGACGCGCAAGCGCTCGCGGCAGATCGAGCAGGCGATTCACTCGGCGAAGCAGCGCCTGGGGCGCGAGCCGCAGGAAGAAGAGATCGCGGCCGAGCTGAAGATTTCGACGGCGGAATATCAGCAGTGGCTGACGGACGCGAAGGCCGTGGAGATCCACCGGCTGGTGGCGGATGACGAACGCGGCGGCCTCAATCTGCTGGACGTGATTTCGGACGACGAGAGCCAGTGGCCCTCGCAGATTGTGGAGCGAACGGAGCTGGAGCGCATTCTGGCGCTCGCCATCGATCGCATGCCGAAATCGGAGCGCACGGTTCTGAGTTTGTATTACTACGAAGAGTTAACGCTGCGCGAGATAGCGGAAGTGATGGGGATGCATCTCTCGCGCATCGGCCAGTTGCGCGTGCAGGCGATTTTGCGTCTGCGCAGTCATCTGGAAAGAGTTTGGTCCACACGCCGCGGATTGAAGCGGTAAGCAGAGACGACAATGACGAACTATAAAAATAATGTCGCGATCGACGCGTGGGTGACACGCCTGGGGCGCGTCCTGGGGGAAGATGCCGGCAGCCAGCCGGTGATTCGCCAGGCGCCGTTAGAAACCCCGGACGCCGCCGCGGAGATGCTTTGGTGGACCTCGACTGATGCCACGCCGGTGACCGTTGGCATCAGCGCAGCCGATGTGGCCACGCTGCAGAAGCTGCGAAGGAATTCCGAAGCGGGCGCGTCAGGCTTTGCCGACATGCTGACGCGCTCGCTCGGACGCGGTGAAAGCGTGGATCAGGTTCCGGCGGATGCGACTCAGCGCGAGATGTATCGGGTAGAGTTCGCGGGCGGCGAAAGCGTGAGCCTGCTGGTAGCGATGGCTGAAACGCCGCAGCAGGACACGTCGAATCTCGACATGCTGATGGATATCGAGCTGCCGATCATGCTGCGGTTCGGCACAACGCGCATGGCGCTTCGGGATATTGCCGGGTTGAGCTCCGGGTCGATCATCGAATTCGACCGCGGCGTGGATGAGCCGGTGGAAGTGATGCTGAACGATCATGTGGTGGCGCGGGGCGAAGCGGTGATGGTGAAGGGCGCGTACGGCGTGCGGATTTCCGAAATCGCGAGCCGGAGAGAACGGCTGATTTCATCATCCGCGGCGGCCGGGGAGCAATTCGCATGAACTGGCTGATGAATCCGGTGAGCCAGCTTGCGGTGCTGTGCGGCGTGCTGGGCGTGGGGATGCTGGGGTCGTTGACGCTCTGGATCTCGACGAAGATGGACCTGCGGGCGGTGAAGAAGGCGGTCGAGGCCGGTCGCGCGGAGACGGACGCGAAGATTGAGGAATTGCGCGGGGTGGTGCGGACGACGGTTGAAGTCATGAAGGCTGCGCCTGCGCCGCTGCCCCCGCCGATTGCTCCTGGGCCTCTTTCGGTGCAGGGGCTCGATTTGACGAACCGGACCAAGGCTCTGCGGATGGCCCGGCGCGGGGAACAGGTGGCGAGTATCTCGGCGTCGCTCGGGGTCGCGCAGGAAGAGATTGAACTGCTGCTGAAACTGGAGAGATTGCTGGAGGTTCCGGCGGCGTGAGATTGAAATATTTCGGGAGTTCCGCGCCGGCCGGAAGGCCGGCGAGCAGGGCCGAAGCCCCGCCCCACATGAGTTGGTCTGGTGAAAAGTCAGCTGGTCTGGTAAATAAGGTCAGCTGGTCTGGTAAAAGATCAGTTGGTCTGGGTCAACTGGTCTGGTGAAAGATGAGTTGGTCTGGGTCAACTGGTTTGGTGAAAAGAAAAAATCAGCTGGCCTTCTGAAGGAAGCCGGCGTTTTCGAAGCTCCGCATCTTCATGATGAGCGTGGTGCGCTTGATGCCGAGGCGATTGGCCGCTACGGTCTTGTTGCCGCCGCTCTGCCGTAAAGCCTGATCGAGAATTGCCAGCTCAAACTGGGAAACCGCGGTATCGAAATGGATGGGTTCAGTCAGAGGAAGCGAATACTGCGGCGCGGCGCCAGAGGGCGCGCTGCGCGGGCCGGCGTCGGAGAGGCCGAAGTCTTTCGGATAAAGAACGTCGCGGTCGCCGCTGATCGCAACGGCCATTTCGACGGCGTTTTCGAGTTGGCGCACGTTACCCGGCCAGGGGCTGGCGCAGATACGCGAAAGAGCTTCCGGAGACAGGCGCTTCAGCGGGATGTCTTCGAGGTTGCAGATCTTCTTGACGAAGTGGCTCACCAGCATCGGAATGTCGGTGGTGCGCGCGCGCAGCGCCGGCATCTGCAGAGGAACCACGTTGAGGCGGTAGAACAAGTCGGCGCGGAACGTGCCCTGGCGGACCTTTTCCTGCAGGTCCACGTTGGTGGCGGCGATGACGCGAACGTCGATCTTGATGGATTCGGAACTGCCGAGGCGCTGGACTTCGCGGTCCTGCAGGACGCGGAGCAGTTTGGCCTGGAGTTCAAGCGGCATGTCGCCGATTTCATCGAGGAAGATGGTGCCCTGATTGGCCTGCTCGAAGTGGCCGATGCGCAGGGCGGCGGCGCCGGTGAAAGCGCCTTTGGTGTGGCCGAAGAGTTCGGCTTCCAGAAGATTTTCGGGAAGGGCGCTGCAGTTAATCGCCACCATGGCGTGACGCGCGCGCGGGCTGGCTGCGTGAAGAGCGCGAGCCGCCATTTCCTTACCGGTGCCCGTTTCGCCGGTGATCAGCACCGTGGAGCGGCGCGGACCGACGAGGCGAATGGTTTCCGCGATGGCTTCCATGGCCGCGCTTTCCCCGATCAGGAAGTTGCGCCAGGGCTCCGCGGCGTGCGAGGTTCCGAGACGGACTTTGTCCTGGATGCGCTTCTGCGTAATGGAAGCGTCAATCGCGTCCCGCAGCTTGTCGAGACCGTCGCTCGCATCCATACAGTTGGCCGCGCCCGAGTGAATCAGGCGGACCGCCATAAAGGCGGTAATCTCCGTGCGGCGGAAAATCACCGGCACGTGGGCGTTCACGGACTGGATGGACTCGAGGATCTCGACGGGCTGTTCGCTTGCCGGGGTATCGAGAACCAGGATGCAGTCGGCCTCTCCGGCGGCCGCCAGCACCTCATGAAGCGAGGTATGGAAGCTCACGGCGTATCCCGAGAGGACTTCCTGCCACTCATTTTCAGCAGAAAACTCACCCTGATTATCAGGGGTTCCAAGGATCAACAGTGTTTTGCGAGACATGTTCGTTTGGGGGTGTTAACTCTCGTACGAAGTAGTAGTATTTCAACATTCGCCGGAACATTCTATGCTCATTTTGGTTATCATTCCGGCGCCAGGGAAAGTTACGCATGTTTTACAAAAACAGGCAATTACAAGCTCTGTTAACCGAAGTGAATGACGCCGGTAATACCTTAGGTAATCTTGCCGGTAGTTGTACCGAATGCTACGATCAGGCTGGCAATTTAGTACGGACGCACTATGAGTATTCGCATCCAGAATGACGTCGTATCCAGCGGGGTGTCGCCCGAGGTTAACCGTACCGGCGGGGCTGGGCACGCAGGGGCTGGCGCAGGCGCGGGCCGGGTTGGAACATCCTCGGCGGGCGGCGATCAGGTCGAGATTTCGAGCGCGGCGCAGACGTTCTCCGAGGGAGTCCAGGCGAGCAGCGCGCAGCACAGCGCGCGCGTGAAAGAACTGAGCGCGCTCTACGCAAGCGGGAATTACCACGTGGATTCGCATCAGGTCAGCCGTGCGCTGGTCAACAGCGGCATCTCGTCGGCGGCGCCATCAGCGGGTAAGGCGTGACACCGCAGGATCAGGCGCGCGAGCAGGTCATCGCGGCGGGACAAAGATTAAAAGAAGCCGCGGAGCGGTGGAACGCGACCGATCTCACCTCTATAGAGAGCTGTGCGTTTTCTCTGGAGCAATCCGCGCTGGAACTGCGCGAGTTGCTGGATCACGTGCGAAGCATGCCGGATCGAAACATGACGGTTCTCGCGACAGAGTTGCGGCAGATTCAGAATGACGCCGCGCGGCTTGGCCGTCTGACCGATGCTTCCGCCGCATTCCTGCGCTGCGCGCCGGGCGTCAGCGGGAGCGAAAGCGGTTTCTACGGCGCGGATGCGGCGCGTTATTCCGTTCCTGACGCAGAAACGCGCGGCACTGAGGCTTAATCGATGTCACTGACTGCCGCTCTGAATAATTCGGCGAACTCGCTGAGCATTCTCCAGCAGGCGCTGGACGTGATTCAGAACAACGTCAGCAATTCCTCCACGCCGGGTTATGCCACGCAGAAGCTGAATATCACGGCGCAGCCGTTCGATGTTGCTTCGGGCGCGGCTGGCGGAATCGCCGCCCAGGGGCTGATCAGCGCGCGCGATTCCTATGCGGATTCCGAGGTGCAGCGGCAACTGCAGGCGCTGGGCGGTTTCACGGCGCAGGCGCAGGGCACATCTTCGCTGCAGAGTCTCTTCGATGTGACGGGAACGAGCGGCGTACCGGCGGCGCTGAACAATCTTTACACGGCATTTTCGGCGTGGAGCGCTTCGCCGACCGACGCATCGGCCGAGCAGCAGGTGATTTCCGCGGCTGGCGGCTTTGCCAATGCGGTTTCGCAGCTTTCGCAGGCGTTGCAATCGCAGGCGAAAGGGCTGAACACTCAGATCGGATCCACGGTGGATCAGATCAATTCGCTCGCGGGGCAGATCCGGCAATACAATCAGACGAAACTGCAGAATCCGGATCCGAATCCGGGAGCGGATGGGAGCCTCGAAAATACGCTCGAACAGCTTTCGCAGCTCACGAATTTCACGGCGCTTTCGCAGCCGGATGGCACGGTGACCGTGCTGGTGGGCGGCGGTTCGCCGCTGGTGATCGGCGATCAACAATATTCGATTTCCGCGCAGGCTCAGGTGGATAATAATCCGCCGGCCGCGAATCCGCAATCGGCGCCCACATCGCAGATTCTGGACGATCAGGGCAATGACATCACGGCGTCCGTTACTGGCGGGCAGTTGGGCGGATTGCTCGACGTGCGGAATCGCGTGCTGACTTCGATCATCGGCGATGCGCAGCAAACGGGATCACTGAATCAGTTCGCGAAGTCATTCGCGGACACGGTCAATAACATTTTGACGTCTGGAACCACTTCGACGGCGGCGGGCGCGCCCGCGGGGGTTCCGCTGTTCACCTATAACAATGGCGATGCGACGTTCGCATCCGGAACGCTGGCGGTGAATCCGGCAATCACGCCGGCGCAACTGGCGCCCGTTGACGCGGCGGGCAATGCGAATGGCAACGCCAATCAACTGGCTTCGCTGGCTACGGCGTCCGGCCAGATCGGCGGGCAGAGTTTTGTTTCCTTTTTCAGCGGCATCGCGGCCGGGGCAGGGCAGGAAAATGCGACGGCGCAGAGTAATGCCACGCTCCAGCAGCAGGTAGTGAGCCAGACGCAGTCCCAGCGCGATCAGATTTCGGGCGTTTCGCTCGATGCGCAGGCGGCGTCGCTGCTCGAGTTCCAGCGGGCGTATCAATCCGTGGCGCGCGTGCTGACCGTGATCAATTCGCTGGCGGATTCGATTCTTTCGATTATTCCGCAGTAATGCAGAGGATGTTTTATGGATCTGACGATTAATGGAGCCAATCAGCAATATCTGGCGGACCTGCAACTGACGCAGGCGCAGATCCAGCAGGCGCAGGCGCAACTGAGCTCGGGCTACCGGCTGCAGCGGGCCTCGGACGACCCCGCGGCGCTCAACCAGATTTACGAACTGCAGACGAAGATTGCTTTCAATCAGCAGACGCAGAAAAATCTCAATGGCGCGCAGACCGAACTGAGCGCTGCCGATTCCGCGCTGCAAAGTTCGATCACTGCGCTGACATCGGCGGTGACGCTGGCGGCGCAGGGCGCGAGTTCCAGCTACACGGCGGATCAACGCGCGAATCTTGCGATTCAGGTGCAGGGAATTCAGCAGTCGCTCGTCAGCCTGAGCCAGACGCAGGTCAACGGGAAATATATTTTCAGCGGCGATCAGGACGGGCAGGCGCTCTATCAGCTCGACGCCACGCAGCCCAACGGCGTGAAGCAGCTTGTGACCGCGACCAACACCCGTACCATTCAGGACGTGAACGGAACGGCGATCGCGACGGCGCGGACGGCGACGGCGATTTTCGATGCGCAGGATTCGACTGGCGCTCCGGTATCGGGCAATGTGTTCGCGGCGGTGCAATCGCTGATCACGGCGCTGCAGAACAACGATACGGCCGGCATCCAGACGGCAAGCGACGCGGTGAAAGCGGCGAATGACTACGTGAACGGACAACTGGCCTTCTACGGGACGGCGGAGAATCGCGTGGCGGACGCCACCCAGCTGGCTCAGAAATTCATGGTGCAGGACCAGAGCGATCTGGGCGATGTGCAGAACACGGACGTGCCCACGGCCGCGCTGGAGGTAACCCGCGCGCAGACGCAGCAGCAGGCGGCGCTGGCGGTGGAAGCGAAGATCCAGCAGCAGCCGAATCTCTTCAGCCTGCTCGGATAAAGGGAATTCACGATGCCAGTACAGGAATCCATTCCGGACGAATCTCTCTGCCAACCGCTTCCCGCCGGTCAACTGGCGAGCAACGCGGTGGCGACGATCGAGGAACTCCATCACGCGTTTCTGAAATCGGCCCAGAACGAAATGGCCGAACTGCTGCAGGAACCGGTGGCGATGAACTTCCAGGGCGTGAAGCAGGGCCCGATCGCGGCGTCGATGCGCGGAACGAGAAATGGCGATCGCGCGATCGAACTCGATCTGGCTCCGCTGGCCGGGTCGGCGTACATGGTGTTTCCGCCCGCGCTGCTGTTCCGCGCGCTCGATATTCTGCTGGGCACGCCACCCGCGGCGCCGGCGGAGGATGACGACGAAAAGCCGCGTACTGTCACCGGCATCGAGCTTTTCATTCTGCGGGAATTTTTCGAAGTGTTCGCGAAGGCGCTGCGTACCGCGTGGGAATCGCTCTCGCCGGCGGCGTTCGCTCTGAAGCCTTCCTCGTTTGAAGAAGATGGTCCGGCGGTTCCGGAAGACGGCTCGGAATCCGCGCTCGTGCTGCGATCCGGAGTCGAACTGGGCGGACTGAGCGGGGATTTCGTCCTTGCGCTGCCGACATATCTTGCCCGCATGGCGCATCTGCAGTCAGCGGCCGCTGTGGGACGCGTCGGCGATGCGGAGCCGGTTGGCGGCGGTATTCTGCGCAATCTGGGCGCGGCGACCCTGAGCCTGGACGCGGTGCTGCAGGGCGCGACGATCCGGATTCGCGATCTTCTGGCGATGGCGCCGGGTCAGATTCTGACGATCGGAAATTCCGAAGATTCTTCGTTCGATTGTCTGGTGAACGGGAAACAGCAGTTTACGGGTTCGCTCGTGCCGAGCGGTGAACGGTGCGCGCTGCGCATCGAGACGCTGGCGGGCGCGCAGGAATCTCAGTTGATGAGCGAGCTCTCCGCCGAAAGGTGATGGAGCAGATCGAACCAGGCTGCCGCCCGGGGATTTTCGGCGTGGGAATTACAATCGCCCGCGTCGAACAGGTCCGGCGATTCTTTCATTCGCATTGCAATTGACTTCAGCAGTTCCACGCGGTCGTCCGCATCTTCATCGGCGGGAAGGAGCGAGACGCGATCGAGTTCCCGATGCAGGCTCGCGCGGTCTCCGGAAAGCCACACGTCGAGAAGAGATTTCGCGAGAACGGCGGCGGGACAAGTGTAGAAGGAACTCACCATACAAGAGTCTCTTCGGACACCTTTACAAAAACTCGAACCCTTTTTCGCTCTAAATCAGACCCTGCTAACCGATGTGGGGGACAGGCAGGATAACGGATGATTAATGTCACACGACTGAACCGCACCTGTCTCGTCCTGAACAGCGATCTGATCGAATTTATTGAAAGCGCGCCGGATACCGTCATCACGCTGACGAATGACCGGAAGCTGACGGTGCAGGAATCGGTTGAGGAGGTAATTGAAAAAGTTCGCGCCTGGAGGCGATCGCTCGTGTCGCCCGACTTTCCCAACGGTGTAGCAGGTCCGCGATGATCGCACGCGGCGAAAGAAAGATCCATGGCTGACGAACAGGAACAAGACGGCAAGCCGAAGGGCGCTTCCTCCAAACCCGATTTCGCGACGATCGGCGGCATTGTGGTGGCGCTGGGCGGCATTCTCGGCGGGATGATTCTCGAAGGCGGGAAGGTTTCCGACGTCTCGCAGTTCACCGCGGCGCTGATTGTGCTGGGGGGGACACTGGGAGCGGTCATGATCACCACGCCGCTGGGCACAGTGCTGAGCGCGGCGAAAAAATTCGGCTCGGTGTTCTTCGGGAAGCACGAATCGCCGAGAGCGGTGATAGAGGAGATTATTGGCTATGCGGCGCAGGCGCGAAGGGATGGCATTGTCTCGCTCGAAACAGCGGCGTCCCAGATTGCGGATCCGTTTCTGAACAAAGCGCTGAGCCTCGCGGTGGACGGCGTGGAATCGGCCACGATACGGGACATCATGGAACTCGAGATTCAGGTGATGGAGGAGCACATTGAGGCGGAGGCGAAGGTTTTCGAGTCCGCCGGCGGATACGCGCCGACAATCGGGATTATCGGCGCGGTGCTGGGCCTGATTCAGGTGATGAAGCATCTCGCGGATATCGACGAAGTGGGGCGCGGTATCGCGGTGGCGTTTGTAGCGACGATTTACGGCGTGGCGGTCTCCAACATTCTTTTCCTGCCGGCGGCGGGCAAGCTGAAAGCGCGGGGTAAGGAAACGATACAGATTCGGGAAATGATGCTGGAGGGCGTGCTGGCGATCGCGAACGGCGTGAACCAGAAGCTGATCCGGCTGAAGCTGGAAGGATATCTGGGGCATAAGGCCAGCGCGAAGAAGAAGGGCGAAGCCGCGGCGGAAGCCGTGGCGGCGGAGGCCTGAGGTTTGGCCCGTAAGAAAAAACATCCGGAGCATGAGAACCATGAACGGTGGCTCATCTCCTATGCGGACTTCATCACGCTGCTGTTTGCGTTTTTCGTGGTGATGTTCGCGTCATCGCAGACGGATAAGCACAAGGCGCAGCAGGTGTCCGATTCGGTGACGAAGGCGATGGACAGTGGGGCCGCGAAGGCTCTGGTTCATGAGATTCTGGGCGGCACGGTGGATAACACCGGCAAGGGCAGCGCGATGATGAAAGGCCCGGGCGGATCGCAGAAGATCACGACGCCACGGCAGGACATCCCGCCGGATAAGGTTGCTGTGACGGAACTGATGCCATCGATGGAGTACCTCAGCAAATCGCTGGCGCAGGAGATCAAAGATCATAAGGTGGACGTGAAGCTGGAATCGCGTGGACTCGTGGTCAGTCTGCGGCAGGCGGCGTTCTTTCCGTCAGGCGGCGATGACCTGGCGGGCGGCAGTTCCGAATCCATGAAGAAGATTGCGGATGTCATCAAAGGACTCAGCAATCAGATTGTGCTTGAAGGCCACACGGATTCGATTCCGATCCACAATGACCGCTTTCACAGCAACATGGAGCTTTCGGCGGCGCGCGCGGTGGCGATTCTGAACCTGCTGACCGGTAAGTACGCAATTCCGTTGAGCCGCTTTCACATCGCGGGCTATGGCGATACGGTCCCGATCGATTCGAACGACACGCCGGAAGGGCGCGCGCACAACCGGCGCGTGGATCTGGTGATTCAGAGCGCCGCGGTGGTGGTGAAGGACATTAATAAAGGAGCCGGAGCGGCGGACGAAAAAGCGGGGCAGGGGAAACCTTCGCCCGCGCCGGCAACGACAGCAAAAAAATAGAGATCTGGATTGGCGATGCACTTGCTCAAGTGACGCCAATGCTCCGAATAGCGACCAAGTTCTTTGGCGATCGCGCCTGCGACGCCGATTCGATCTATACGTTTCCAGCTGGATTGCCGGGGTTTGAAGACCAGCAGTCGTTCTGTTTCCTGACGGCGCCCGGCTCCGAGCCGCTGCTCTTCATGCAAAGCACGTCGGTCCAGAATCTGTGCTTCGTCATGCTGCCGATTCTCGTGGTGGATCCGGATTATCGCGTGGGTCTGACGGACGAAGAGCTGGCGATGCTGGAATTGCCGGCCGGCAGGACGCCGCAAATCGGCCGCGATATTCTGTGCGCCGCGCTGGTTTGCTCCGGAGCGGGAGCCGAGCCCACAGTCAATCTGATGGCCCCGATTGTAGTGAATCTAAAGACCAAAACAGGCATACAGACGATTCATGGCGAGTCGGGCTATTCGCATCGTCATCCGCTGCGGCTCGAGGAAGAGCTGGTCGCGTGCTGATCATGTGGCGCCGCGCCGGCGAGAGTCTTCTGGTCGGCGATGGAATCGAAATCGAAGTACTGGAGGCGAAGTCGCACCGGGTGAAGCTCGGCATTGTGGCGCCCGCGTCCGTTGCGATCGTGCGTAAGGAAGCGCGCATCACGCGCGAGGAGAACCTGGCGGCGGCGCTGAGCGCGGATCAGGGAATGATTGAAAATCTGCTGCGGCGGCTGCCGGGGAGCGTCCCCGCGGCTGACAGCGTGGTGACATCGTCAAAAAGTTGACGTGACCGAATTCGTAAAAATGGCTAGAACGTCCGAACCCCGCCCCGATATGGGACATGAAAGGAACGATACCTCGGGCATCCACTAAGGAGGAGAACCCGGGACCGGACACGAAGTCCGGAACGTATCGACACAAACAGGACGTTTACTCATGTCAATCTCATTTCAGACGAACTACGCATCGCTCGTTGCGCAGAACAACTTAAGCACCAACACCAACTTTCAGACCAAAACGATCGAGCAGCTGACCTCCGGATACCGCATCAACGAATCCGGTAACGACGCCGCCGGCCTCGCGGTGGCGAATTCGTATCAGAGCAGCATCGCCGAGCTGACGCAGGGCGTGCTCAACGGCAATCAGGGCGTGAACTCGCTCCAGATCGCCGACGGCGGCCTGAGCAACATCACCACGATTCTGCAGCGCCTCAAGACGCTGGCGACCGAATCGGCGAGCTCGACTTTCCAGGGCGATCGCTCCAACATCAACGTGGAATATCAGCAGCTGGTGACGCAGGTTACGCAGCAGGCTTCGAACATCGGTCTGGCGGCGGGCGGACAGCTGAACTCGCTGAACAGCGTTTACATCGGCGGCGGCAACACGGCTGCGAACTCTCAGATCACCATCGACCTGAGCGGCGCGCAGAATCAGGTGGACGCGACCGGTCTCGGAATCGGCACCACCTCCGTTCTCGGCGGCGGCACCGAACTGACCGGCAACACGCAGCGGCTCGATGCTCCGGGCGCGTCGTTCCTCGCCAGCAGCAGCACGCAGGATTTCACGTTCCATCTGATTCAGAACAACAACGCGACCGACGTCACGGCTCACCTCGCCGGCGGCGCCTCGGGTCTTTCGGAACAGGGCGTTGTGAATTCTCTCAACAGCCAGCTCTCGGCCTTCGGCATTTCGGCTCAGGTGGGCAGCGACGGACAGATCAGCTTCGGCGGCGGCACGGCGTTCACAGTGAGCGTCGGGGCAGTCACGGGTGGCGGTACGGCCGCCGCGACGGCCAGCAGCACCGCGACCAACACGGGCGTTTACAGCGTTGCAGGCGCGGCCACATTCACGGGCGTTGCGGAAACGCTGGTGTTCCAGAACGGCAACGGTACCGCTTCGGTTACCCTCGCCAGCGGCGATACGACGGACTCCGCTTTGGCGAAGATCAACGCGAAAACGGCTTCACTCGGCGTTTACGCGGTGAAGAATACCAGCACGAACGGTATCTCCATCCAGAGCAACGGTAACTTCTCCATCTCCGGGGCAGTGGCCAACGGCGCGTTCGACAACGCGGGCGCCCAGACCACCACGGCTCCCACCACGACGTCCACGGTGACCGGCAATGCGCTGGCCGCTCTGACGGCGATCAATTCGGCAATCACTCAGCTCGGTCAGGTTCAGGCGCGCGTCGGAGCCGGCGAAAACAAGCTGGGTTATGCGATCAGCCTCGCGAACTCGCAGATCACCAACTTCAGTGCCGCTGAATCCGGTATCCGCGACGCCGATGTGGCGACCGCGGCGGCGAATCTCACGAAGGCGCAGGTTCTGCAGCAGGCGTCGGTGGCGGCTCTCGCGCAGGCGAATTCCGCTCCGCAGGCGCTTCTGAAGCTCCTCTCGTAGTCAGTAATCAGTTGTTGAAGTTGCAGTTCGTAGTTTGTAGTCAGCAGTGAGCAGTAAAGAGTCAGGGCCGGACCGGTCAAGGGGTTCGGCCCCCTCTCTAAAAAAACACCGGACATGAAGTTCGGAATTAAATAAAAAAACAGGATGTTAAAAACATGTCGATCTCGTTTCAGACGAACTATGCGTCATTGGTAGCGCAGAACAATCTCAGCACAAACACAAATTTCCAGACGAAAACAATCGAACAATTAACCTCCGGATACCGAATCAACCAGTCCGGAGACGACGCCGCGGGCCTCGCCGTGGCGAACCAGTACCAGAGCAGCATCGCCGAGCTGACGCAGGGCGTGCTCAACGGCAACCAGGGAGTGAACGCGCTGCAGATCGCCGATGGCGGCCTGAGCAACATCACCACCATTCTCAACCGCCTCAAAACGCTGGCGACCGAATCCGCCAGCACCACATTCCAGGGCGACCGTTCCAACATCCACGTGGAATATCAGCAGCTGGTGACGCAGGTCACGCAGCAGGCTTCGAACATCGGCCTTGCGGCCGGCGGACAACTGAACGCGCTGAACAGCGTTTATATCGGCGGCGGCAACACGGCGGCCAACTCACAGGTCACCATCGATCTGAGCGGCGCTCAGAATCAGGTGGACGCGAGTGCGCTGGGCATCGCCAACACGAGCGTCCTCGGCGGCGGCACGGAGTTGACGGGCAATTCGGTTCGCGTGGATGCGCCGGGCGCAATATTCCTGGCGGGCAATGGCATCCAGAACTTCGATTTCAACCTGATCCAGAACAACAACGCCACCCACGTCACGGCAAGCGTTAACGGTGGCGCGGCGGGTATCTCCGAAACGGCGGTTGTGAACTCACTGAACAGCCAGCTCTCCGCCTACGGAATCACGGCGCAGGTGGGAAGCGACGGCCAGATCAGTTTCGGCGGCGGTACGGCGTTCACGGTAGTCGCCGGGTCGGCTTCGGCAGGTAACGCCACCGCGTCCACAGCCAGCGATGCAACCAATAGCGGCGTTTACAGCGTGGCGGGCGCGTCCTCTTACACGGGCGCGAACGAAACTCTGACGTTCCAGAGCGGCCAGGGTACGGCGAACGTGGCGCTCACCACCGGGGACACCGTGGATACCGCGGTTGCAAAAATCAATGCGAAGACCGCCGCGCTGGGTATTTATGCCGTGAAGAACACCACTGGAAACGGGATTTCGATCCAGAGTACGAGCAACTTCTCGGCATCGACCACCGCGGCGAACGGTACGTTTACCGCGACCGGCGGACAGACGACCACGCCGCCCACGACGACCGCGGGCGCGAACGGCAACGCGGTGGCGGCTTTGACCGCGATCAATGCGGCGATCACTCAGCTCGGCCAGGTGCAGGCGCGTATCGGCGCCGGTGAAAACCATCTGAGTTATGCGATCACACTCGCCAACTCGCAGATCACGAACTTCAGCGCCGCTGAATCCGGGATTCGCGATGCGGACGTGGCGACCGCGGCGGCGAATCTCACGAAGGCGCAGGTTCTTCAGCAGGCGTCGGTAGCGGCTCTCGCGCAGGCGAATTCCGCTCCCCAGGCGCTTCTGAAGCTCCTGCAACAGTAAACCAAAGGCGGCGGGCCGGATCGCAAAGTTCGGCCCGCCACCTGCATCGGAAAGGGTGAAGATCTGAAAACGAATGTCGTCAACCCCCGTCACCTTTAATGGATCGAGCACGTACGCTTCGTCCTTTCAGCAAGTCATCCAGCGCGCGGTCGGTATTGCCTCGCTGCCGATGCAGATCCTCCAGGGCGACGTCACGGAATTGACGAGCAAGCAGCAGGCGACATCGGCGCTTGGCAGCAGCTTCCAGCTCGTGCAAAGCGCGTTGTCGGCAATCGCCAGCGCCAGTTCGGGTTCTCCGGCGGCGCAGGTCACAGGCACGGGCGTTACCGCCACGGCGTCAACGGGCGCGTTGCCCGGCACGTATTCGATTCAGGTGGATGACATCGGCTCCTCCACGGTTTCGCTCAGCAAAGACGGACTGACCGCGGTCACGGACCCTTCGACGGGGAATATCAGCGCGGCTACGAGTTTCACGCTGACTGTCAATGGCGTGGACCACACGATTACTCCGGCCACCGCATCGCTCTCATCGCTCGTGACGGCGATCAATGCCGCCGACGATGGAGTGCAGGCGACGATTGTCAACGTCGGCACCAACACCAGCCCGGACTACAGGCTTTCGCTCACCAGTCAGAATCTCGGCGCGGACACGGTTCAGCTCAATGACGGGACGAACGACCTGCTCGATACGCTCTCGACGGGTACGGACGCGCTCTATAAGGTCAACGGTTCGCTTACGCAGCTTCACAGCACGTCCCGCGATATCACTCTCTCGCCCGGACTGAGCGTCCATCTCGCGGCGCAGACGGCTTCACCCGCCACGATTACGGTTTCGACGAGCTTTGCGGGCCTGCAGAACGCGATTTCAAACTTTGTCAGCACGTTCAATTCAGCCGTGACCGGCGTGCAGAAGAATGAAGGCCAGAGTGGTGGCGCGCTGAGCGGCGACAGCCTGGTTTACACGCTGGTCAACGCCCTCAATGGGCTGGCGGAAACGTCGAGCGGCTCGGGCGCGGTTACTTCGCTGGCCGATCTCGGCGTCACGCTGCAGCAGAACGGACAGCTTCAGTTCGATTCATCCGTCTTTTCGGCGGCGAACACGACCGATATCCAGCAGTTCCTCGGCTCGACTTCGACCGACAACAGCTTTCTGAAGCTGGCGAACGATTCGCTCAACTCGATCAACGATGTGAACGATGGCCTGATCGCCGGGGCCTACAACGCATTTCAGACGCAGATCACCAGCAAGAATGCGCTGATCGCGAACGATCAGCTTCGCGTGGATCAGTTGCAGACGAATCTGCAGACGCAGCTCTCGAAAGCGGATGCGGCGATCGCGACGCTCGAATCGCAGAAGACCTACTTCCAGGAGTTGTTCACCGCGACTTACGGAAGCAACGGAATCCAGGGGCAGAACGGCTGATGATTCCGGCGGAACTTCGGGTTCGGGAGCGGGAATTGCGGGACGCCATCGCGCGGGGCGAGTTCGACAATCTCGATTCCTTGCTTGGGGGACTGCGGTTGGCCGCGGATGCGGGAGTTCAGGGGACGGACGATCCGGTTGCTCGACGCGAGATTGCGGGGTGGATGCTTGGCACGATCGAGTGGGCTCGGCTGATGATTGCTGCGCAGCGGCAGCGGTGGGCGGACGAGCTGGAGACATTGCCTCGGGTGGACCGGTTTCTGGCTGGTACGAATGCGGAGTCTGGCGACGTTTGCGTGGATCTGTAGACGCCTGGGCCGGCCGGAAGGCCGGCTTGCAGAGCAGAAGCTCCGCCCCACTGTCAAAGTTGTGACACGTCAGGCGATTGACGTGAAATCCCCCACTTAACCTGCCTGTTTTCAGTAACTAAGGCTGGTCCGCGACGTGCATTTTGCAGAGCGTCGTGCTCAGCAACATAACCAATAGCCTCCAGACCTACATGGACATGCTCAGCATGCGGCAAAAGCTGGTCTCGTCCAATATCGCCAACGCCGATACGCCGGGATATAAGACGCAGGACATCGACATGAAAACGTCGTTTCTTTCGATGCTCACCGGCGGTCTGGCGCAGCAGGCGGATGTGAACGGGCTCGCGGTGAAGAACGACGGCAACAACGTCGATCTGGACCGCGAAGCGCGTCTGCTAGCCGAGAATTCAATGCGGTTCAACATGGCCGCGACGCTGATGAAATCGCAGATCACCGAAATGCGTGAAGCGATCAAGGAAGGCCCGGCATGAGTCTTTTCGGCAGTCTTTCGGTCAGCGCTTCCGGCATGTCGGCGCAGCGCATTCGCGCCGCGCTGCTGGTGGAAAATATCGCCAACTCGGAAACCACCCGAACGGCGGAAGGCGGCCCTTACAAGCGCAAGGACGCTGTATTTTCGACGGAAAACGTGGGATCGGAATTTGCGTCGGAGCTGGAATCGCAGCTGCAAACCGGCGTGAAGGTGAGCTCGATCTCGGTTGACCAGCGCGAGCCCGACAGAACCTATGCGCCCAACAGCCCGGACGCGGACGCCGACGGCTACGTCTATTCGCCGCGCGTGAATCCGGCTGAGGACATGGTGGACCTGACGACGGCGAACCGCAGCTATCAGGCGAATGTGGCGGCGATGACGGCCGTGAAGGACATGATTTCGAAATCGATCGATCTGCTGCGCTAGAGGATATTCACTTGACCATTTCCGGAATCAATCCCATTTCGATCCCGAGTTCGCTGCCATCGGCGGCGGGCAGTGCGGGTTCCGATGCGTTCTCCAACATCCTGACGAGCACCATCGACAATCTGCAGGGGCTGCAGAATCAGGCGAACGACACCGCGCAGAAATTCATGACGGGCGAGAACGACGAAATCCATGACATCGCACTGGCCGGCCAGCAGGCTGAGCTCTCCTTCGAACTTGGTCTCCAGGTACGCAACAAAGTGGTGAACGCGTACCAGGAAATCATGAAGATGCAGTTATAACGGGCCGCCGCGATGGAGCAAGTCAAGAAGCTGGTCTCAGACCTGACAATCATTCAGCGCGCCTCGGTGGGGATCGCGGTGCTGCTGGCCGCGGCCACCATTGCCGCGGTGGTTCACTACCGCACCGAAAGCGATTTTCGCGCGCTCTATACCGGTATGGCTCCGGAAGACGCGGCGCCGGTGGTGCAGAAGCTGCGGGAATCGGGCGTCGATTACCGGCTGGCGGATAACGGCGGTTCGGTGCTGGTTCCTTCCGAGCACCTGGCGGATTCGCGGCTCACACTGGCGGCGGCTGGCCTGCCGAAATCGGGCCGCATCGGATTCGAACTCTTCGATAAGACGAATTTTGGCGCCACGGAACTGGTGGAGCACATCAACTATCAGCGCGCGCTCGAAGGCGAACTGGAACGTTCGGTGATGAGCATGGAAGGCGTGGTGCAGGCGCGCGTTCATCTTACGTTTCCGCGCGAATCGGTTTTCCTCGATCAGCAGCAGGCGGCGAAGGCGAGCGTGATGGTGAGGCTGCGTCCCGGCACGCATCTTTCGGCTCAGAACGTCACGGCGCTTTGTAACCTGGCGGCCAGCGCGGTGGAAGGGCTTGCGCCGGATGGCGTCGCTGTGATCGACATGGACGGCAATCTGCTCAGCCATCCGAAGCGCGCCAACCAGACCGGCGATGCCGGCGTGACGACCGAAGCGCTTGAAGTCCGGCAGTCGATCGAGCGCGATCTGGTGGCGAAGATCAATGCGACTCTCGAACCGCTTCTCGGCGCCGATCAGTTTCGCGCCGGCGCGTCGGTCGATTGCGACCTGACGAGCGGCGAGCAGGAAGAGGAATCGTATAACCCGGATCAATCCGTGATGGTGAGCTCGCAGAAGAGCGAGGACTCGAGCGAGCGCGGCACCGCAACGGCGGGCGGCGTTCCTGGAACGGCGGCGAATCTGCCGCAAAACAAGACCGGCGCAAGCGGCGGCGGCACTTCGCATCGTACGGAGAACGTCACGTATCAGACCAGCCGTATCGTGCGGCATACGCGAATCCCACAGGGCGTGGTGCGCAAGATGTCG
>CAZWTH010000017.1:0-7540 GCA_964636715.1 uncultured Solibacteraceae bacterium | reverse complement strand
AGAAGACGGACGAGCTCGTTCATCAGATCGAGATCGGCCTGCGGGCGCTTGCGGAACTCATCGAGGGCAGCGATACGCGCGCGATGAGCCGTTAATTGTTTGTCGATCGACTGCACCCGCAGCGCGGGTTTCTGCAGGCGGTTGAATTCCGCGGTGAGATCGGCCGTGTAGCGGTGATTGTTGAGGAGCGGGAAAGCGATGAAGACGCCGAGCAGCGCGATCGCAAGCAGAACGCCCAAAATGACGGGCAACAGATAGCGGGCGCGATCGTGCGAAGCGCGGCGTTCCGCCGGCAGCAGGTTGGCAAGACGCAGCAGCAGGGGCGCTGAAGCCGCCAGCGCGGCAGCCGCGGCAAGAGGAGGGACGTCTCCCGATTCCGGCAAGGCCTGGCTCAGATCGAGAGCGGGCTGATCCGGCGCGATGCGAAGCTCGGCGCGCGCCAGGGCAAGCGCGCGTTCGGGAGCAAGAGTGAAGCCGGCCGAATAGCAGGGACGCGCTTCGCTTTCGCCATACACTTCCACGCGTCCGGGGACGGGTGACAGCCAGCAAAAGATCGAAGCGGGCGCATGCCGCAATCGCAGAGCGGCATAAATGACGGCGGAAGAGAAAGTGACAGCCGCCAGGGGAACGCCCGCTTCCGAAAAGAGCGTTTCGTAGCGATTGAGAACCGATTGGCGAACGACGCCGACCACCACATCCGCGGGGGTCACGCGCCACCACGCCCATGCCACCGGCTCGTCTTCCCAGGGATGAATGGTATCGAGCTGGAGCTCAATCGCGGAGGCGATATCCTTTTCCGCCACACCCGCCAGGCGCACGGTCCGGACGATGACTTCTTCGCGCGGCAGAACGACGGTTGCCGCTAATTGAGGCTCGCCCGCGCCCGCGAGAAAACGCAGAAGCTCCGATCCCCATTCCGCGGCGGGCCGCGAAGAGAAGCCCGTGATGACCGTGGATGCGACGACTGCCGACGCCGAGGGCCGCGAACGCACAATGACCGCTTCCAGATTGGCGCCGGCAATCGCGATTCCGAAGCCCGTGCCGAAAATGCGCGCCCGCCGCCATGCGGACGCAGGGGCGGCCGGCGCTGGGGAGGGTGTGAGAGCCGTCTGTTCCGCGGCAATTGTCCCGGGCGATGTCATCAGCGATCGAACCACCGAAGAACCTGGTATCCCGGAGTCTGCCGGCGGCTGTTGCCGGAGAAATTCATCTGCACGAGCGCGGAGACGGTGCGGCGCATATCCGAGAGAGTGCCGTCCGGGCGCTTCAGGCGCGCCGTGGCGCGCAGCGTGTAGATGGAGCGGCCTCCCAGCATGAGTTGCCTTCCAGGAGGGCCGATCGCCTCGGCGAGCTGCGCCACATCGCGGTAATCCAGATAAGGCTGCGCGGCGCGGCGGTCCACAATCGCTTTCACATCCTCAGGATTGATCCCGATAGCCAAAAGCGTAGCAGGCTGCGCAGTATTGATATCGACGGAACTATTGCCATAAACGGAGAGGCAATCCCGCAGCCCGCTATGGGGTGCGCCGAGTGAATCGCCGTAATAGATTTCCGGAGTCATGCCTTTGGCCAGCAAAAGTTCGTCGTCTTCCTGGTAAGACGCGTGCCGGGGTAAAAAAGACGGACTCTGCGAGAGATAAAAAGCGTCGAACGGGCTGGGATGCAGGGGGTCGGCGGGAGTACGCCAGTCGATGATAGCCGATGTGATTTCGGTGGCGTCGCCAATGGGCACCTGCAGGGCGGTCAAAAGGCGGAGCAAATCCTCCGGCTGGATGCGGTTCAGGTCGAGTTTTGAGGTGGCGGGAACGATTTCCACGGTCGTCTGAGCGGCTGGGAAATCCAGCTCCATACGAGGCTGGCCGGGCTGGAAATAGAGGGGACGGCCGGAGTCATCGGTGTAAAACCGCCAGAGCATGTGCAGCGCCGCACGTTCGATTGCGCCGCGTGCGGCGTAGTACGCTTTCGTGTCGTCCACAGCCGTGGATGTGCGCTCGGTTTCGCCCCGTACGTTGCTCGCCACGGCCACGCCGATGGCGGAGAGGGCGGCGGTCAGCCAGAGGACCGTGAGGAGGGCCGAGCCCCGTTTAGAACCGAGTTCAGAACTGGTCGGCATAGTTGAGTCCCGGGGTTCGATTCACGTGCAGGGCGGCGACGATGGTGGAAGGGTGAAGAGCCGCCGGATTATTGTCGAGCGGGGCCATTTCGATGCGGACACCCATCGGCAAGCGGTCCCGCGTGATCCATTCCGGACGCCATTCTTTGTACGGCGGTTCAGGTTTCGGGACAAGATAGGAGAACCGGCAGTAAGCGAGGCGGTCGGCCAGTACGAACGACTGCGGACCCGGCATGACCGGAGCGAAATGCACTCCGCCGTCGATATCGACTGAGGAGATCGCCGCGCCGGTCTGGATTGAATCCGTATAGGGCGTTTCGTTGACGATGAGGCGGACGCCCCGGCCTTCGGCCCCAGGGATCACCTGCAGCGCCACTATTTGCGGACGGCCTCGCCAGCTATCCTGCAGCGAGTAGGAAGTGACAAAGCGCATCGTCTGCGGTTCCCATTGCGTGAATGGAACGACGCGATTGGCGGGAGTTCCAGGATGCCAGTTTGCCGTGGCGTAGGTAAAACCGGCGATTTCGCTTTCCAGAATGCGGCGCGCATAAGAGACGCGGCGATCGGTGAGAAGCCGCGAATCGACTTTGTCCAGCGTATTGAAGCCGACTCGCATCGCGATCAGAACGCCGACCGAGAGAAGACTCAGGAGCGACACGGCGATCAGGATTTCGATCAGCGTCACGCCCGCTTCGGGATGGGATTGCCGGTTCATCGCGGCGCTCCCGGACCGGGAATGGTCTGAGGGCGATAGCTCGCCAGATGCAGCTCGCGGCGGCCGCCGGATTCCGGCTCCCACCAGACATCGAGCGCTACTTCCTGAAGGATCACGGCGCCGGGGCCGGCGTTGGGGGGCAGATCGAACGGCCGCAGCGATGCTTTCCAGCCGCTGGGAATTCCACCCGACTGGTCCGCGGGAAATGTGCCTTCCACGCTGCCATCAAACGGCAGTTCGGGATCGAGCAGCAGTTCGTCCATTTGGGCGCGGGCGAGCATGGAGGCGCGGTCCCAGGCCTTCAGGCGATCCGCGTTTTTCACCGATTGCGAAAGACCCGCGACGAGTGCGGTAACGGCGATTCCCATAATGACGGTGGCAACCAGAACTTCCAGCAGCGTGAAGCCGCCGCGCGCGCTTTTCGTCATTGGGATGCCGCTCCGAGACGCTCGATGCGCGGCGTCGCCGTGATGGGATCGACTTCGATGGAGCGCCGGCCGCCTTTCTCGCTGCGCAGCACAAGCGAAATCTTCGGGAAGGCGCCGCCGGGAAACAGCAGATACCGGTGCGGATCCTCGCCTTCCACCGTGACGCCCGATGGAGCCTCCCAGGAGCGCACGGGCTTGCCGGCGGAAACCGCCGTGAAAACGTCGACGCGATTGGATTTGGGCGTGATCACAATAGCCGCCGCTTCCTCGTGGCGCTCCACATTGTTCATCGACGTAGTGAGAAAGCTCGCGACTTCACCCGATGACGATTGCAGCCGGACGCCCGCCAGGCCTGACGTCAGGGCTGGGAAGGAGATGGCCGAGATGATGGCGATGATCGAGACCACGATCAGCATCTCGAGCAGCGTAACGCCGCGCCGGCTGGAACAGCAGGTCACTTCCAGCTAACCACGTCCGCGTTGAGATCCGTACCGCCGGGCTGGCCGTCGGCTCCATAGCTGAGAACGTCCGGCTCGTCGCCGTGATCGCCCGGGAATTTGTAGACATACGGATGGGACCAGGGGTCGTTGGCCAGATCTTTCTCCAGATACGGCCCATGCCACTGATCGACCCCCTGCGGCTGTTGGCGCAGCGCGGCGAGCCCCTGTTCGGTGGTGGGGAAAGTGCCCGTATCGAGCTTATATTGGCCGAGCGCGAGCTGGAACGCGTCGATTTGCTGTTTGGCCGCAACCACGCGGGCCTGATCGCCGCGGTGCAGCAGGCGGGGGCCGACAATCGCCGCGAACAGAGCGATGATCGTGACCACCACGAGCATTTCAATCAGCGTGACGCCGGCGCGTGGATTACGGCGTTGAGTGAGGATTTCCTGGCTAAGGTCAGACCGGTCGTTCGTCATGTTGGCTCCTGGGTGGCTAAATGGCTACGTCGTTAATACTGGTGATCGCGAACAGCATACTGAGCACGAGGGCCCCCACGATCAATCCCATGATCAGGATAATCAGTGGCTCGAAAATCGAGGTGAAGCGCTTGATGGAAGCGCGGGTTTCTTCCTCGTAAATGTCCGCCATGCGGGTGAACATCACGTCCAGTTTGCCGGTTTCTTCGCCCACTGTCAGCAGATGCGAAGCGAGCGGCGGGAACATCTTTGTCCGGGTGAGGGGATGCGAAATACCTTCGCCCCGCTTCACTCCCTGCGCGACATCCTTCAGCGCATTCGCCATGCGGCTGTTGTAGAGAATGCCGGCGGAGATGTGGAGCGATTGCACGAGGGGCACGGAATTGCCGACCAGCGTCGCCATGGCGCGCGCGAAGCGGGAAGTTTCCGCCTTGCGCAGGGCTTCGCCGAGCAGCGGGATACGCAGGCGCGCGCCATCCCACCAGGCGCGCCCGGCCGGTGTTTTACGGTAAAGCCGGAAAGCAATGGCCCCGCCCACCACGATCAGCGCCACGAGCCAGGTCCAGTTCTGCACGATTTTGCTGAGATCGAGCATGATTTTCGTGGGCGTGGGGATCTGCATGCGGCCGTCGTCAAAAATACTGGCGAAACGGGGGACGACGTAATCGAGCAGCACCAGCACAGAGCCCGCGCCGACCGCGGCCAGCAGGGCCGGATAAATCATCGACGAAATGATGTAGCCGCGAAGCTCGTCGCGGGAACGCTCGAAATCCGCCAGGCGCTCGAAGATACCGCCCAGACTGCCGGACGCTTCGCCCGCGCGCACCATGTTGATATACAGATCGGAGAAGTACGCGGGATGCGTCGCGAGCGCGTCGGCCAGCGATTTGCCGCCTTTAATGGAGCGCAGAATTTCGGAAACAAGGGTGCGGAAGCCTGCGCTCGTCGTGAGTTCGCTCGTGATGCTGAGAGCGCGGTCAAGCGGCACGCCGGAATTGAGCAGCGTGGAGAGTTCCTGGGTAAAGAAGAGAACGTCCTTGCGGCGCGATCCGCCGAATGACGGCAGGTTGAAGCTGAACGCCTTCTTCTCCTGCGCGCCCACGTAGACCGGCGTCAAACCCTGGCGGCGCAGTTCGCGGGCGACGAGCGTGGTGCTCTCCGCCGTAATCATCCCGGTGCGCAGTTTGCCGTCCGAACCGACCGCGCGATAGTGGAACGCCGTCGCCGCCATCAGAATTCCTGGGTGACCCTTGTGACTTCTTCCGCGGTCGTGATGCCGAGCTTCACTTTCGCCCAGCCGTCTTCGCGAAGCTGGCGCATGCCGTTGCGCTTCGCGGCCTCGGTCAGGCGGCTGGCGTCAGCGCCCGCCATGATGAGACCGCGCAGCTCTTCATTCAGCTCCATCAGTTCGAAGATACCGGCGCGGCCTTTGTAGCCCGAGCCGTTGCAGATCTCACAGCCGGCGCCGCGGAACGCCTCGACGTGCTCGCCCCAGGGATTGAGGACGCGGCCCGCGCTTTCGCGGCAGCCGGTGCAGATCAGCCGCACCAAACGCTGCGCCAGAATGGCGACAACCGACGAGTTGATCAGATAATTCTCCACGCCCATGTCGGTGAGGCGCGTGACGGCGCTGGGCGCGTCATTCGTGTGCAAAGTGGAATAAACAAAGTGGCCGGTGAGTGCCGAGCGGATCGCGATATCCGCGGTCTCGCGGTCGCGGATTTCGCCGATCATGATGACGTCCGGGTCCTGGCGGACGATGTGCCGGATACCCGCCGCGAACGTAAGCCCGATCGCCGGATTCACGTGGATCTGGTTAATGCCGTCCATCTGATATTCGACGGGATCTTCGATCGTGATGATCTTCTTATCCGGCAGATTGATGCGCTTGAGAGCCGAGTAGAGGGTCGTCGATTTACCGCTGCCGGTGGGGCCGGTAACCAGAAAAATGCCGTGCGGGAGCGAGGTGAAATGCTCCATGCGGCCGAGCATGTAATCGTCAAAGCCGAGACGGCGCAGGTCGTAGAAATCGCCGGCGGAGCGGTCGAGCAGACGCATCACGACGCTTTCGCCGTAGAGCGTGGGCAGCGTGGAAACGCGGAGATCGACTTCGCGGCCGAGAATACGCAGCTTGATGCGCCCGTCCTGCGGGAGGCGGCGCTCGGCGATATTGAGCTTCGCCATCAGCTTGAGGCGCGAGATGATCGCGGCCTTCAGTTCGCGCGGCGGCTGTTCCTGATTGAAAAGGACGCCATCCACGCGGAAGCGCACGCGGAATTCTTTTTCGAATGGCTCGATGTGAATATCGCTCGCGCGTCTCTCGATGGCGTGCGCGATCATGGCGTTCACCAGGCGGATAACCGGCGCTTCGCTCGCCATATCGCGCAGGTGTTCGAGATCGTCCTCATCGCCCGCGGTCACTCCCGCCGCGGCGCTCTGCCCGGCGGCTTCACTGAAGTTGCGCTCGAGCGCGTCGAGAATATCCTGCTCGGCGGCGAGTTGCGGCCGTACTTCGAGTTTCGAAAACGTCTGGACGGCGTTAATGGCTTCGAAATCGAGCGGATCGGCCATGGCGAGCGTGAGCACGCCCTCATCGGCGGCAACCGGAAAAATCAGCGACTGGCGCATAAAGCGCGGCGACAGTCCCTCCAGTTCGGGAACCGATGGCGGCGTGGTGAGCGTGGCGATGGGCAGGCCAAGCTGCGCTGAAAGCGCGTTGAGGAGATCGCGCTGGGCCAGATAGCCCATATCGACGAGAATGCGGCCCAGCTTATCGCCGCGCTCGCGCTGGAGTTCGAGCGCGCGGTCGAGATCTTCCGGGGCAATCAGGCCGCGCTCGATCAGCAGTTCGCCGAGACGCATCGGGATGTTCGCGCCCGCGCCGGGCGCGGAGCTGGATTGGGGAGTCACTATTCGGAACGCTCCTCGAATAAGGAAGCCATTTCTGCGGCGGAGGCGTGGCGGGCGACGGCGTCGGCCACTTTCTGGCGATTGGCGCAGACTGTCACCCGCTCCGGCAGCCCCGTACGATCTTCCCAGTTGAAGTTGAACAGAAACGCTTCGAACGTGATCTGTTCATTGCCGGGCATGGCTGTAAGCGCAGTGGCGGCGTGCTCAATCATCTCACGCATCGCGACCTTCAGCGCAGCCAGATTCTTCACCTTGCGATCGTGGGCGGAGCGTCGTTCCTCCGGTGAAACACTCGGGTGAAACGGAGTGATGGGCGTGAGGCTTGCCAGCGCCAATTCGAACGTCACCACCGTACCTCCACCCGGCAGGTAAGTGCCGCGCGCATCGCCGAGTACGCCCCACGGGTCGGCCGGCGCAGCGCGCAGACGAGTATTGGCGACAGCCTCCACTTCTTTTAT
>CAZWTH010000016.1:0-32459 GCA_964636715.1 uncultured Solibacteraceae bacterium | reverse complement strand
GGGGGGGGGGCGCGGGGGGGGGGGGGGGGGCGGGGGTTGGGGGGGTAGGGGGGGGGGGGGGGGGGGGGGGTCCCGGGGGGGGGGGGGGGGGGGGGGGGGGGGGCGGCCGGGGTGACGCTGGCGGCGGGAGTCTCGTGCCGGCCGGGAACTTCGGCGGCTCGGTACCACTCATGATCGTGTGGGAGAGCGCGAAACCGGTTCAGGACGCCCGCCCGTTGAATCTCCCGCCGGCCCTGCAAAACCGCTACATCATCGGGGTAACCGGCATCTCGCCGCAGACGCTGGCGGCAGCCGTTCGCGCCCGTGGCCGCGGCCCGAACCCTGAAAGCGAAGCGCCTGCCGACCAGACCGCGCCGCTGAAGGAGGCCACAACGCTTTCGGTCAAAGGAAAAGATCCCGCCCATCCCGATGTGGTCCTCGCAACGAACCGGAACGCGACGCTTCTGTTCGGGTTCCCCAAAGACGCGCTCCCACTCACGGCGGCCGATAAAGAAGTGGAGTTCACGCTCAAGCTCAGCAACCTGTCCGCCAAGACGAAGTTCAACCTGAAAGACATGATGTATAACAACGAGCTCGCCGTCTGACTGGGGGCAGGGTGAATCAGAAGAGCGTCGGCTGGTCGCTGGCCGGCGCTTTTTTGCGTTTGGGACGCAAAGGGCTGCCCACCACGCCCAGCACCTGAACGCTCCGGAGCGCCTCCCGTGGCACGAAAACCTTCTGGCTGTTCGAATCCGGCTCCGGCGGCGTGACAGTCAGCCCGGCCGCTTCCCAGGTGAGCAGGTTGTTGGGCAGAATGCCATCCATCACCTCGCCGTCATGAAAGACCATTCGCACCCAAAGCCCTTCCTGCTTCGGACGGTTGAGGAAAACGCGCGGCGCGTCTTCCCCGCCTTCGAAATCTCTCACGAACGACACCGAGCGGACTTCCCGGTAGGGCAGCAGGCTCAGCGAGCCGTCCTGCCGCAGGATTTCGATGTTTTGTGGCTGTAAATAGCTGAAAGGATTGACGAAGCCAGTGATAGTCTCGCGGTCGAAGCGGCGGACTACTACTTTTTTGGCTGTCGAACCGGCCACCCTCGCCTCCCCACCGGCAAAAATCTGATCGGGCCGGACTACGTCCCGCTCAGAATTGATTTAAACATTTTCGGGAATATTGTATCATTGCACGAAAGGGTTCATTCGTGAATGGATCGTAACGGGAATTCGGCTTTGTCGCCGATCTCCAGCGGAATCAGGGACTTCCTTACCTGGTGCCGGGTGGAACGGGGGCTCTCCAGGAACTCGCTCGAAGCTTACGGGCGGGATCTGGAAGCGCTGCGATCTTTTGCGGAGCCTGTTACGGGTGGCTCTTTTCCTCAGACGGAGCTTTTGAACAAATACGTTAACCAGCTCTACCAGAAGGACTTAACCAGCCGCTCTATCGCCCGCCACATGAGCAGTCTGCGCAGTTTTTTCAGCTTTCTGGTCACGGAGAACAAGCTGCACGACGACCCGACCGAACATCTGACTTCGCCGAAGCAGTGGTCCACGATCCCGAAGTTCCTCAACCGCGAACAGATTGAGAAGCTGATCTCTGCTCCCGAGATAACCAAACCCAACGGACTGCGCGATCGCGCCATGTTCGAACTTCTCTACGCGACCGGAATCCGGGTGAGCGAACTCATCAATCTCCACCTTTCAAGCCTGGACGCCGGCCTGGGGCTGCTTCGCGTCACCGGCAAGGGCAACAAACAGCGCATTGTTCCGGTGAATGCCCGGGCGCTGGCGATCGTCAGCCGTTATCTCGAACAGGCGCGCCCTGCTCTGCTGAAAGGCCGCGCCACGCCGTTCCTGTTCGTGACCTCGCGCGGCGTCGGCATGACGCGCCAGGCTTTCTGGGCGGCCATCAAACTCAACGGACGGAAGGCGGGGATTTTCCACCATCTCTCGCCTCACGTTTTGCGGCACACCTTCGCAACGCACCTTCTGGAAGGCGGCGCGGATCTGCGCAGTCTTCAGGAAATGCTGGGCCACGCCGATCTTTCCACAACCGAAATTTATACCCACGTGGTGCGCTCGCGCCTGCGTGACACGCTGGATCAGCACCATCCAAGGGCGTGACAGAGGGGAAAAAGATGCGTGACGAAAAGGAGCCGCCGAACACGCTATGAGCGATTACATGTTCGCTCTCGAAAGCCATCTGGATGCCGCCCAGAACCGCACGGTGAACGAGATTCAGCGCATCGCCACCGAAGCCGGCATTACTGTCTGGCTGACGGGCGGAGCCATGCGCGACATGCTGCGCGGCGCTCCGATTCGCGATCTGGACTTCACGGTGGAGCGCGATGCGATCAAAATCGGCAAGGCGCTGGCGGCGGCGCTGAAAGGCCACGTCACGGAAGAGGACAGTCTGAAGCGCGGTGTGGAACTGGCGCTTCCCGGTGGACTTCGCGCGTCGGTCAGCAACTCCCGCACCGAAAAATACGCAAAGCCGGGCGGCAAGCCGCACATCGCGCCCGCGTCGATCCACGAAGACCTGGCGCGGCGCGATTTCACGATCAACGCCATCGCGCTGTTTCTGAATCGCGGAGCGAAGGGATTGCTGGTCGATCCCACGAACGGCCAGGCCGACCTGCTGAACCGCGAACTGCGAGCCACGAATTCAATGGCGTTTTTCGACGATCCTTCGCGCGTATTTCGCATGGTGCGGTTCAAACATGTGATGGGTTTCGAAATCGCGCCGCGCACGCAGTCGCAGCTCGAAAACGCGGTGCTCGGCGATTTTCTGCATCCGAACCCGGCGGCGCTCCAGGCGGACCTGCAGGCGCTTGCCTCCCACGAATCCGCGATTGCGGCGATTGAAGATCTCGATAAGCTCGGCCTGCTTGGACTCCTCAGTCCGGGGCTCACGGCGGAGAAACTCAATCTCGCCGGTCTCTCGCGCTTTGAAAAGCATGCGCACGCGATTTTTCCGGCGGGAAGTGAAGAAGGCTGGCTGGCGTTTGTCAGCGTTTTGTTCGAGAAGCTCTCGCCGAAGGACCGAGCCGCCGCGCTCAAAGCGCTGGCCCTGCCGGCGGCCGATCTGAAGACGCTCCAGAAGCTGGACCCGGCGGCGAAAAAACTCGAATCCGCGTTGAAGTCGGCGAAGATCCACAAGCCTTCGCAGGTGTGGGAGGTTCTGAAAGACGCTCACACCGCTGAGGTCCTGATAGTGGCGTATCGCTCGGAGATCCGCGTGGTACAGGATCGTCTCCGCGCATACTTCCAGAAGTACCTGCCGACCGCGCAGGAAGTCACCGAGGAACAGGTGGCCACCGCATCCGGGCTCAAGCCAGGCACGCCGAAATTCGCCAAAGCTTTCGAAGCCGCGGTTGTCGCACGCCTGAATGCGCGCCCCCGCAAAGTCGAGCCGGAGCCGGAACCGCCGCCGCCACCCATGGCAATGGGACGCGGCCGCCCCGCGCGCGCATCCTAAGGGATTTCATCGGATTTACGATTGCCAGCCGGATGCTCTGATGTCTTTCATGAGCAGCATCAGGTGAAGCGGGTGCACTGGCGAGGGCTCGAAATCATGCTTCAGGTAGAATCGGCGGGCATCGTCATTTAAGGCGTGCACCAATACGGCTCGAACGGACACAATATCTGCCGCCGAAACCGCCCGGAGCAGCGCATCCTTGAGTAATGCGCGGCCAATACCCCCGCCCTGCTCTCTTGCGTCTACAGCTAAACGGGCAAGCAGCACGACACCGATCGGTTGGTTAGGGGCGCCCTTCCCGACTCTCGCGGGCGCATCTTCGCGGTTCACGCTTCCCGCCGTAAGCGAATAATAGCCGACCACGCGATTCCCCCGGTGGGCAACATAGGTAGTCGTCAGGTCGCTTTGCTGGTTTGCCCATGCAAAGCGTCTGAGCCATTGGTCGAGGGACTCGACACCGCAATGAAAGCCATCGAGAAGGTGTTCTTTGGACAACTTCTCCGGTCCAGTGAGTGGAGGCTGGCTCACTCAGCGCCGCTCAAGAACAGATGGCCCGGTCAGCAGCCTTCGAAGATTTGGCGCCACTCGCGCGGGGCGCTCCAGCGCGTCATTGAACGCCTTCCACTGCCTGGAAGAAAGAACAAAATGTACTTGATCGGCAATGGCTTCTTCCGCCCTTGTGCACGCGCTCTCCAGCACAAAATCCGTCAAACTCAACCCGCGGCGGTCGGCAGCGGCGCGAATGAGCGATTCCTGCGCTGAGGTGGCGCGGAGATGGATTCGGCGGTCTTTGCCGCTTCTCGATGTGACTGAGGGCATACGTTGGCCTCTTCTATTGTACGCACATTGTACGGCAAGAGTCAGACTACGTCACGAGGTCAACTCTGCGACCCACAAGCGATTCGAGTTCCTGGCTCAGGGACTCAAATCGGCTCAGGCCGATACGCGCCCCGGCTCAAACTCCACCATGAGATCGACATCGCTCTCCGGACGCATCTCGCCCCCCGCCGCCGACCCAAAAAGCGAAAGCTCTTTGACGTCGTATCGCCGACAAATCTCGGCCAACGCGCTGGCGTCTATACGCATCGGTGAAGGTTAAAGCTTGTCCGGGAACCCTTCCCGCGACAACACCAGCTTCCCCTTCCGGTCCACGCGATAAAACCCATCCTCCGAATGCCCCGAAATATGCGTCGCGTCCTGATCGCCCTTATCCACGCTCTTCCACTTCTTCTCAATCACCGTCGCATAAGCATTCAGAAATGCCGCTGCCGAACTTTCGTCCGACCACTCCGTGGCAAATACCAGCGATGTCCGCGGGTCCTTCGGCGCCTTCCTCGAAACATCCACACGATAGTGCCCGCCGGTCATCTCCGGCGCAAGTCCGCGGCCAATTGCGGCCGTCGTATATTGCCGCAGCAGCACCTCCACATCCTCCTCGCCGAAAATGCCCTCCACGGCCGGCTTCATATCGCTCGCCGGCTTCGGCAACTCGGGCACAGCGGGCTTCGTCCCCGCGAAATAGCGATCGGGATGCAGCACCTGGGAAGTGGACACCGGCGGTTTCGTGAACACAAGGTCGAACGCCGATTGGCCATCACGCGCCACCACCGCCTGCTGGAATGCTTCGCCTTCTACGTAGGGAAACAACATCGTCGCCCGCAGATAAAGCGGGGCTTTGCTGAACACCGGAAATTTCGGATCGTCCGCATCCGGCTCGTTCTGAAAATACTGGCTCGCAACGGCGGGATCGGTCAGCGTCCTTCCCGCCTGCCGCGCCGAATATTCCACCGTGAGCCACGAAGCCTGGCCCTCCACCACCGTCTGGCGCGCGAGCGATTCTTCGGCGTCGGCCGGATCTTTATTCAGATATTTCTCAATATTGAAATTCTGATCGGCCAGCGCATGCGCGAGTTCGTGCACAAGCGCTTCGTCCCGCATGCTGGCAGCGGCCCAATCGGAAATGAACAGCTTCTTCTGATGAAAATCGTAAAATGCCGCGGCCTGTTCGGTGAGCAGATCAATCGTGGTCTGCCGCAGATCGAACTCAGCCGGCACGAATCCCAGTTTCTTCAGACTCAGCTCTTCCGCGTAGATATCTTTCGGCCGCACCGAGCGCCGGATCTGATTTTTCACGTAGGCGTTCACCTGCTCGCGCGTGATGAGCTGAAACGGCAGACGGCGCCGGATGCGGAAGCCCGTGATGGCCGAAAGCTGGCGCAGGATCGAGTCGATTTCCGCCGCGTCAGGCAGCTTCCCGGCGGCGTCCGCGGCTGTTTCCTGCCAGGCGCCGGCCGGTAGCGATATCAGGAAAACCGCAACCAGCAACCAACCTCGAATCCGGCCCATATCCACATGTTAAAGGCGCCTCCCCCTCGCGCTACAATTGAAGCTGATTCGTTTCCAGAAAGAGAGCAGATTTTCACCTTGGCCGACAAACAGATTTATACGTCCGAGAATTTAGGCAGCGGAACCTTCATCATCAGCAAGCCGAAGCGCAAGAAGGCGAAGCAGCGCCAGATGCGCCTGAAGAACGTGCGCCGCGGCAGCCGCAAGTAATTTTCCAGCCCGCCCACTTCACTTTTCAGCGAAAAGCCATTTGCCGCCCCGAGCCGCTGTGGATGAATTTCCGCGTCTATGCGATTCTAATCAGACAGAGGAGAAATAATGAAATTCATCCGAACGTTCTCGATTGCCGCCCCGCTGGCGATTGCCCTGATGGCTCCCAGCCTCCGCGCCGCCGATATGCCCGCTGAAGGCAGCGCCGCGCCGGATTTCACCCTGAGCTCGCAGGAAGGCAAGCAGGTCAACCTGAAAGATTTCCGCGGCCAGTGGGTCGTCCTGTATTTCTATCCGAAAGACATGACGCCGGGCTGCACGATCGAGGCGCACAATTTCCAGGCCGATCAGGATAAGTACAACGCGAAGCACGCCGCCATCGTGGGCGTAAGCGTGGACAGCGTCGATTCGCACGTGCAGTTCTGCACGAAGGAAAACCTGACGTTCAAGCTGCTGGCGGACCCCACCCACCAGGTGACGGAGAAATACGGCTCCTTTGGCGGCGTGGTCGCGCAGCGGAATACGTTCCTGATCGATCCGAAGGGCGTGATCCGGAAGGTTTACACGAAAGTGCAGCCGAATCCTCACAGCGCGCAGGTTCTGGCGGAGCTCGACACGCTCGAACAGAAGTAGTCCTGAAGTGAGATCCTGAAAGCAGGCGGCCCGTGCGCCACGCACTGGCCGCCTTTTTTCGTACCGGTGGATCGCAACTTGACGACCCGAGAACACGAATTCGGCGAAATCGCTCTCCCCCAGGCGCCCAGTCTGCTGCGCTTTGCGCGGCGGCTCACGGCCGATCCGGCGGCGGCGGAAGATCTGGTGCAGGAGACGCTGATGCGCGCCTGGCGGAGCTTCGATCAGTTCCACGGCGGCACCAATGTTCGCGCCTGGTTGTTTCGGATTTTGCTGAATACATTTTATGGACAGGGGCGAAAAGGGCGGCTGTCGCTCGTGCCGCTGGACGAAAGTGACAACTCCGAGACGGACAAAGCCGCTGTCCGGCGCAGCGAGGCGGTGTTTGACCTCGCGGGCGCTCTGGCCAAACTGCCGGTGGAGCAGCGCACCGTGCTCATGCTGGGAGCGGTAGAAGGATTCACCTGCCGCGAAATGTCGGAAATGCTGCGGATTCCGATGGGAACCGTGATGTCGCGCCTGAGCCGCGCGCGTCAGGCAATGCGGTCCTATCTGGAGCCCGCCACGAAAGCGGGCAACGGAACTCAACAGGCGTACAGCCACAAGGGAAGCTCATGAACTGTGGAGATATTGAAGAACTCGCGCCGCTCTGGCACTCGGGAGAACTGGAGAGCGAAAGGCGCGCCGAATTTGACGCCCATGTCTCGGGTTGCGCTGCCTGCGCCGCGGAACTCCGCGACCAGGAGGTGGCCGACGAGCAGCTGCGCCAGATCGTCGCAGCGGAACCGGCGGATACGCGCGCGATCGAGGAACAGGTGTGGCGGCGGATTGCGCGCGCGAAGACCCGGCGCTGGGTGATCCCAGGACTTGCGGCCGCAGCCGCGCTGACTGCGATGGTGCTCTGGCGCGCGCCGCTGTTTGCGCCGAAACCCACGCCGATCAATCCCGTGATCGTGGCGGACGCCGTGCGCGACCATACCGCCGAACTCATTAACCACGCGCCGCGGCGCTGGCGCGCGGATGCGTCAGAGATCGGCACAATTGAGAAGTCGCAGGGAATCCAGGACGAGGACGTCAAGGCGCTCGAAGCCACCGGCTACCGGCTGCAGCGCGCAAGGATCTGCCGTCTGGGCGGCGCGCCGTGGATACATCTGGTCTATGCCCGCGACGGCCGCGAATTTTCGGTGTATATGCGGGTCAAAGAAAATCAGTCGGTACCGGATTCGGCGGAGAGCGCGGGAAGTCTGCAACTGGCGTCTTTCACGCATGGCCGCGTGCAGGCCGTGATTGTGACCGACGCGCCGAAGGGTGAGTGCGCGAAATTCGCGAAAGAAGCGGAGCACGCGCTGTTGTAATCGTGGGGCGGGGCTTCGGCCCTGCAGGCCGAGCTTCCGCTCGGCTCGGTCTTTTTCACTTCGACTGAATATAATCGATGATCGTATCGATCTCGTTATCATTCAGCTTCTTCGCAAACGCCGGCATAATCGCCCCGCCAAATTTCACTCGAACCTTGATGTAATCCCGGTTCGGCTTCATCGCCGAGAGCGGCATCTTATCCCGCTTGAAAAGCTGATAAAAACTCGGCCCGAATTTTTTCGACTGCGCCTGCGGCTTATCGATGTCATGGCAAACCACGCAGTTATCGCGGTACAGCCCCTGCCCGATCAGCAGATGATTCTTCTCCCATGGCGGCAGTTTCCCGCCCGCGGCGAAGAGCGAAAATGCCAGCGCGCACCAGAGCGCCGCGGCGCCTGTCGCGGTCTTCCTCATGCCGTCACCTTCTGTTCCGAAGGAGGCGCGCCCATCTCGATCAGCACCCCGGCGGCCTTCGACGAATCTCCCGCGCAACGCACGCGCAGGCAAATCATCTCCGGCGGCACTTTCGGAACCGGCGCGGTTTTGTCTTTCTTTCGAATCAGCCCGCTCTCCCACAGGAAGTAGCCGAACGTCGCGAACACCGCGCCCATCATCGTGGTCTCGTACGTGATCACGCCCGTTCCCCACATCGAAAACAACGGCATCCCGCCCGTCGGAACCGGATAGTTGTACTGCGCCAGCGCCATCAGCCACGTGCAGCCGCCGCCAAAAATCACCGCGCCCGCCACCGAGACGAGCGACATCCTGCTCGGCCGGTCCAGCACGCCTTTGCGGAACTCCACCGGCTCCTCGGAGAACACATCCATGTCCTGATCGGTCACGCCCGCCGCGCGCAGCGCGTGAATCGCCGTCGCAAGCGAATTGGTTTCGCGGAATTCGCTGATGAGATACGTGGTCGCCATCAGGCCTCGTCCTCATGCGGATGCGGTTTAAATTCCCACACCGCGATAATCGGGAACAGCTTCGAGAAAACCAGATACAGGAAAACCATCGCCGCGAACGTCGCCGCGGTAATCCCCAGTTCCACCCAGCTCGGCGTGTAGAACGGTGAAGTCGCAGCCGCCAGGCGCGTATTCGTCAGCGTCGGCACCACAATGATGTAGCGCTCAATGAACATCCCGATGATGATGCCCACCGATGCAATCACGCCCGTCGTAATACTCCGCAGCTTCTTAATCCCCAGCAGCACGAACGGAATCACGAAGTTCACCATGAACATCAGCCAGAAGATGAACGAAAACTTCCCGCGCGTCCGGTCTCCGAACACCGCCATCTCGCTCGGATCGTTTCCGTACCACACCGTCAGATGTTCGGCCAGCGTGAAGTAAAGCCACAGCACCGCCATCAGCAGCAGAAGCTTCGCCAGATTGTCGAAGTGGTGTTTCGTCAGGTACTGCTCAAGCCCCATGAACTTGCGGATCGACGCCATCACGATCATCAGCCCCGCCAGGCCGCTGAAGATCGCGCCCACCACGAAGTAAGGTCCAAAGATCGTGCTGTGCCACATCGGCGCAATCGCCATCGCGAAGTCCCACGCCACCACCGTGTGCACCGAAATCGCCACCGCCAGAATGATCGCCGCCATCAGCTTCATGGCGCGTTCGAGCGAATGCCATTCCTTATCGCTGCCCGTCCAGCCGAGCGACATCGCGCGATACAGCTTGCGCCGCCACGGCGCGCCGTATGTCGAAAGCTGCGCCATATCGGGAATCATCGGCAGATACAGATAGATCGCGCTCCCCGTCATGTAGGTCAGAATCGCGGTCAGATCCCACAGCAGCGGCGAACGGAAATTAGGCCACAGCAGGCGGAAGTTCGGATACGGAATCAGCCAGTAGAAGTACCACGCGCGTCCCAGGTGAATGATCGGAAACATGCCGCCGATCATCAGCGCAAACAGCGTAATCGCCTCCGCCGCGCGCGTAATCGGCTTGCGCCACCCGGCGTCCGTCAATCGCAGAATCGCCGAAATCAGCGTGCCCGCGTGCGAGATGCCGATCCAGAAAACGAAATCGACAATGTAGTAACCCCAGAAAACCGGCCGCTGCAGACCCGTCACGCCCATGCCGTCGCGCAACTGTACGAACCAGCAGTACGCGCCGAACAGGATCACGAGCAGCGGAATCAGAATCGCGATGAAATACTTCTTCGACATCCCGGCCAGCGGCCGGAACAGATCCTCGCGGATCTTCGCGTAAGGCAGAAGCTCGGGGTGATTTGCGTTCGTCGCCATCAGCGCCCGCGCTCCAGATAGAAAACTTTTGTCTTCGTGCCGAGTTCTTCGAGCAGATGCGTCGCCCGGTCGCTCTCGGCCAGTTTCGAAACTTTGCTCTCCGGATCGTTCAGATCGCCGAACACAATCGCGTCCGTCGGGCACGACTGCGCGCACGCCGGCGTGATCTCGCCATCCGCCACCGGACGCCCCGCCGCCTCCGCTTCATCCTTGCCACGGCGGATTCGCTGCACACAGAACGTGCACTTCTCCATCACGCCCTTGAACCGGACCGATACATCCGGATTGTGCTGCATCTGCATCGGCTCCGGCCACACCGGATCGAACCAGTTAAAGAAGCGCACCGTGTACGGACAGTTATTCGCGCAGTAGAACGTGCCGACGCACCGGTTGTAAACCTGCACGTTCAGCCCTTCCGGATTGTGATATGTCGCGAGCGTCGGACACACCGGCTCGCAGGGAGCTTCGTCGCACTGCTGGCAAAGCACCGGCATGTACTTCACCTTCACGTCCGGAAATTCGCCTTCGTAGTAGCGGTCCACGCGCATCCAGTGAACGGTGCGCCCCGTGGCCGCCTGCTCCGGCGTCGAGATCGCCAGATTGTTCTCGGCATGGCACGCCACCACGCAGGCTTCGCAGCCCGTGCAGCGGTCCAGATCGATTGCCATTCCCCAGCGGTGTGCCATAGTCAATCTCGCTATCTTTCGGCGTGCGGCTTGTTCTCGCGTTTGCGCGTGGAGAACTGAATGAGCCCGCCCTCATCGCTCACGCGCGAAATCTTCACGCGCGTCGCGCCCGTTGCAATTGCGCCCGTAGTGGGCTCGGTGGAGTGCGCCAGAATCGAAATCGGATTCGATCCCAGCCCCGTCCCAAAGCGCGTATAATTCGCGTGCCCCGCGCCAATGGCCATACTCACTACGCCCGGAATCGCCGCCGGATTCACAAACGCCGGGGCCTCAATCGCGCCCTGCGAAGATTCCACCCGCACGCGATCGCCATCCACAACTCCCATCGCGCTCGCGGTCTTCGGATCGATCTCCACCGGCACGCTCCAGATCGCGCTCGATGCCGGAAGCGGCAGTTCCTGCATCCACGGCAGATGCGCTCCGCTGCCGTCATGGAACTTGCCCGAAAGATACGGCTGCAGCAGCATCGGGAATCCGCCCGCGTCGCCCGCAAACGCAGCGGCGCTCAGCGCCATGTCCTTGCCGGGCTTTGAAGGCGCCGGCTTCGAATCCGGATCCAGCCAGATTCCGCCATCGCGCGCCGCATCCGCGTAAGTCGCATCGCCCTTCAGCATCGGCTTCACCACGTCCGCCGCAGCCGGCGCCGCGTACGTCGCGCCCAGTTTATCCGAAATATCGCCGAGCGTCTTTTCGACAGCCTGCGTCTGATACAGCGGCTGAATAAACGGCTCCGCAATCGCAACCGATGGCCGATCGCTCACTGGCGCAAACACCGCCCCGCTCGATTCCAGCGCATGATGATCCGGCAGAATGAAATCCGCATACGCCGCCGTGTCGTCCACTACCGGCGCAAAGCTCACCACCATCGAAGCCTTGTTCAGCGCGTCCTGAATCCCGGAAGACTTCGGCAGAATATACGCCGGATTCGTCCCGTCCACCAGAATCACCTGCGCATCCGCCAGCCGTGCGCTCAGCGGAGTACCCTCCACAGCCGCATCCGAAACCGGCGCCAGCACGCCGCCCACGCGGCCCACCGCGCCCAGCATCAGATTCAGATAGTGCGACGCAATCAACGCGTCCAGCGAATTCGTATGCACCAGCGAAGCGCCCGCCAGTACCACCGGCGCATGCGACCCGCCGAATTGCTGAATCATCGGAACCGTGCGCTTCGCTTCGAGGCCGCAGGTCTTCAGCAGCGCCTCCACATCGGCGGCATGAAACGCCTGCGCCGCGGCAGCCGGCAGCGCATTCACATTCGGCGCCAGCTTCGCGTCGATCAAAATCCGCGCCACCGCCGCGATGAACTGCGGCTCCGTCCCCGGCCGCACCGGCAGCCATTTATCCGCCGCCTGCGCCGTCACCGAAAATCTCGATTCCGCATGGAACAGCGCCCCGCGCATGTTTGGACGCCCCTGGCGGAAATTCCCGAACTGCCGCATGTAATACACCGGCGATTCCCATCCGCCCAGAAAATCCGCGCCCACGCTCAGCACGCTCGTCGCGTTCGCAATGTCGTAAACCGGCAGGCCCTTCCATCCGAGCGCCTGCTCCGCGGCTTTGCGCTCAATCGCAAAATCGGAGAGCGAACAAACCGTCGCCGCCGGAGCCTTGATCGCCGTGAGAAACGCCTGAATCGCCGCCGACCGCGTACCCACCCTCGGTCCCGTCAGGAACACCACGCGCGAAGGATCGGCCGCCTTGATCTTGTCGGCCACCGCCGCCACCGCTTCATCCCATGTAGCCGGCGCAAAATCGCCCTTGCCCTTATCGCCGCGCCGCTTCATCGCGCCCTGCAGCCGATCGGGATGATACAGCGCCTGCACGGCAGCCTGGCCGCGCGCGCACAGATGGCCGCCGCTCACCGCATCGAGCGGATTGCCTTCCAACTTCTTCACCGCCGCCACGCGCTCGCGAACCTTCTCGCCTTTGACTTCGATGACTCGCTCCGCGCCCATCACGCGCGCGATCGTCCCGCAGCCCGCTGAACACTCCGTGCAGACGGCAGGATGCCACCTCTCCTCGCCAATCGGGATGTTGTGCTCCGGTACCAGCAAAGGAATCAGTGAATCCTTGCTTCCACACCCCGTGGCAGCCGCGCCGGCAGTGCTTGCCCCCAGAATTTTGAAAAAGTCGCGGCGTTCCATAGCGGTCAACAGGTGTGCCCTAATAGTGGCTGTGCCCTAGTAGTGGCACGTCGCGCAATCCTGCGGAGCCCCCTTCTGGCGATGGCATGTCACACACGTACCCATGTTGTGCTTCACGTTCTTCTGCGCCGTCTCCGCCTGGGTCATATCGCCATGACACGTCGCGCAATCCACTTTCGCGCGAATATGCGCGGCGTGATTGAACCGCACGTCGGCGTGCGCGTCGAACTTGTACACCCGCACCCAGGGAATTTCCCTGCCCTTCGCCGCGTACTCCTGGACCTTTTTCACTTCCGGTTTATCGGTCGCGATCTTCGCATGGCAAAGCATGCACTTCTGCACGGAAGGAATCGTCGCCGCCGGACCCGTATCCGCCTGGCTGTGGCAATCGAGGCACTGCAAACCGATGGCGATGTGCTTTTTATGGGGATACGCAATTGGCTGATCCACGGAAAACGCCGGCTGCACAAGTGCGAACAGCGACACAAAAAGCAGACACGCGAGTACCGGCGCAAACCGAGCGCCGGGCCCGTGTGGACGCCCGCGGAATACTTTGGACAACCCTGAAACAGTCACGAAATTGAAGAACGAAAACAGGCTCCGGTCCCAGGTTTTTTGAACCGGCAACCGGGGATACAGGGCAACTTTTGACGATAGCGAGACTCGACTGGAAAGTCAAACCTTTAGTATGGGTGCGCGTACCAGAATGGCGTCGCGCTCGAATGGTCGGATCATTACTTTTTTGCCAGTAATTCCATCACCCGCTTCGATCCAAAATGCTCCGCCCACCCCTTCGCCGTGCCGTGATAATTGTCCTCTTCGATCGTCACGTCTGCGCCGTGATCGAGCAGCAACTGTGCCATTTCCACGAAGTCGTTTTGCGTGGCAAGATGCAGCGGCGTCACTCCCTGACCGTGCGATGGCCCCCCGAACGTTGCGCGGCTGATCGTCGCGCCATGCTCCAGCAGCCACTTCGCCGCAGCCAGACGATTTTTCGCCGCGGCCCACATCAGCGGTGTCCCGCGATACGGATCGGCGTTGATATCCGCCCCGCGCTCCACGAGCGCGCCGAGCACTTCCACGCGATCCGCCTTCGCCGCCCACACCAGCGCTTCGTTCAAAACTTCCCGCGGATCGTGCGACGGACGCCACACCGGAAATCCGCTGTGCGGCCGGTAGAATCCGCGGCCTCCATATGCCGCTGGCGTCAGCGCGCCGGAGGCGTCGAAGCATGCGTCGATCAAATCCCGTCGTCCAAGCCCCGCGGCAATACGCAGATTGCGCGGCGCGATCGCCGCCTCCGCCAGCACGTCTGACACCTCGCGATGTCCCCAGAACAACGCGGCTGCGAGCGGCGTGCCGCCTTCTCCATGGCCTTCGCGCGCCGGGTCCGCGCCCGCCGCCAGCAGGCGCTTCGCGAGTTCCGGCTTGTTCGCATAGCCGGCCTGATGCAGCGCAGTCCATCCGCGATCGTTTCCCTGATTCACATCCGCGCCGCCCGCAAGCAGAAGATCGACGATCCGCGTCTCGTCCGGCGCCAGACTGATCGCCAGATTCAGCAGCGTATTGCCGTTCGTACCACGCGCACGCGGCAGATCCGGGTGTTCGCGAACCAGCGCCTCAAATTCCGCGAATTGCCGTTTCTCCAGCGCCACAAACGCATCCCGGAAAGGCTCGCGGCGCTGCCCATCCGCGATCTCCCGAATGCGTTCCAGCAATTCCGCCCAGGACGCAGCCCCATGCTGCCGCGCATAAACCAGCCGGGCCGCATCCAGATCGAACGCCGCCTCAGCGATCGCGGCATCCGTCTTCTCCGCGAACGCCGGATGCCAGTCCCGTATCTGCGCCAGCGCCTGCGGAATCCGGCCCCGATGCATACTCACCAACCCCGCCGCCCGGTCCTCGAAATACGACGGATCCGCCACAAAAATTCTCGTCGGCTCACTCATGGGAATCTTCAGTGTCTCGCGAAGCGCAGCACCCACGTGGCCGTGGTGATCGGTACCATATCACACAAAAATTAACTCTTTTATTTTCTTCAAACTCAAATAGTACTGGAGCCTGTTTTCCAAGGCATACTTGTATTTGAAACAGTTGTTTCAATAAACTGAAAGAGTGAAATCGCACAAAACACGAATCGCTCTTCTGGCCGCCGCGCTCGCCATTCCGGCCTGGTGTGGCTCGACGGTGACCAGCTACTCCGGCGATATCGGTTTCATTAACACGCCGCCCAGTTCCCTCGTCCCTGGAGCCGTGGAAAACAATCTCAAGGCCCTCCTCTTTATGGAGGACACCGATCTCTCTTTTGCCCGCGCCATCACCGTCGATGCCACGGCGCCCGGCCTCTACCAGTCCAAAGCCAGCCTGACCCCCGGTTCCATCGCCGCCGGCACACCCGTATCCGATACCTACATCCATGCCGACCCGGTCACTTCCGGCACTATCTTCACCGGCTCCGTCACTTTCAACAGCGACATCCTCGGCCTGATCGTCACGAGCAGCGATCTTTTCGCCGGCGACGCCTTCCTCGGCGTTGCCGGAACGAACTACGGTCCCCTCAACCCGCGCGGCCTCGAACTCAGCCCTCTGCAGGACTACTTCTCCATTTCGGCCAATCTTCGAACCCTGACCTTCACGCTGAAAACGTGGGCATACACGGACGATATTCGCGTCATCACCGCCGGAAGCTTCCCAGGCACCACCGGCGCGCTCTCCGCCGCACAAAGCCCTGTCCCCGAACCCGGCACAATCGCGCTGATCGGGCTGGGCCTGGTCTTCGTGGCCGCCGGCTCCCGCCGCCGCCGTCGAAACGCTCGCTGATCGAACCCCGGCGATTATGCTGGAAGATTGTGACCCAGTCCGCTTCTCTCGAACGACGAGCGATTTTCCTGATCGTCCTTTTTACGCTGATTGCAGCCATCGCTCAGCCCCTCTTTAAAATCGGGGCGAACGATCTGGGCGCCAACCCGACTGTGGGCGGTCTCCTGACCGACTTTCCCTTAATCGGAGGCCTCGCGCTTTACGGCCTCGGATCCATTCTGATGATCTGGGCGCTGCGTCATGGCGAGCTTTCCGTGCTCTATCCGCTCATTTCCCTGAGCTACGTCTGGGTCGCCATTCTTTCGGTCATGATTTTTCATGACCGGATGACCGCGCTCCGTATCAGCGGCATCGCGACCATCATCGCTGGCGTCTCCCTTCTGGGACTAGCGGGGCGCAAATAAATGTACACTCCCGCTTCCTCCATGCTGTGGGTGACTTCCGGCTCCGTCGTCGGCAGCCTGGGCGCCGTTGGACTCAAGGCTGGCGCCAAACATGTCGAAGCGAATTTTCGCTCGCTGATACGCAACTGGAGACTGGGCGCCGGCCTCGGCCTCTATCTGGTCTCGACCGTATTTTTTATCCGCGGACTCAAAACGGGCGACCTCAGCATCCTCTATCCGATGGTCTCCGTCGGCTACATCTGCACCTTGGTCTGGGCGAAGTTATTTTTCGGAGAAAAAATCACGCCCCTGAAGATCGCGGCGGTTCTTCTGATTCTCGCCGGCGTCGCTCAACTGGGTCTCGCCGCCCGATAGCCCACTACAGCACCCGCTGCCCCGTTACCTTCGTGTCGTAGCCACCGAGCCCTTCCAGCTCCCGCCGGAAATCCGAACGCCCCAGCACATCGAGCAACCCGCGCATCGCAGGCAGATCGAGGTGTTCTTTTCGAATCACCAGATCGTAGCGTTCGCTCACCAGCGGAATAAAATCCAGCCCGAACACGCGAGCCGCCGCGCCGGTCGCAATGCAGCAATCCGCGGCGCCGGATAACACCTGCCACGCGGCCGGCAAATGTCCCGCCGCCAGATCCCCATAGCCCTTTACGCGCTTCGGCTCAATCCCCGCTTCCCGCAATTTCGAATCAAGCAGCGCGCGGCTCCCCGCCCCCGGCTCGCGATTCACCATCGATACGCCGCGATTCGCCAGATCCGCCACGCCCCGAATCCCTTTCGGATTTCCGCGCGCGATCACGATTCCCTCTTCCCACACCGCGAATGAAATCACCGCGACCGAGTTCTTCGCGAACATCCTTCCAATCTCCGGCAAATTCGATTCGCCGCTCGCCTCATCGCGCAGATGGGTGCCGGCCACATGCGCGCATCCCTGCTTCAGGAGCTCGAGCGCCTGCGAGCTGTTCCGATGCGCCAGCACCAGTTCCACGCCCGCCGCCTGCGCGTGACGCGCCAGCACAGAAATTCCCGGGTCGCAACCGGCGATGAGCAGCCGGTTTCCGAAATCGCCTTCGCCGTGGATGATCCGCACCCGCGTCTTTCCCTGCCGCTTCGGCTGATCCGTGACAACGGCGTCCGCCGCCGGAAAATACCAGGGCGCCGGGAGCGGCGGTGAGGCGATCAGCTTTTGATCCACCCGGCAAAGCTGCACCGCCTGCCCCGCCACCGGCTCATCCGAACCGGGCAGAAGCGCCGCAACTTCCGAACGTAATTCCGGATCGCCATCGCTGCCCGTCAGGCGAAAGAGCTCTTCCACCGAAGTATCGAGAGCCCGCGCCAGGCGCAGCGCGACCGCCGTATTCGGCACGTAAGTCCCCGCCTCCATCGCGTAGATAGTCTGCCGGCTCACACCCGCGGCCGCAGCCAGCCGGATGGCCGACAACCCGCGCATCCGCCGGAATTTCGCCAGCGATGTTTCAATCTCTCCCATGGTTCTTCGCAGCCATTCTATAGGCGCCCTTCACGCGGGGCGATAATAACTTTTCCATCATGCATTTTGCGTTCTGCGCGCACGGGTCCAATGGCGATGTCCTTCCCCTCCTCGCCATCGCGCAACGCATGAAAACCGCCGGTCACCGCTCCACTCTGATTGCCGATCACGGATACCAGGCCCAAACCGCTTCCTGCAGCGTCGATTACATCCCGATTACCACCACGGCGCAGCAGAACCAAATTCTCAAAGATCGAACGCTCCTCGCTACGCGCTACGGAGAACTCTACGTGGCGCGCCACATAGTGGGCTGGAACCAGAGAGCGTTCGAAACGCTTTCGAAATTGCTCAGTGACGATCTCATCATCGTCGCGGCGGAACGGCCGCATCTCTGGGCCGATCTCGAACTCCGCCGCCATTCCCCGGTGAAAATCGTACGCGCGCTCGTCGACCTGCCGCCGATCGCATCCGTACAACCGCGGCGTCTCGCCGAAAGCAGCGTTCAACGTACGCTCCGCGCGAACACGAACGCGAAATGGGCGTCATACCTCGCCACACAGAGCCTGACCGCTCCATCGAGCGATCGATTTCAGCTCTATAGCGCCGTACGCCCGTCGATCCCGACAGTCGCGCTTTGGCCCGGCTGGATCACCGGTGCGCCGATCCTGAAAGCGCTACGGGCGACGTTCGGCTTCATGCCGCTGCCCGAATTTGCCCCCGCACTCAACGGAAAGAGAGAAGGTCATATCGTCTTCTACGCAGGAACGGCGGGCACAACCGATGGCTGGCTGGCGCCATACCTCAAGGCCGCCGCCGAGGCATGCGAAAGAATCGGACGATCCGGTATCGTTCTCGGGGCTTCGGAAGGCCCGCTGACCGCCATCCCATTCGCGCCGTTGCCCGAAATCCTGCAAGGCGCTGCCGCGCTGGTTCACCACGGCGGCATCGGCACCGCCGCCGCGGCGCTCGAGGCCGGCATCCCGCAACTCATCATTCCCCGCATTTTCAATCAGCCGTCCAACGCAGAATGGTTGCGAAGACTCGGCGTCTGCCGCGTAGTGAAACCGGGCGATTGGACAGCCGGCGCCGCAACGAAATGCTTACAGGATGTTCTTGAAAATAACGAAATGAAATCGCGAGCCAGAGAGATAGCGGCGCAGGTTAACCGCAAAGCCGCGCTCGATGAGCTCTGCCACTTCCTCGAAAATCCATCCAGTTACTGAAGGATCCGATCTGTGGGGCGGAGCTTCGGCTCTGCACGCCGGCCTTCCGGCCGGCGCCTGTGACCTGAGATATTTCGGAAATTCCGGGCTGGCCTGAAGGCCTGCCGCAGGGCCGAAGCCCTGCCTCACCCATCCAAACCTAAACCAATTCCCCAGCCAAAGAACTCGGCCCCGCCCGCGTGATCCGCACATCCACATACGTCCCCGCCAGATTCATCCGCGGCGACACAAACGTCAGATTCCGATTCCGCGTCGTCCGCCCCACCCACTGCCCGGTCGATTCATACCGCCCCTCTACCAGCAATTCCTCGAACTCACCCACCAGCTCCGCATTCTGCCGCATCTGGATCGCCCGCTGCCGCTCCTGCACAATCATGATCCGCCGCGTCTTCTCTTCCTCGGAAATCTGATCGCCCAGCTCCAGCGCCGCCGTATTCGGCCGCCGCGAATACTTGAAGCTGAAGATGCCCTCGTACTTCACTTCTTCCAGCAGATCCAGCGTCTCTTCCAGATCCGCTTCCGTCTCTCCCGGAAACCCAACAATAATGTCCGTCGTGATCGCAATCGGCCGCCGCGCGCGCCGCATCCATTCGATTCGCTCCATGTAGACTTCGCGCGTATACAGCCGCTGCATTGCGGCCAGCACTTTCGACGATCCCGATTGCACCGGCAGATGCACATGATTGCACAGATTCGGATTTTCGTCGATCGCGTCTACAATCGGCTTCACGAAATCCCGCGGATGCGAAGTCGTGAACCGCACCCGCCGGATCCCCGGCACGCGCCCCACCTGATCCAGCGCCGTCGCGAAATCCCAACCCGCCGGCGAAGGATCGCGATAGCTGTTCACGTTCTGCCCCAGCAACTGGATCTCGCTGTAGCCGAGCCCCGCGAGGCGCGTCGCTTCTTCAATCACGCTCGCGCTCGTCCGGCTGCGCTCCGGTCCGCGCGTGAACGGCACCACGCAATAGGAGCACTTTTTATCGCAGCCCTCGATAATGGTGATCCAACCCTTATAAGGATTGTCGCGATGCGTAAACGGAGTATCGAACGCCAATTCCGTATCGAGGCTCAGCCCGGTCACGCGCCGGTTCCCCGCCTCCAGTTGCCTCAGCATTTCCGGCAACTGCGTATAACTCGCCGATCCCGCCACCAGACTCACATGCGGCGCCCGCTCGAAAATCTTCTCGCCCTCCTGCTGCGCCACACAGCCGATCACTGCGAACACTTTCCCTTTGCCGCTCTTCTTGAAATGCTGCAGCCGGTTGAAAACTTTCTGCTCCGCCTTATCCCGGATGGAGCAGGTGTTGTAAAAAATGTAATTCGCCTCTTCCGGCGTCGCCACCTGCGAGTAGCCTTCATGCAACAGCGTCCCCGTGACTTTCTCGGAGTCGTGCGCGTTCATCTGGCACCCGAAGGTTTCGATGTAAAACGTCTTTTCCACTCCCTCCATTGTACCGGCGCGCAACCCGCCTCTTCTGCAAAAATCGGGTCCGCAAAATCGCGCCGGAACTCTTTTCTTCCCCTGTTTCCGGTGCTATTTTTGAATTACCTTGCCCGGCCGGCCATTCGTCACCGAACTCGCCGATCTTCAAAGCCGCCTGCTCGAAATGGGCGGACTGGTGGAAGCTGCCATAGCCACCAGCGTCGCCGGAATCGAGGAAGGCGGAAAACCGCCCAACTCGAGCGAAATCTGGGCCGTCGAAACTCGCATCAATGAGCTCAATGTCGAGATCGATGAGGTTGCCGTTCGCCTCACCGCTCTCCACCAGCCCGTCGCCCGCGACCTCCGGTTCCTCACCGCCGCCATCAAAATCAACAGCGATCTCGAACGCATGGGCGATCTCGTTATCAACGTCGCCGAGCGCGTCTCTTCGTATCTGGAAGGCGCTCCGCCCCGGCCCGGCATCGATCTGCCCCGCATGTCGCAGCTCGTCCAGTCCATGGTGCGCCGCAGTCTCGACGCCTTCGTCCGCCGCGATGAAGAAATGGCGCAGGCCGTCCTCATCGCCGACGACGAAGTCGACGACCTCAAAGACTCCGTGTACCGCGATCTTCTCGCCCGCGTCGAGCGCGCCGCCTACCCGGCCCGCGCCGCCTTCGACCTCATTTTCGTCGCCCACAACCTCGAACGCATCGCCGATCACGCCACCAACATCGCCGAAGACGTTCTTTTCCTCGTCAAAGGCGTCGATGTCCGCCACCACCGCGCCGTCTGACGCGAACTTGTAAACATCAATTCACCGATTCGTCATCTATTTCGGCCCTCCAAATCCCTATACTTGGCTTGAAGTCAACAAGAAAAGCCAAGAAAAAGGCCCGTTTTCGCGCCCCTGGCCGTAGTGTGTCCGGCCTCGCGCGTCGCGGGCAAACAGGAGAAACGAAACGAAATGATGTCAGGAAAACAATGGCTGTGCCGCATCCTTCTGGCCGTAGTGAGCGCCGGAACTCTGACGCTGGCGCAGGACACCACAACCGCGAGCGCGAATTCGCAGCGGGATGAGATCGCCGCCCTCAAATCCATGATCGCCGCGCAGCAACAGCAGCTCGACGCGCTCAAGCACACGCTCGATGAGCAACAGCGCCGCCTCGATACCCCTGCCGCGCCAGCAAATCGCGGCCAGGTCGCCAGCATCGCTCCCATTTTCCCCGCCGCCGCGCCCGCCACGCTGGCCGCCATTCCGGCGATCCCGGCCCCGCAGGCCGCCGCGCCCGCGGCCGCATCCGGCAACCCCTGCGAAGCTCCGCCAGACGCCAAAGTGCCCGCTTATATCCGCATCGGCGATACCTGCGTGGTTCCCGTCGGCTTCATGGATCTGACCGCCGTCTGGCGCGATAAAGACATGGGGTCCAGCATCGCCACCAACTTCGCCGCCGTTCCTTATAACAACACTCTGGCGAGCAAGCTGAGCGAATTCCGCTTCAGCCCGCAGAACTCCCGCATCGGCTTCCGCGCCGATGGCAACTGGAAAGGCGCGCACTTCATCGCGTACAACGAGTTCGATTTCAATGGCACGAGCGGCGGTAATAACCTCTCGATTACCAATGGCTCGTTCGTTCCCCGCCTTCGCCTTTTCTGGGTCAACGTCCGCAAGGGCAAGCTCGAATTTCTCGCCGGCCAGAGCTGGACGATGATGACTCCGAATCGCAAAGGCATCTCGGCCATCCCCGGCGATCTGTTTTACTCCCAGGTGATCGATCTGAACTACCTCACCGGTCTTCCCTGGACCCGCCAGCCGGGCGTTCGCGTCCTGCTGCACCTCAACAAGACCACGACCTTCGGTTTCTCCGCGGAAAACCCCGAACAGTATATGGGCGGCTCCTCGGGCGCTGGTTCCATCACGCTCCCCACCGCCCTCGCGAATTACAGCGGCGGCGAGCTTTCGAATAACACCAACACGCAGGCCGTTCCGAACCTGACGCCGGATTTCATCGCGAAAATCGCCTTCGATCCGAGCAGCAGGATTCACTTCGAAGTCGCCGGTCTCGAGCGGAATTTCCGCAGCTACAACCTCGGCACGAGTCAGCGCTTCCACACGGTGGGCGGCGGCGTTTCCGCGAACGCGATGATCGGCATCACCAATAACTTCCGCCTCACCACCACGAACTTCTGGAGCGATGGCGGCGGCCGTTACCTCTACGGCCAGGCGCCCGACGTCATCGTCCGCGCCGATGGCAGCCTCAGCCCGCTCCATGCCGGCGGCTTCACGGAAGGCTTCGAGCAGACCATCAAAAATACTCTGCTCTATGGCTACTGGGGCGGCACGTATGTGGGCCGTAACACGGCGCTCGACGCTAACGGAACCACCCCGATCGGCTACGGCTACCGCGGCTCCGCCAACAGCCAGAACCGCATGATCCAGGAAGTCACCTTCGGCTTCAACCAGACCATGTGGAAGAGCCCCCGCTACGGCGCGGTCAACTTCATGGGTCAGTACATCTGGGAATCCCGCTCGCCCTGGTATTACGCCGCCAACCAGGCAGGCGGCAAGGACGCCCACATGAACACGCTGTATTTCAATCTGCGCTACACGCTGCCGGGTGGTATGCCCTCATTCTAAAGGGCTTCCGAAACAAACGACCCGTAAAGAGATTGAAACGCGATTGAAACAAAGGGGTGGCACACTCAAATCGGGAAAGCCACCCCTCCTTTTCTGAACTTCTTATACAAGGGGATAACAAACGATGAAAAAAATTCTTCTCGCGGGAGCGTTCCTCCCTCTCATTGGCGCCCTGACCGCCAGCGCGGCCAGCACCATCAACGCCTCGGGGGCTTCCTTCCCCGCGCCGATCTATCAGAAGTGGTTCGAAGAATACAAGGCGAAGACGGGCATTCAGGTCAACTATCAGGGCATCGGTTCCGGAGCCGGCATCAAGGCGCTCACCGAAGGCACCGTGGATTTCGCCGCCTCCGATGCGCCGATGAACGATCAACAGATTGCCGGCCTGAAAGTGAAAGCGTTTCACTTCCCGACCGTGCTCGGCGCGGTCGTCCTGACCTACAACATTCCCGGCGTCACCGCAAAGCTGAAATTCAGCGGTCCCACGGTTGCCGGCATCTTCATGGGCACAATTACGAAGTGGAACGATGCGAAGATCAAGGCCGATAATCCCGGCGTGAACCTCCCGGCGAAAGACAACGACATCGTCGTGGTCCATCGCGCGGATTCGAGCGGCACTTCCTTCATCTTCACCGACTATCTTTCGAAGGTCAGCCCCGAATGGAAGAGCAAGGTGGGAGCGGCGACCTCCGTTCAATGGCCGATCGGTCTCAGCGGCGCGCAGAACGCCGGCGTCGCCGGTCTCGTCAAGCAGACGCCCGGCTCCATTGGCTACGTGGAACTGATCTACGCCGTGCAGCAGAAAATGGGCTACGCCGATATCAAAAACGCGAACGGCAAGTGGGTCACTCCCAGCTTTGAAGGCGTCACCGCTGCCGCCGCCGGTCTGAAAGACATGCCCGCGGACTTCCGCGTTTCCATCACCAACGCTCCCGGCGACAAGACCTACCCGATCTCCAGCTTCACCTGGATGCTGATTCCGGTCCAGATCTCCGATCCGGCGAAGAAAAAAGCCATCACGGATTTCCTGAACTGGATGCTGACCGACGGTCAGAAGGAATGCGAATCGATGAGCTACGCACCCCTTCCCGCTTCGGTTGTGGCGAAGGAAAAGAAGCAGATCGCTGAAATCAAGTAGCCGCCGGAACGGAAACAGCCCATGGCCTCCGCCGCTGTAGCAACGCATCCTCTCTCCCGCCGCTTGCGCAGCGGCGATGAGGTCGCATGGCTGATCGTTGTCGTCTTCGCCCTGTCCGTTTTCCTCATCACCGCCCTCCTGATCGCACAGCTCTGGATCGGCAGCGCCGCCTCGCGCGAAAAATTCGGGCTCGGTTTCCTGATGTCAAAAGCCTGGAATCCGGTCACCGATCAATATGGCGCCTGGCCATTTCTCTACGGCACTGTTGTCACTTCCGTCCTCGCGCTCGCGATCTCGGTACCGGTCGGCGTCGGAGCCGCGGTCTTTCTGTCCGAGCTCGCTGGCGGCAAACTTTCCGACGCCCTCACGTTTCTCGTCGAGCTTCTCGCCGCCGTTCCCAGCGTCATCTTCGGCCTGATGGCCATCTTCACCGTAGTTCCCGCTATGCGGCAGTACATCGGCCCCGGCCTCAAAGCAGCTTTCGGATTTCTGCCCATCTTTCAGGGCCCGGTCTACGGCGTCGGCTATCTGACCGCGTCGCTCGTGCTTGCGATCATGATCTTCCCCTACATCATTTCGGTTTCGCGCGAGGCCCTGCTGGCCGTCCCGCGCGAGCAGCGCGAAGCGGCCCTCGCTCTCGGCGCCACGAAATGGGAAACCACCTGGCAGATCGTCATCCCCTATGCGCGGCTTGGCATCATCGGCTCCGTGTTCCTGGCTTTCTCCCGCGCGCTCGGCGAAACCATGGCCGTCACCATGGTGATCGGCAATGACATGACGGTTCACACTTCGCTGCTGGCGTCCGGCAACACCATCGCGGCGGTGCTGGCCAATGAGTTCAACGAAGCCATCGGAGCCATCCATCCCGCCGCGCTCATTGAACTCGGTCTCGTCCTCTTCTTTCTCACCCTCATCATCAACGGTATGGCGCGTCTTCTGATTCTCGTCACCACCGGGAAAGGATCGCACCGCGGATGACCTTCCGGAACTTTCGCCGCAAGGCCATGAACAACGTGATGCTGTCCATCACGGGCGTGTTTGCGTTCATCACGGTCTCTTCTCTGTTTCTGATCCTCGCGTACCTGGTTTATAACGGCGGCAAGTCGGTCGATCTGGATTTCTTCACGCAGCTTCCGAAAAGTACCGGCGAAATCGGCGGCGGCATGGCGAACGCGATTCTCGGCAGCGCTGAAATCGTCGGTTTTGCGGCCCTCATCGGTCTCCCCATCGGATTCTTCACCGGCGTCTATCTGGCGGAATGGGGCAACGCGACCTTCTCATTCCTCGTTCGCTACATGGCGGACCTGCTGAACGGCGTCCCCTCCGTCGTCATCGGAATCTTCACGTGGACCGTCATCGTCCGTCCCATGCACACGGCCTCCGGGATCGCCGGCGGCATCGCCCTCAGCATGATGCTGATTCCCATCATGGCGAAGAACACCGAACAATTCCTGCGTGAAGTGCCGCGCTCGCTGCGCGAAGGCGCTCTCGCGCTGGGCGCGCCGAAGTGGCAGACCATCGCAACGGTGGTGGTGCCCGCCGCGCGCAAAGGCATCATGACCGGCGCGATCCTCGGCATTGCCCGCATCGCCGGCGAAAGCGCGCCGCTGCTGTTCACCAGCCTGAACAACCAGTTCTGGAGCAATCCTCTCACCGAGCCCACGGCTTCTCTCCCCGTGATGATTTACAGCCACGCCATCGCGCCCTTCGATGACTGGCACCGGCAAGCCTGGGCCGCCGGCCTCGTGCTGCTGGTTCTCGTGCTCGCCGCCAATATTGCAGCCCGATGGATTATGTCCCGCGGCCACTCCGCGGCCAGAGGTTAAATGAATCTGACCCATACTGCCATGACCGTTCAGCAACCGGCGGCCGTTCCGGCGCCCGCCCCCACCGAAGCCAAGCTGCGCGCGAAAGGCGTCAGCTTCTACTACGGCTCCTTCAAAGCGCTTCACGATATCTCTCTCGAATTCCCCGCCAATCAGGTCACGGCTCTGATCGGGCCTTCCGGATGCGGCAAGTCCACCTTTCTGCGCAGCCTGAACCGCATCAGCGAAACAATCGGCAATACGCGCATCGAAGGCGAGATCACGCTCGATGGGGAAGACGTTCTCAAAATGGACGTCACCAGCCTTCGCCGCCGCGTCGGCATGGTTTTCCAGCGTCCCAACCCATTTCCCAAAACGATCTTCGAAAACGTGGCTTACGGCGTCCGCGTCAATGGACTCGCCAAACGCTCCGAAATGGCGGATGTCGTCGAAAAGAGTCTACGCGGCGCCGCCCTCTGGGATGAAGTTCGCGACAAGCTGAACACATCCGCTCTCGCGCTCTCCGGCGGTCAGCAGCAGCGTCTCTGCATTGCCCGCGGCCTCGCGGTCGATCCCGAAGTTCTCCTTCTGGACGAACCCTGCTCCGCGCTCGATCCCATCGCCACCGCCAAAATTGAAGACCTTCTCGTGGAACTGCGGAAGCAGTGCACCATCGTCATCGTGACCCACAACATGCAGCAGGCGGCCCGCGTGGCGGATCACACCGGCTTCTTCCTGCTCGGCCGTCTCATCGAGCATGACCGGACAGATGTCATCTTCCGCAATCCATCGAAGAAAGAAACCGAAGACTACATCACAGGAAGATTCGGGTAGGAGGAACGTTGCGCCGCTTTGAAGAAGAGTTTGCCACCCTCAATACTGCACTGCTCGATATGGGAGAGAAGGTCGCCCGCTCGGTTCACCGCGGCGTCCTCGCGCTCGTCGAGCGCAATGCGGAATTCGCGTATGGCGTGATGCGCGACGAAACCGAGATCGACCAGATCGATCTCCGCATCGCCTCCCTCGCGGCGACTCTCATCGCCCGCGAACAACCCGTCGCCGGCGATATGCGCCTCGTCGTGAGCGCCATCAAGATCTGCACGGACCTCGAGCGGATGGGCGACCTCGCGGTCAACGTCGCCTCGCGCGGCTTGTCTCTGATGTCGCAACCTGAACTGAAGCATCCGATTGTTCTGACCGAACTCGCCGGTCTCGTCCAGTCGATGGTCCTCCGCAGCCTCGACGCCTTCGTCCGCCGCGACGCGTTTCTGGCCGATGAGGTTCTCGCCTCGGACAACGGCGTCGACGAAATGCGCGCCGCCATCCAGCACCAGACTATCGAGATGATGCGATCCGATCCCGATTCCATCGAACGGGCCCTCGATCACCTCATCGCCGCCCGCAGCCTCGAACGCATCGGCGACCACGCCCGCAACATCGTTGAAGACGTGATCTACCTCGTCAGAGGCATCGACGTCCGCCACCGCTCCGCCGCCTGAACAACGTCCTTCTGGACAACCGCGGCGCCCTCGCCCATAATGAGGATGGCTTGCCTCTCGACACCGCACAATTTCTGCTTCTCCGCGCAGGAGACCAGTCCTGCGGCCTTCCCGCCGCCAATATCCGCGAAATTGTTCATCGCGCCGCGCTGCTCTCCACGCCCGGGCAACCCCGCATCCTCGAAGGCTTCCTGAACCTCCGCGGCGAAGCTATCCCGGTCATCCCGCTGCGCCGCCTCTTCGGCCTGCCTGACGGCCCGCCGGACCTCTACACGCCGCTCGTCATCATCGACGCCGGCGGCGTCCAGGCCGCCATCGAAGCCGACGAGGCCGAGTCCGTTCTGGAAATTCGTGCAGAGGAGATGCGTGCTTTGCCCGCCGAAGCCTCCCCCGAACACTGCGCGGAAGCCGTCGCCAACACCGGCGGCCGCCAGATTCTCCTGCTTTCTCCCGCCAAAATACTCTATGAGCAGGAAAAACGATGCCTTGCGGCCCTTCAGACCACAATGGCAACAAGATTGCACGATCTGGCCAATCTGGCCGGATGAACCTGTCTCAAACCCTCGCCGATTCCACGTATCGGGCCCTGAAGCAGTACGTCCTCGCTCACACCGGCCTCGATTACTACGCGCCGCGCGAGGAGGATTTCGCCACCCGTCTGGGCCGCCGCCTCACCGCCCTCCACTCGAAAAACTGCGCCGATTACCTGCGCCGCCTTCGCGACGATTCCACTGAACTTGACGCCCTGGTCGGCGAACTCACCATCGGCGAAACCTACTTTTTCCGCCAGATCGAGCATTTCGATTTGCTCCGCACCGTCATCATTCCCCATCTCCTTCAAACCAACCGGGAAACTCGCGAGCTTCGCATCTGGAGCGCCGGCTGCGCCACCGGGGCCGAGCCTTATTCCGTCGCCATTCTTCTCGCTCAGGATTTCGCCGGCGCCCTCGAGAACTGGCGCGTCAGCATCCTCGGCACGGATATCAACCCCGAATTTCTCGCTCAGGCCCGCGCCGGCCGCTATTCGCGCTGGGCGCTGCGCGACATCCCCGAAAACATTCTCGCCGCCTGGTTCCTCCGCGACGGTAAACAGTGGATTGTTCACCCCGCCATCCGCGACGCCGTCTCATTCCGTTATCACAATCTGACTGACGATCTTTCTCATCCTTCGCCGGACGGGCTTCCGTTCGATCTCATCCTCTGCCGCAACGTGATGATCTATTTTTCGGCGGATCGCATTCGGCGTCTCGGCTCGCGTTTCCACGAACTACTCCGTCCGGGAGGATGGCTCCTCCCGGGTCACGCCGAGTACGGTCTGGACGCATTCCCGCAATTCACGCTGTTGCGCGAGGCAGCCGCTACGGTCTACCGGCGTATCCCTCCACCCCAGGCGCCGCCCACGCCCAACGCCCTCGACGCGCCCGAATTCGAACCCGCCTTTCCGGAGATCGACCTGCCGCCGGTCCCGTCCGTATTTTCTCCGCCGGTCGAGACAACGCCTCATCGCGCAACAGAAGACGCCGACGACGCCCGCATCCTCGCCGATACCGGCCACTGGGATGACGCCGCCGCCATCTGCGAACGCATCCTCGAACGCGACTCGCTCAACCCCACCGCGCACTTCACCCTCGCGCTCGTACTGGCCCATCGCGGCCTGGCCGATGAAGCCGTGAAGCAGCTCCGCAGCGCTATCTACGTCGATAGCGATTTCGCCCTTGCCTGGTATCACCTTGGCGCCGTGCTGCAAAGCGCGGGCGACCTGCACGGCGCGCGCAAAGCCTTCCTCAACGTCTGCGAGCTTCTGAACGATCTTCAGCCGGATACTCCCGTGGCGCACGGGGATGGTATTCAGGCCGAAGAACTGCGTGAGTTGGCCCGTCTGCACCATGACCTTGCGAGGGAGCGCTGATGCAGATGCTCAACCGCGACTGGAACGATATTTACGCGCGTCTGGAGCGTATCCGCGACATTCTCGAGCGCGAGGAAAATCCCTCGCCCGAAGCCGTCGCCCGCGTCTGGAGTGAACGCGCGAAGCGTTACGCGGCCGCGGACGAATGGAGAGAAAATGCGCCGGGAGAAAACGCCGCCGGGTCAACCGCCGGCGAATCTGTCCTCGTCTTTCGTCTCGGCGATGACCGCTACGGCATTCCGGTCTCCGCGGTGCGCGAAGTGCTGCCGCAGGCCCGGATCGCGCCGGTGCCAGGCGCTCCCGCCACGGTGGCCGGGCTCATTCAGGTGCGCGGCGAAATCCGGCCCGTCTATGATCTGCGCCATCGGCTGCAAATTCCGGAAAGCGCGCCACGGCCGGCGAAAGACGGCGAAACAGTCATTGTTCTCAGCGCCGCGGGAAGAGAGTTCGGCATTCGCGTCGATAGCGCGGAAGAAATTCGTTTTTGGCGCGCCGAAGATCGCCGGCCCGGCCAGACTCCGTGGGTGGCCGGCGTAACGGAGGATCTGGTGAGCGTTCTCAACATGGAATTCAACTGGTGGGGAAGGAATACGTGATGGCAAACATTCGAATTGGCGTCCGGCTCATGCTGGGATTTGGGCTCATCGTTCTGCTGACGCTCGTGCTGGGAGGCTACGCGCTCCGCAAACAGAGCGACCTGCAGGGGCTCACGCAGGATATTGACGAGCGTGACTTCACCACGCTCGAAAATCTGCAGGAGATCACGCGCGGCGAAGACCAGATGCGCGCCTCGCGCGAAGCCGCGTTTCTGGCTGCCCTGCTGAGTCAGAGCCATCTGACCGGCGAATCGCCGCGCAGCCGCGAAAGCGAATGGACCCGTCTGCGCGACCGCAACGCCAAGCTTCTTTCCGATCTCGAAAGCACCGCGCGCGCCATGCAGGCCTCCGCCATCACTCCCGAACGCGCGCTTGGCTGGGAAAAGATCAGTTCCGCCATGAAAGACGCCGACGATTCTCTGCGCGCGATTTCGCCGCTCGTCGAAGGCCAGTTCGCGCTCCTCAACGCCGGCAGCCTCAACGACGCCGCCGCGCGCCAGGCGGAAATTGAAGCCGCGTCGTCCGACTATCAGGCGAAGCTGACTGTCGCCCAGCGTCTGATTCACGATCAGATCGATCTCGGCCGCCAGGAAGTAACCGCGTTCGAAACCGAGACGCGCAACTCCATCGTGGTCGTGCTCATCGTGGCCATACTTCTCGCCGTTCTGTTCTCGGTCGTCATTCACCGTTCCATCACTTATCCTCTTCAGGAATTCATGCGGCTCGTCGAGCAGGTCGGGCAGGGCGATCTCACCCAGAAAGTTTCATCCGCCCGCGCGGATGAGATCGGCGATCTCGGCAAGGGGCTGGACGCCATGGTGACCGGCCTCAAAGACGTCGCCGCGCAAACCCGCCTGGTCGCCGAAAGCCTGAATACCGCGACCGCGGAGATCCTGGCGTCCACCCAGCAGCAGGCCGCCTCCACCGCGGAACAAGCCGCCGCCGTGCAGCAGGCGAATGCCACCATGACCGAAATCAGCCAGTCCGGCGCGCAGATTTCCGAACGCGCCCGCCAGGTCGCCACCGCCGCTGAAGCCACTTCGAGCGCCAGCGCATCCGGCCTCCAGTCCGTCCGTAACACCACGCAGATTATGGACAGCATCCGTGAACAGGCGGAAGCGGTCGCCACGAACGTCATCTCCCTCAGCGAAAAAACACAGGCGATCGGCGAAATCATCACCACCGTCAATGACATTGCCGAGCAATCGCACCTTCTCGCTCTCAATGCCGCGATTCAGGCCGCCGTCGCCGGCGAACAGGGACGCAGCTTCTCCGTCGTCGCCAACGAAATGAAAAATCTCGCGGCGCAGTCGAAGCAAGCCACCGTCCAGGTGCGGGGCATCCTCGGCGATATCCAGAAAGGCATCACCACTTCCGTGATGTTGACCGAAGAGGCCGTGAAGCGCGCCGATTCCGGCCGCCAGCAGGCAAACGTGGCGGATCAGACCATCCGCAAGCTGACCGAAAGCGTGGAAGAAAGCGTGCGCGCGTTCCAGCAAATCGTGGGCGGCAGCAGCCAGCAGCAGATCGGCTTTGAGCAGGTGACCCACGCCTTCCGCAACATCAGCGTCGCCACCCAGCAGACCGCCACCAGCACCAAACAGTCCGAAAAAGCCGCCGCCAATCTGAGCTCGCTCGCTCAGGAATTGCGCAGCGCCGTCGCGAGATACCGGGTTTGAGTCCTCCCGATCCAGCGCTTCTGGAGATATTCTCCGCCGAGCAGGCCGAGCACCTGCAGCGCATGCGCGCGCTCGTGCCGGGCATTGCTTCGGCGGAAACAGCCGCCGCCGCGTACGAGGATCTCCTTCGCCGCGCCCACACTCTGAAGGGCGCTGCGCGCGCCGTGGGCATCGAGACATCGGAAACGCTCGTGCATGCCCTCGAATCGGCGCTCTCCGCGCTTCGCGCCGGCGGAGCGGAGCCATCGCGGGATTCCATGCATCTTCTCCTTCTCGCGCTCGACGTCATGGAAGATATTCCGGCCGCTCTGCGCGCCGGGCGTCCGCTGCCGCGAATCGAAGACCTTTTGCAGGGAATCGGACGCATCTCCGACAAAACATACATCACCTCCGTTCCATTCGCGCCTTCCGCTCCCGCTCCTGCCCTGTCCCCCGAGCCGCAAAGCGAATTCGTTCGCATCAACTCTCACTATCTCGATGAGCTCATGGGCGCTTCCGCGGAGCTCGTTGCGGCCGCAGGCATGGCCGAGACCTCTGTCACAGCCCCGGAGCGCGCCGAACAGGCGGTGCGCGAGTGGCGCCGCCTTCGCGATGAAGCATCGGTTTACATCCGAAGCCGCCGCCGCGATCCCGAATTCGCGTCCACGTTCGAATGCATTCAGAACGCCGGGCGCCAGATCGATCTGCTCGCCGCCGAAATTCGCGCCCAGGCCTCCGCGCGCCACCAGCGCGAATGGGATTTACGCCGCCTGACCGATCGTC
>CAZWTH010000015.1:0-5432 GCA_964636715.1 uncultured Solibacteraceae bacterium | reverse complement strand
CCAGGCTTCGGGGAATTCGTTGAGCGAAATCCACCACAAAGCAAGGCCGACTGGCTCCAGTTCCGCTCGAAATGATCGAGAGCCCCTGCCTGATCAGGATGGCTGTCAGGGACGTTGATTCATTCACGGCTTCTGAAGCCCCGCCCCACGAAGACATAGCAGCAGTCGATCCATTGGTTAGTGAACCTTCAGGGATGTGGTGCGGACTATGGGGTTCCGGTTTCTCGCATGACACTTACTTCCACTTCGTAATGGCCTGGCGGCAGATTTGGGATGGAGGTCACGACCGGAACTACCGGGTTGCCGGGGCGCTCGAAGCTGCCCACGGATTTGATGCCGGCGTCGTATTTCTGCTGGTGGGTAGCGGCGTCGAGAACACGGACGCGCACGCCGACGGGCACTGGGGTCTTCGATGCCGCGAGACGCGGCTCGTAAGCTTCGAAGTACAAATACACCGGTTCCCCTTTTGCGAACTGGGAAGCGCCCGCCGGGATCACTTCGGTGTTCTTCGCCATCAGCGGACGATCGCCTTCGAGCAGCGACGAATCGAGATCGCCCGCCAGGTCGGCGGCGGGCCTGGTGTCATGGCTGAGGGCGAGCCCGCTTGCGCCGAGGGTTTGGCCGGTCCACGGATCGATCGACAGCGGCATCTCGATTTTGCCGAAACTTTCTCCGCCGGACGTGAACGCGAGACGGAAGCTGTACTGGCCAGGTCCGATTTTGAACTGATTCACGTAGTGATACGGCGTCTTCAGAAATTCATTCGCCTCTTTCTGGCTGTCGAATTCGAGTTTTACCATGTCGCTGAAATGGGCGGCGACGGAGCCATCGGCTTTTGTGGCGACGCCCGCCAGGTCGAACTCGCCGCGCAGCTTTCCTTTCTCCTTCTGGAATTTGGTGGCGGAAGGCAGGAAATCCATCACGAGCTTCACTTCCGCGACATTAGATCCGGCAATATTGGGCTTTGTGTAGAACCAGGGCAACTGCATACTCGCGTTGATGTTGCCGTCGCCCGCAGCCGCTTTTGCTTCCAGTTCCTGTCCGGCAGGTTTACCGGAGAGCGGATCGACGGGCTTCGCGGTGCAGTAGCTTTTTCGGGAACGAAGCTCAACGTCGCCGCGATCGACCTTCAGGTTGAGCTCATGGCAACTGTTCTCCGGCGAATCGAGCGAGGGCGTGTAGGAGATCAGATAGTACTGATCCTGCTCCATCGCCACTTTACCCAGGGAGGCGGCCAGATCGTTGGTGGTGGAGAAGAGAAGACCGCCGGTGCCTTCCGCGAGCGCGCCGAGCAGGTTCTGATCGTTATTGGTTTGCGTCATCTGCCGGATGTCCGCCTGAGACAGCCGGGAATTGTTGGTGCGGACCATCAACTGGTCCGCGTTACCGCTCGTATTTCCGCTGACCGCGTAAATGGCGACATTGGCCTTGTTACACGCAGCGACGGCAGCTTTCACGGAATCCGTGATTTCCGGCGTGAAGGGCGCGCCGCCGGAGAACAGGACCAGCGCCTTCCGGCCTTTGATCACGGCCAGAGAATTCGCCATGCCTTCCACGGCGGCGAGAAAATTCCGGTAAGGCGAGGTATCGACGTCCATTCCCAGCGTGGAAGTGTTGGTATTGCGCGCTCCATCGCGAAACAGTCCGGCGTTGTTGACGGCGGTGCTCTGAACCACACTGAGAGCCTTGCGGAGGCGATCCGGATCGGCGGTGAAATTCTGCGTGATCTGGATGCCGCGGCCGTAGTTGATGACGGCCATGTAGCGATCCGGGCTGGTGAAGCTGTCGATGAAGTGCGTGGCTTCCTGCCGCATCGCCACCTGGCTGGTCTGTCCAGCGGTGGCGGTATCGAAAAGCATCGCGATGTAGTGCTTGTTCGAGCGATCGGGCGAGACGCCGGCGCTTTCGAGCGAAAACGCGCTGATCTTCTGTTCCTTGCCGTCTTCCCAGAGACGAAAATCTTTCTGAGTGAGATCGCGGACGAACTCGCCTTTCCTGTTGACCGCGACCGCATCGACCAGGACCACGCGGGTTTCGGTGTGGATGAGAGTTTCCTCCTGCGCGGAGAGGAGAATGACGCCGGCGGCGGCGAAAGAGGCGAAAGATAAGAGGCGGGTGTTCATGGGATATCGACCACGCTGCTTTGCGCAGAGATCGACTGGCCCTCCGCGTCGCGAACCACCATCCGGACGGTGTAGCGGCCTGGATGCACGGCGAAAGTATGCTCGACGGCGATGCCGGAATTCAGGCGCGTCTGGAGAGTGCGATCGAGAAAGCGCATCTGCAGGATTTTCTGCTGGCCGCTGATGTAGTTGCCATCGCTGTCAAAGATGCCTGTGACCACGGTGACGTCATTCGTATTGCGGTCGTTCACTTTCTTAAACGTCAGCTTCTTCGCGTCGATTTTAGTGACGGCGGAGAGCGTGACGTCGCCGTTATCGCCCTTGAAGTATTGGGTCTGGAGAACGGCGGGGACGTTGTGGATTTCGTCGCGCGAGAAAAAAGCGTCTTCGATCTGCTGTGTGGCCTTCGCTTCGGGACTGATGGCAGAACTCGCGGCGTAATAGCCTTTGCGTACCTGAAGGTCGTAACCCTTCTTGTTTTTCAGCGTGACTTTGAGGGTGTGGAATTTGCCATCGAGCTTTAGATCCTGCGGGGAGAAACCGAGAACGTAAATGTACCGGGGCGCGGCGGCCACGCGCGCCATTCCCTCATCGAAATTGTTCGTGCCGTGATAGAAAGCGCCGCCGGTGCCCTGGGCAAGATCGGCGATCACATCGGTTACGGTCTGGGACTCGGCGGTCTGGAAGGGGGTTTTCTCCTGGAGCGTGGCGGCGTTTTCGACGCGCTCGCTCGCGCCGCCGCCCGGCGTCATTGTATAGAGCCCGCGGGCGTCGAGTCCGCCGATGACAACGCTGCCCTTGATGGCGCGCTCGATCAGATCCATCTGTTCCTGATGGCGGCTATCCAGCACGAGAAAGCCGGGGGAGAGGAGGACGATGTTTCGTTTGCCGGGCATCGCGGTCATGCGGGTGATCACGGCGCGAGTGGCGCTGAGGGCAGACTCGGTATCGCGGTCGCCGAATTCCACGGCGACGCGGGCGGATGTTCGGGCGGCGTCGGCCGCCTTGCAGAGATCGCTCGATTCGTGAGGGCCTTCGCACTGGCGGATAGAGGCGTCGAGCGAGGCGTCGGACGTATTGGCGGGGACCGGAAGGTTGAGGCAGTGGAGCGCATCAAGGGTCGCGAGGCGCAGGGCGTTGACGTCGTCCTTGTTGTGGATCAGATCGCTCAGGTAATAGTTCACTGCGGGGCAGGCGCTCTGTTCCGCCGACTTTGCGGCGGAGGAATAGCCCGCGGTGATAGCGCCGATGGCGGCGTGGATTTTGTCGCGATCGGCTGTGAACTCCTGGTTCTGACGGCCGGAGGTCGTGTAGATGGCGACGCGCAATTTCGGATTTTGCGAATTTTGCGAAGCTTCGATCTGACGCAGGGCGGCGTTGCGGATAGATACCAGATCCTGCAGGGTGAGGTGAAGGTCGTCAAACAGGTAGGCGGTGAAATGGTCCGGAGTGGCATCGGGGGACGGGGCGGGGGCGTTCGTTGCGGGAGCAGGCGCGGAGGGATGCGCAGTTTCTTCCTCACCCAGCGTTTCGACTGCGAATCGGGAGATGGATTGCGGTTTCCCGTTATCGAAGAGCTGAAAATCATCGGCAGCGAGGTTGCCGAACGTGTGACCGTTGCTGTCTCGAACTACTACAGGGACAGGAATGAGGTTGCTGGTGGAACGAAAGAGAACCGGAGTGTCCTGCGAGGTCATTTCCGGGGTCTGGGCGGGAAACGCAAAAACGAACCCAAAAAGGAAAACGCAAAAACGAACCCAATTTCGGGTTAAGGCGCGTGGATTGAGGGAGATGGAAGGCAACCGGAGGCCGGTTGCGGGTGGAGCACTGTCTTTCATCCTCGATTGAAACCATAGCACGCCGCGCGCGAGCAATTGTGCCCGGCGGCGGCTAAATGATTCAGCGGAAAGTAAATATTTGTAGCGAGTTCGTGGAACAGCCAGGCCGGGTCAGCACTGGCGCCGGGCGTGCTTGAGTCCGGGTGGAGGAAGCGCAGAGGTGAATCTACACGAGAGCGAACCGGAGCTGTTTGGGGTTACTTCCGGGTCGCGATCTTATTGCCATATTGCGAAGCGGCTTCTGGAAGCTTTCGGCGAGGCAGTTCAGGAACTGATGAAGCTGCATGAAGAGCAGTTTCAGTGCGTGTTGGGCGGGGATCTCGACGCACACCGGTTCGACATTCTCATCCACGAAGCCAACGAGCGTAAGCAGCAGGCGAAGTATGCCTATATGGCGCATTTGGATATTCATGGCTGCGCATCGATGACCTTATGAATCTGACTAATGCAGAACGTGAGAAGCTGACCGACAGCATGCTGAAGATCCAGTCCGTTAAGGCCACTCTCGGGCAGTTGGATGGGAGCAAAGTGCCGGATTCGGAGGAGATCCATAAGTGCCTGGAAGACGCCGATGAGAGTTTGAAAACGGCGCTGGGGTATCGGAAGGCGGGGTGAGCTGGCGGGACTGCGCCTCAGGTATTGGTCCTGTCGAAAATCGCAAGGCCGTGGGCTACCTTTCGCTCTCCCACAAAGACCTCGTATTGTAACGTCAGCGTTCTTCCATCCGGTGCCGCCGTCAGCGTCTCCCGCAGCGATACGCCGCCGTTTTTCCTGGCGACTCCCGAAACGGTGGCTTTGTCGAGGAGGGTATAGGCGATGACATCTGCGACCGGCGAGCCCGTCACCGCGTAATCCAATCCGTCGAATTTGGCTTTTACGCTGACCACTCGGAGCGAATCATCCAGGCTCGTTATTTCCTCGCGAACCTGTACGTCATCAGAGGTGACGAGAATGTGTTGAAGCCATTTCTTCGGCGCCGGACTGCTCAGCTCGGAGCGTCCAGCGTTGAAGGACCACTCGCCGGTGAATGGACTATCCTGGGACATTGTTTTGAGCGTACCTTAGCTGCAGATAGCGCGGCTGGACGGCGGACGCGGATCTGTGCTCTGCTACAGCGTCAATGGCAATTTATTGCGCGGGGCAGGGAGGATCGGGCAGGCGGCCGGTGGCGATCAGTTCGCGCAGCTGGATTACGACCGGGCGGGATGACAGCGGCGTGGTTCCGCTTCGCCTGCAATCGAGCGCTTCGGTCTGAAGGATGTCCGGCGATTTCAGGGTGAAATCGGCGGTGGCGGTGGCGCCCAAAGCGGAGAGGTCCAGGATTTTGTTCTTTGGGTTCTGAGCGAGAATCTGTAGAAGCTGTCATTCTACGCGGCTTTCTGAAGAAGCAGGAATTCGGTTTTGAGAGCGGCCATGCGCTGGGCCTTGAGAAGCAGGTAGCGAAGGTCTTTATATCCGCGACCGCGGCGTA
>CAZWTH010000014.1:0-11973 GCA_964636715.1 uncultured Solibacteraceae bacterium | reverse complement strand
CCACAAGAACACGGGAGGTAACTACGCGGTCCGCCCGATATCATCTCCTGGGGGGCTATCCGGCTCTGCGCTGCGCACGGCCGCGCGCATATCTTCGACGTCGCCAAGGTCACGCATGCGCCCGGACGGCAGCTTCGCGGCAATCAGATCGTCTCTGGAAATGAAGTACGCCGTAAGCCTGGTTTCCGCATCGATGACGCTTTCGACGCGCCGCGGCCACGCGGCATCAAAATCAACACCGGGAATACCGGGAAGAATATCGATGCCTTGCGGATCGTGCCCAAAACGAAAGAAACTGCCGTGGTCGGTGAAATCCTGGGGCGTAATATTGTCGAGCGGCGCATCGAGGTCCTTCGTATAGCGCGGCTGCGAATGAAAAATAACCGCATAACCGCCGACAATCAGGTATCTAACGCCATGGGCATGGAAGGCGGACAAGAGGTCTTTGTGATCCTGGTACATCCGGTTCCATCTCCCAACCCTTCAGCGTGTAAGCGACTTGCGCCATTTCCTCAACCGCGTCCAGACGCTCGTAAGCGGGCCGACTTTGCCAATAGCGGTATTCGTCGGCTTTCATCTCGTCAAGACTGGCGTATTTGCGGATAGTCTTATCCATACGGATCCCCAGCAAGTGGAGGCTGGCTCTCTAATCTTCTCAAATTCAGCGAGCCAGGTGTGCCGGTCTGCAGGTGTGCCGATCTGCAATCCCGCGCCGAGGATGCAAAGTAAGGCAGTGGCAGTCGCACCGCTCAATTCGCGGAGGGCCGCTCGATTTTGTCGATCAAGATCATCTCGACCGGCGTGCTCCCTGAGACGAGTTGCAGGCCGAGATGATTTTGAATGGCGCTGAAGATGGATTCGCGATTGGGATCGGCTGTGGCATGCGCGTCGAGTCCGATGACGCCGCCATCGGCCACGGGAGCATCGCTCCATTGCAGCGAAACATCGTAGTGGCCGGTCAGACCGGTCTGATCGACGACGGGCTTGCCCAGGGCGCTGGAGAGGAGCTGTACGAGACGGGATATCTCACCATGCTCAAGGCCAATGGAATTACCGTTGATCCGGATATTCGTGGCGCCGGTTTCACTCGCCTTCAGCTTCGGGCCGTCTTTCGCGATTTTGAGGACATACGCCGTTTGCTCCCTGCTCTCGCGATGCATCCGAAGACCAAATCGCTCATAGAGCAGATTCTGGAGCATCTGCCGGGTTTCTTCGTCGTTGTGAGTTGCCCCGGTCGCGCTCTTCGCGTCCACGGTCCATCTCTCCGTTCCGACCCAAGCCGGGGCGCCGGCGATCTGGGATTCCTGAATGTTGTACGCGAGCATCAACATGAGCCGCACCACAATTCCAGATCCGGAGAACTTTCCGTTCCCTGGCGGGTGGGCGAAGAACGGGATGTTATCGGGCGTTGGATGGATGCTGGCCGCTTCGAAACGCGGGCCGTCTGCCGCGATCAGGAGAAAGACGAATAACAAAGAGAGTAGAGCGCGCACCACCTCTACTTTAACTGCGAATGATGGGAAGCAGCACAACGCTGCCGTCTTCCACGCCGAGCACGGGCGGATGCTGTTTCTGCTGCCAGTGTTGCGGCCGCAGGATGCGGATGACCGCGATTTCATCGCAGGCCTGGAACTTCGGGCACCGCAGGCAGTCCTTCCAGGCTTTCAGCGGAAGCTCGCCGCGTTCCACCACATGGAATCCCGCTTTGGCGAAGAATCCCTCCACGTACGTGAACGCGAAAACCGCATCCAGACCGTAGAGCTTCGCTTCATAAACCAGCGCATCCACAATCATGCGCCCAATACCGTGCTTCCGGTGCGATTCCGCGACGGCCAGCGAGCGAAGCTCGCCCATTGTCGGCGAATAAAAATGCAGAGCGCCGCAGCCGGCGAGCGTTTTGCCGTCATAGGCGACCATGAAGTCGCGCATGTTCTCCGAAAGCTCGAATTCGGTGCGTGAGAGCATGATGCCCTTTGCGGCGAACCCATTAATGAGCTCGAGCAGGGCAGGGATGTCCTGCATGGACGCCTTGCGGATTTCGATGTCTTTGTTCGAAACCGTGGCGTGCTCGATGAGGTCGGGTCTGAGAGCGCTGATCATTTTTACTACGCCTGCGCGATGATTCTGGTGCCCGCGCTTTCACCCGCGAAGACGCGCGTTACGATATCGGCGTCCGAACCGCGCACAATCCGGACTTCGGCCACGCCGTGCGAGACCGCGGCGGTCGCGGCATCGAGTTTGGCCTGCATGCCGCCAGTCGCCACGCCATCCGCGATCAGCTTACGGCAGTCTTCGATGGTGAGCTGCGGCAGGATGGTTTTCGAAGCGTCGAGAACGCCCGGAACATCGGTCAGGAAAACGAGATGATCGGCCTTCCAGGCGGACGCGACGGCGACCGCCATGGAATCCCCATTCACGTTGTAGACCTGGCCGTTCGAGCCACCCGCCACGCAGGCCACCACCGGCATGTATCCGGCGGCCGTGAGTGTGCCGAGCAAGGTGGGGTCGGAGGACGTGACGCGTCCGACGAAGCCGAGTTCGGGATCGAGCTGGTCCGCTATGGCGACCCCGGAATCGATGCCGGTAAGACCGACGGTGCGCGCCCCCGCGGCCCCGAGCGCAGCTGAAAGCTGCGTGTTCACGCTGCCCGCCAGGACTTTGAGAACGGCGTCGATGGTTTCTTCGGTGGTGACGCGCAGACCGCGCACGAAATTGCTCTTGATGCCGCGTTCTTCAAGGAAGCGCGTCATTTGCTTACCGCCGCCGTGAACAACCGTGACATGGACGCCCGACGCCGCGATGGCCGCGATTTGCCGCGCGAGATCGTGGCGCGATGCGGCATCGTCGAGCAGGCTGCCGCCGATTTTGATCAGTGCTTTCACAGAAGCCCCGCGGTTTCTTCGATGCCGAGCGCGAGATTCAGATTCTGGATGGCCTGTCCCGCCGCGCCCTTCACCAGATTATCGATAGCGCTGACGACGACGCAGCGGCCGGAAGCGGGGTCGGACACGACGCCGATGTCGCAGAAGTTCGTGTGAGCCACGCCGTGGAGGTCCGGCACTGTGCCGGCTTCGTGCAGCCGGATAAACGGCTCGCTCGCGTACTGCTTCTGGTAAATTTCGACGATTTCGGCGGACGTCAGCGGCTTCGCCAGGCGGAAGTAGATGGTTTCCAGAATGCCGCGCTCGATCGGAATCAGCTGCGCGGTGAAGCTGAATTCGGATTCATCGAGGCCGCTGACCATGAGGACTTCGGGAACATGGCGGTGCTTCAGGATCGAATAAGCCGAGAAGTTTTCGGTCACTTCGCAGAAGCTGTTCTTCAGTGTGGCCTTGCGCCCGGCGCCGCTGACGCCGCTCTTGGCGTCGCAGATGATGCCGAATTTGCGGTCGACGATACCTGCTTCGATGAGCGGGCGGATAGCAAGATTCGCGGCTGTGGGATAGCAGCCGGGATTGGCGATGAGCTTCGCGCCGCGCGCTTTTTCGCGATGAAATTCGGGGATGGAATAGACGGCGCCGGGCAGCAGATGGGCCGCGGTGTGGTCCTCTTTATACCAGGTTTTGTACTCGGCCGCGGTCGGCAGCCGGAAAGCAGCCGCGAGATCGACGACGGTTGCGCCCGCGTCCAGAAACTGCGGGGCAAGCTCCATGGAAACGTCGTGCGGAGTGGCCAGGAGGACAGCCTTCAGCCCTTCGGAGGCGACGGAATCCGCGCTCGATGCCGCGCGGCGGATGGTGGATTTGCGGACGAGTTTCGGGCCATCGCCCGCGTCGGCGCGGTGCGAAAGGAGAACAGGCTCAAAGTGGGGATGGCGCGAGAGAAGCCGTATGGCTTCGGCTCCGCTATAGCCGCTAAATCCAACAATACCAACGGGGTATTTCATAATGATTAAATATTCAGACTGATGTATAAATATACCATGGCGTGCCTCTGCAGCGGCGAATGACGTCTCGTAATCCCGGCAGCCGCGCTTCATCCCGGGTACTGGTACACAAGTCTTTATTTCTTATGGACCTGTGCACAAATCGAATGCTAACCTGGGGGACATTAAGGAAACACAAATTCCTGATCTATAGATGAGAACGGGGTTATGAATCGGAATCTTCTTTTCGCGCTGTCTGGCGCGTCGCTTCTGCTGGCTTTTTCTCTCTCAGCCAGCGCGGATACTCTTTCGCCCATCTCTTACTCGATGCCCAACGGCGAATACTCGTACGTTACCGGCTACGGGGACAACGCTTATTCCAATACATCTTGTCCGGGATACCCGGGTTCTCTCTGCGGCGGGCTGGGCGAACTTACTGACGGCCTGACTGTCCCCAGTTTTGCGGGCGGCGTCAACTATTACTCCATGGTCGGCTGGGGATCCGGCGAAGGGTCTTCTCAAACAATCAGCTTTTTCTTCGACGGCGTTCAGAACTTTGGCAGGGTTGGCGTACACGCTTCGAACTATAGCCCCGCCGGGATTCTGCTCCCGAGTTCGGTTCAAATCACAGTCGGCGCCGATACGCCCCAGAACTTCACTGTCGCCCCTTCCTCCTCCACGGACAACCAGTGGCTCTATTTCGACGTTACCGGTTCCGGTTCCAGCCTGGACTTGAAGCTGACGCACGCGACGCAGTGGCTGTTTCTCGATGAGGTCACTTTCGAAAGCGCAGCCTCCGCCGAGGCTCCTGAGCCGGCCACCTGGCTGACGGTACTCGGGGCTATCGGCTGTCTGACGTTGGTTCGCCGGCGCGGCGCCGCTTCACGCTGATTCCTACAGCGTCTTCAGAAACGCAATCAGATCCTGTTTCTCTTCAGCCGTCAATTTCAGACCGAACGGATGGCCCTGGATCGGCCCCGGTTCGCGGTGGTATCCCTTCGGCACGTAATCGGCTCTTAGCCGCGCGGGATCGAGCCACTCCTCCAGAGTGTCCGCGCTTCCGGTGTGGCTGAAGCCGTTGCGAAACCAGACGCCGCGCAGCGAGGGCACTTTATAGAAGCCCGTGCCGCGGCGCGTCTGAGTCGCGAGCACCGGGTCGGTCCCCACGGAGATGTTCAGGATATCGAGGGTTTTCAGAAGATCGTCCGGAGCTTTGAATCCGAGCGCCAGAGTCAATTTGTTGCTGGTATAAAACGGCGGCGTGTGGCAGCCGGAGCAGCCTTCCCGTTTGAAAAGCTGTTCGCCGCGGCGCGCGTGATCGTCGAACGGATTCGGATTCGGCGGCGGCCGCAGCGAGTAGATGTAAAGCGCGAGCGCATAAAGCTGCTCGTCGCTGTAGCGAGTACCGTCATCTCCGCCCATTCCAGAGATGCGCTGAGACGTGGTTGGCTGGAAGTCTCCGTAGTGGGCCAGATTATCCAGACCCATGTTGATGACCGCGTATCGCATCAGGTCAGCGATGGAGCGGTGACGAACCAGACCGGTCGCGTCCAGATATTTGAGGTCCTGCACGCCGATCAGCGACGGGATGTGAGGCGGATGGAGAGCGCTGGTACCCTCCCGCGAGAGAACACCGGCGTATGGATCGGCATGAGGCATCGCGATCATGGCTTTCTCGAATTCCTCACGCGGCTGGATCCAGGGAGCGCCGAAGTCAACCCAGAGAAAGTCCAGGAATTTGGGATCGGGCGGGCGCGCGGCGGGAAAGTCCGTCACAACGCCATCGGGTTTATTGCCCTGTCCGGATGGCGCTTCGCGCCACAAGCAACCATGAAAGCCCGCCAATAGCGCTTCTATTGTTATCAATAATTTGCGGCGGGCTTTCAATGGTGCGCGCCTTCGAGAAGCGTGCCATCCGGCATCAGGCGCGTGTGGCAGGAGGCGCAGGAAAGCGATCCTCTCTCGACGACGCCCTTTTCGCGAATGACGTAATTGCCGCCCACGAATGAAGGAATAATTCCGTCTTTGCCGACGAACTTCGTGAGAGTGGGAGCGACTCTGCGGCCACCGGGCGCCGGAGGCGCGGGGTCATAGGTCACGTCCGCTTCGAAGACGAGTTTGCCGGCTTTGATCCAGTCTTCTTTTGTGTGGAGCTTCGCGGGATCGAAAACGATCTCCGGCTCTTTTTCTTTTAACGAATCGAGATAGCCGGGCGGTTCCTGACCCTGGAGGTAGATCGGGTATGTGCGATAGATGGGCCGCACTTTGAGCTTGTAATACTCTTCGGCGGACATGTAGCGCGGCGAGCGATCGCGCTGCGCGAGCGGTACTTCGAAGTCTTTAGTCGCGTTGTCGTCCCAGACTTTGGGAATATCCGGATGAAACTCCTGTGCGGACGAGGAGCAGGCGAGAGCCACCATGGCGAAGCCGATCATTCGCGCCGCGATCGACATGCGGATATCCTCCGATTCCATCGGATCGTATCACGGACGGCGAGAGTTGCGGAAGGAATTACGCCGCGGGCACGGCTTCGATGACTTCACGCACCACGCCGCCCAGTTTCAGGAACTCATCGAGGTCGGAAGGCTTGCGGAAGTAGCGGGTGACGCCGAGGGCGCCGGCGCGCTCGCGGTCCTTCGGGGCGTCCGACGAACTGATGACGATCACCGGCGTGTGGGTGCACTGAGGGTGCTTACGAAATTCGGCCAGAATATCGAGGCCATCCACTTTGGGCAGATTCAGGTCGAGCAGCACCAGGTCCGGGCACGGCGGCCGGTTCGGCTCTCCGATACCGGAAATATAGTCGAGCGCTTCACCGCCGTCTCGCATTACAAACAGCTCGGCCGGGATATTGTGCTCGGCAAGCGCTTCGCGCACCAGTAGAACGTCCCCGCGGTTGTCTTCCGCCAGCAGCACCTTCAGCTTATTCATTTGCGATTCGCCACGAGGCCCGTTAAGGACATATTACACAATCCACGGGGCAAAGGGAGGCTGTATGCCGGAAAAAAAGGACGGCGGGATGGTGGTGGGCGCGGCAGGGCTCGAACCTGCAACCCTCAGCTTCGAAGGCTGATGCTCTATCCAGTTGAGCTACGCGCCCGTACCGCCATTATGGCGCAGCCCTCAGCGCAGCACGCGTTTGCGTCTGCGCGTGACTGAGAAGTGAATTGCCGGATCAGACCCCGACCGGCGGAATTGCGGACGCGGAGATCAGGCCTTTGCGCTGCAGGCCGGAGAGCGCCAGACCGTAGCGGCCGCGCACGCCGGTTTTCTCAAAGATGTGCTTGACGTGGATTTTCACCGTCCCCGGCTGAATGCCGAGCATGCCCGCGATATCGCGGTTGCGGAGCCCGCGCTCCACGAGCGCCGCTATCTGGCGTTCCCGGCTTGTGAGTTGCGGACGCCTCGGCGTCAGCAGCTGGCCGGAAGCGCCAAAGATGCCATCTTCCATCCACGCGCCGCCGGACGTAACCGCGCGCAGACAGGTGAGCAGCGTGCCTGCTTCCGACGTGCGCAGCAGAATGCCGCGAGCGCCGAATTGCAAAAGGCGCAGCGCCTCGCCCTCCGCAATAGTCGCGCCCCACACAATTACCGGCACGTGACAAGCAGAGGCGGCCAGCTTCTGGAGGAGATCGATCACGCGCAATAGTCCGAGGCCTTTATCGACGACCACAACGTCGAAATGGACCTGGGCCAGGTCGGCGGGATAGGGCACGGTGGACTCATTCGGATCAGGCCGGTTGGGGTCGCCGGCTACGGCGCCCATCAGATTGGCCAGATCGGAATCGAGCACCTCGGCGGTACGAAGCGAGCCGGCTTCAATTGCGGATTTCGCAGCCGCGAATTCCGTCTCTTCGGATTCGGCGGCCGCCGGGGCCGCTTCCAGCAGCGCGAAAACGGCTTCCGGCGTGTGGAGAGAGCCGGCGAAGCGCAGATCTTCCGTATTTTCCAGCAGACATCGGATGCCTTCGACGGCAACGGGCTGGTTATCGCAGATCAGAACGTTTTTTTTCATCAAATTCCTCCGTTAGTTTCCTGAATTCGGTACTTTTCCCGGCCGCATGGCTGACGTTCTCTGGAGGCCGGAAGCGAAGCCAAGGCGGCGGCGCATACCTTCCCAAAACGACGTGAGCTGGCCCTGCATGCGGGCATCTTTCACCACTTCGATTAACATCACGCCGGCAATAAAGTCTCCATCCCCGGCGGCCCGGCAATGCCGCACTTCGCCGATCAGCATTTCCGATTCGGTCTCCACATAAATACGCGCCGCGATTCGCACCGGAACAGGGAGACGGAGGCTCAGGCCTGATTCCGAGACGTCCACGAGCGACGCTCCGTACGATCTGGTTCCGTGTACGCTCATGACGCCCGCCGTTACTTTGCCGGTGCAGGGAATGCGCGCTTCACGCCGGCGCGAGAAGCTCAGGGCAATCGACACCCCCCAATCGCCACCCAGCGGAATACAGCCGAGAACGGCGCCGGAAATCTGAATCTGGTCCAGCGAAATTCTGGCAAGGGCGCCATCGGGCAAACGTCTTTCACACCGAATACGCATCACTCCTTCCCGAATGTCGATGAGTTCGCCGGCCGAATCGGGAATACGCGCTCCGAAAATGCGCACGGCGATTCCTGTGGGCGTGCGCGACGCGTCCTGCGCGGAATCCGCGGGCGCATCGATGGTGGCTGTATCCAGCTCCGTATTTTTTCGCCGCATCACTTGTCAGAGCTCCCTCATATCCGGATCGCATATTGCCGCGAACCGTTGCTGGGCTATTCAGTTAAAAATAGACCCAGCAAAACAATCAATTATTCAAAATTATCGGGAATTGATTTACGATTAGTCAAATGCAAACGGGCTGCTGCGACAATATGACGCACCTGGAGAAAGAGGATGAGGACGATGATCTGCCTCTTTCACTTTTTGAGTTATTTCTCACAAATGTTAGAAAGTCAGAATCACTGAGGTCGAATTCATGATTTGGGCTCGCGCTTGTGAAAAGTGCTCATCCACACTTTTGCGGCGATCGAGAGTGCGGAACACGGGTGAGCGAATGATCTGTGTTCTGATTGTGCCGTGGCGTTGCCAGTGCTGCAACGCCCGGTTGTTCCGTCTGCGTTTTCTGACGCCCGCAGGAACGCGGAGACCCAGCAAATAATGGGCGCGGAAGCGCTCATGCCGTTCTCCGCGATTCCGATGAGGTCCGGAAATGGCTGGACTTCGAAGCTGGAATCGAGTATAGATGTCGATAACCTAAGTTGTAGTACGCTGTTCCTGGAACTTAATGTTTATTGTGTTTATTACATTTAAGAGGCAGCATAAAAGCATTTGTAACATGCAGAATTGAGGAGGAGTTATTCGTGCCCCGGTATTGTTCGCGCGCGACTGGCTACTCCCCTGGAATAATAACGTTGGTTATACAAAATAGATATATTTCAGTTTCCGCCGAAGAGGATGTGCGATGACTTCGGTGCGTGAAAACGCGGCGGCGCAGATTTCGCTGCCATGGATCGTTCGACTCCGCTACCTGATGGGGTTGTGGCAGATCGCCCGTATTCTTCTTGTGGATCGCGTGCTGGGCGTGGACCTGCCGCTCCAGTGGCTTCTCTTACCGCCTTCGATTGTGCTGGTGAGCAATCTTTGGCTGACGGCGCGCGTTCTGTCTCCTCGCGGCCTTGCGCTTCGCGTCCGGCGGCCGGAGTGGATTATCGCGGGCGTTGTAATTCTGGATACGCTTTGCTTCACGGCGGCGCTCATGCTGACGGGCGGTCCGGACAATCCGTACAACATTCTTTATCTGGTCCACGTGGCGATCGCAGCCGTGATTCTGCCTCGCTGGTATGCGCGAAGCCTGGCGGCGTTCGCCTGTTTCTGCTTTGGCGCCGTCTTCCGCTTTCATCGGAATGTGCCGCTGCTTGCGGGAAGCGATACGAGCCTGCATCTCGTCGGACTGTGGTTTGCTTTCGCGATCGCGACCTTGCTCGTCACGGTTTTTTGCGGCAGGATTTCCGAACTGCTGCGTGAGCGGGAGGAATCGCTGCTTCATCTGAGCCAGCAACTCCATCAGAAGGACCGGCTGGCCTCACTGGCCACTCTTGCCGCGGGCGCGGCGCACGAACTGAATACGCCTCTGGCCACGATCGCGGTGATCGCGCGCGAACTGGAGCGTTATGCGACGCTGACGCAGCCGAACGAAGCGATCGCGCTCGACTCCGGATTGATCCGCGGCGAAGTGGACCGCTGCCGGGAGATCCTGGAGCGGATGAGCGCGGATGGCGCCGATCCGAGTGGAGAGATTCCGGAAGCCATCACCGCGTCTGAATTTCTCGAAACATTTCAGGAAGGACTGGCGGAGGCGGAACGCCGGCGGGTCCGGCTTGAGGCGGACGATCCCGGCATGCTGCTGGTGATTCCGATGCGAGCCGTGGAACAGGCCCTGACCGCGCTGGTGCGCAACGCGATCGACGCGAGCCCGGAGGACGCGCCCGTCATACTGGCGGCGCGGCAGGCAGGGCCGCGCCGTGAAGGAAACGTACGGTTCGAGGTGCGGGACAGAGGCTGTGGAATGCCGGAGGAAACTTTGCGGCGGGTGGGCGATCCGTTCTATACGACGAAGGACCCAGGTAAGGGAATGGGACTCGGCGTATTTCTCACCCGTACGCTGGCGGACCGGCTCGGCGGAAGTCTCACGTTCGAATCGCCGGGCGAGGGGACGATCGCGTCGCTGGAAATCCCGCGGGCGCCGGTGATGGAGACCGTGGAGGTATGAGCGCTATGCCGAACCTCATAAGCCGGATTCCCCATGCGCCCCCAATCGTTCTTGTGGTGGATGACGACAAGATCTTTAATACGCGGCTTTGCCGCGCCTTGAGCGACCGTGGCTGGAACACGCAATCGGCGTTCGATGGCGACTCCGCGCTCCACCTCGCGCAGAGCGCGCGTCCGGATCTGGCGATTGTGGATCTGCGATTGCCGGGAATGAATGGTCTGGATCTGGTTCAAAAGCTGCATTACCTCGATCGGAGGATTTGCATCATCATGCTCACGGGATATGGCAACATCGCGACCGCGCTGACCGCCACGAAACTCGGCGCCAACCATTACATGAACAAGCCTGTCGACGCGGATCAGATTCTCGAGGCGTACGGACGCATCCAGTCGGCGGAATGCGCCGCCGAGCCCGAGGAGAACAGCGTACCGAGCCTGGCGATGGTGGAGTGGGATTACATGCAGCGGGTTCTGGCCGGCTGTAACGGGAATGTGACGCAGGCCGCGAAACTGCTGGGCCTCCATCGGCGGTCATTGCAGAGAAAGCTTTCGAAATATCCCCCGAAAAAGTAAAGGCGCGCGATACGCTGGGGGCATGGCGGCCCCGGTGGAGATTGAAGTCAAAATTGCGGTGACGAGCGTGGCGAAAGCTCGGAAAATTCTTCGCGAAGGTAAATTCCATACGGAGAGGTCGCGGGTTTTTGAACGAAATCTGGTCCTCGACGATGCGCGGGGCAATCTGAAGCGAGAAGGGCTGCTTCTGCGTGTGCGAACGACGGGAACGCGGGGAAGGCCGGCGGCGGAGGCCCTGTGTACATTTAAAGGCCCCGCCCGCGAAACGCGTACGCACCACAAGATCCGTATTGAGCGGGAGTTTATCGCCGGCGACAGCGATGAATGCCTGGCGGTGTTTGCGGGCGTCGGTTTTCATCCGGCGTTCCGCTATGAGAAATTCCGGACGAAGTTTTCCCGGCGCGGAGGCGGGGCGGGGAAGCAGGGACACATTGTGCTCGATGAAACCCCGATCGGCGTGTTTTTGGAACTCGAAGGTCCGGGTCCGTGGATCGACCGCACGACGAAAGAGCTGGGATTTTCACGAAACGACTACATCACGATGAGCTATGCCCGGCTGTGGGAGAAGTGGCGCGAAGAGCATGCGCTTCCGGCTGGCGATATGGTGTTTGGTTGACGGAGTGGGGCAGGGCTTCAGAAGCCGTGAATGAATCAACGTCCCTGACAGCCATCCTGATCAGGCAGGGGCTCTCGATCATTTCGAGCGGAACTGGAGCCAGTCGGCCTTGCTTTGTGGTGGATTTCGCTCAACGAATTCCCCGAAGCCTGG
>CAZWTH010000013.1:0-11454 GCA_964636715.1 uncultured Solibacteraceae bacterium | reverse complement strand
GAGGCAACATATGAATCTCAACAGACGCGATTTTGGAAAGCTCGCCCTCGCGGCGGCCGCTGCCCCCACAGGCACGCTCCTCGCCGCCAAACCGAATTCGGTTTTCAGCGGCGTACACCTCGGCGTAATCACCTACAGCTTCCGCGACATGCCGGAAGCCCACCCCAGCGCCGAAAAGAGGCTGGAAGACATCGTGGCCAGCGGCGCAAGCGGTATCGAGTTCATGTCGGACGCGGCTGAAGCCTATGCCGGTTCCCCGGCCGTGGCTTACGCACAGGCCGGACGCGGACCCGGCGGCTTCGGTGGTGGCGCTCGCGGCGGCAGCGGTCGCGGCGGCGGACGCGCTCAGTTGACTCCCGAACAGCGCGAAGCCATGCAGAAACAGCAGCAGGCCCGCAACGAAGAGCTGAAGAAGTGGCGCCTCTCCGTCTCCATGGACAAGTACAAGGCCCTGCGCAAAATGTATAACGACGCGGGCGTCACCATCTATTGCCTCAAGCTCGAACCCAACGCCAACATGTCGGACGACGAAATGGACTACGTGTTCACCGTCGCCACCACCCTCGGCGCAACCTCCGTCACAACCGAGCTCTCGAACAACGCCGCCTTCACCCAGCGCGCCGGCGACTTCGCGCTGAAGCACGGCGTCGTCACGGCCTATCACGCGCACGAACAGGCGCGCATCGACGCATGGGACGCCGTCCTCGCGCAGTCGAAGGGCAACGCCGTGAATCTCGATTGCGGCCACTACTACGCGGGCACCGGCCAGAGTCCCATCCCCGCGCTCGAAAAGCTGCACGGCCGCATCGCCAGCATCCATCTCAAGGACCGTACCCCCAGCGCTCCCGGCACTCCCGGCGCGAATCTCCCCTGGGGACAGGGCACTACGCCGATCATCGAAATTCTCCAGCTCATGCGGGACAAGAAATACAACTTCCCAGCCAGCGTCGAACTCGAATATCAGGTACCCGCCGATTCGAACTCTGTCATCGAAGTGAAGAAGTGCATCGAGTACGCCCGCAAATCGCTCGCGTAAACGGCCGCTCCAAAACGGAAAGAAAAGGGGCTGGAACCACAACGTTCCAGCCCCTTTTTCTTTGCGCGCGATATCGCCGATCAACGGAAAACAGTCTCAACCTCGCGCCCACCATAGAGAATTCGCAGGATCGTGACGGTCTGGCCGGAGATGCGCAGTGCAATCACCGCTCGACGTTCAAAGCCGAGAATCCGTAAGCCGGGGCGTAGATCATCTCTCCGCGCGCCACGATCCGGAAAAGTCGACAGGCTCCGGCAACATTCCTCGATTCGATCGATATAGGCGATCGCGCGCGCCGCGCCATCACGCGCCGCAATGTAGTCGTAAAGGTCGATCAAATCGCCGAGCGCCTCAGGGCTGAAGTCCACCTCGAACTTCACGTCTTCTTCAGCCGATCGGTATGCCGCGCGCGAATCGTGGCAAATACCTTCTCCGCTGGAATGGCACGGCCCGGTTCTGACTGCAACCTGTCGTAAACACTAAGGACTTCTTCCCGCAACCACTTTTCAACTGCCGCATCACGTTCCTGCAAAGCACGCAGACCCGCCCGTACTACCTCGCTGCCGGAAGCGTAAGTCCCCGAAGTGACAAGCGCATCAATATATCTTGCCTGCTCATTCGGCAGGCTGAATGTTCGTTTTTCCGGCGAGGGCATTCTTATTCCTCCCTGCCAGTATGACACATTCATACCGCCACAAACTGCATGATCACGAGCGGGATAGCCGAAAAAACAACGCCTGACGAGTACTGTACAATTCCAGTCATGCTGAACACCGCCCTCCGCCTCGCCGCCACCACCCTCCTCATCGCCGGGGCCGCTCTTTCCCAGCAAACCGTGACCATTCACGTCAACGCCGCCTCCACCCTCGGCCCTTACAAACCCATCACGAATTTCTTCGGCTACGACGAACCCAATTACACTTATTCCCCCGATGGACGCAAACTCGTCAACGAACTCGGCAATATTTCGGGAAATCCAAAATCGAAAACTACCCCCACTTACATCCGCACCCATTTCATGCTGACCACCGGCGATGGAGCGCCCGGCTTCAAATGGGGTTCCACCAACGCCTACACCGAAGACAACGGCAAGCCCGTTTATGACTGGACCATCGTCGATCGCATCATCGACACTTACATCAAGGGCGGCGCTAAGCCTTACGTAGAAGTCGGCTTCATGCCCAAAGCGCTCTCTTCCCATCCCGATCCCTACACGCCCAACTGGAAGCCCGGCGATAATTTCAGCCAATACTATCTCGGCTGGGCCTATCCGCCGAACGATTACGCGAAATGGGGCGAGCTCGTCAACCAATGGGCGAAACACGAAGTCGCCAAATACGGCCGCGCTGAAGTCGAATCCTGGTATTGGGAAATCTGGAACGAACCTGACATCGCCTACTGGCACGGCACGCCCGCCGAGTACGACAAACTCTACGACTTCGCCGCCGACGCCATCAAGCGCGCCTTACCCACGGCCAAAGTCGGCGGACCTGCCTCTACAGGCCCGAACGGCGCGCGCGCCGCGGCTTTCCTGAAGCAATTCCTCGAACACTGCGACACCGGCAAAAACGAAGCCACCGGCGCCACCGGCGCGCCGCTCGATTTCATCAGCTACCACGCCAAAGGCCAGCCCCAGGTCGTCGAAGGCCACGTCCGCATGGGCATCGCGAAGAACACGGCGGACGCCGCGCAGGGCATGCAGATCGTCGCGTCATTCCCGAAGTTCCACAACCTCCCGATCATTGTCAGCGAATCCGACCCCGAAGGCTGCGCCGCCTGCTCCGCGCGCGTCTATCCGCAGAACGCCTATCGCAACGGTCCGCTCTACGCTTCTTATGAAGCCACCATGATGAAGAACATGTATGAGCTCTCCGCGCGCGAAAAAACCAATATCGCCGGCATGCTCACCTGGGCTTTCGAATTCCCGGATCAGCCGCCTTTCGAAGGTTTCCGCGAGCTCGCGAGCGACGGCCTCGATAAACCCGTGCTCAACGCCTTCCGCATGGCCGCGCGTCTGCACGGCGACCGCGTCGCGCTCGAAAGCTCCGGAGCCATCCCCGTCGCCGCCATTCAGTCCGCGGGCGTTCGCGGCGAATCGCCTGACATTGATGGCATCGCGACCCTCGCGCCACGCGAACTTTCCATCATGGTCTGGAATTATCACGATAACGATCTGCCGGCTCCCGACGCACCCGTGAAGCTCGCCATCGGAGGACTGCCCGCCGCGGCGAAGAAGCTGACCGTGCATCACTACCGCATCGACGACGCCCACAGCAACGCCTGGACCGCCTGGAAAAACATGGGCTCTCCGGAGAAACCCACGCCCGAGCAATATAAAAAGCTCGAAGCCGCCGGCCAGTTGCAGGAGCTGAATCCGCCCTCCACCCTCACCGGCGGCAAGGACATCACGCTCGATCTGAAGCTGCCCCGCCAGGGCATCTCTCTCCTTCAGCTAAGCTGGTAGCCGCATGAGATTAGTTCAGTTGCAGGGACCGGCGGGCCGCCGCGTCGCCATCGTCGAAGAACCGCGCCTCCGCTTGCTCGATCGCTGCTCGTCCGTCTACGATCTGGCCAACGCCGCTTTAAACGAAAATATTCCGCTGCTGAACGCCATCGAACAACGCAAAACCACCGGCCTTCTCGACTACGACCCCATCTACAACGGCCAATCGGACTGGCGTCTTCTCCCCTCCGCCGATTTCGCCGAAGCCCCCGCCCGCTGTCTCGTCACCGGCACCGGTCTGACTCACCTCGCCAGCGTCAAAAATCGCGACGCCATGCACGCCGCCGCGCAGACCGTCACCGACAGCACGCGCATGTACCAGAGCGGCGTCGAAGGCGGCAAGCCCGCAGCCGGCGAAGCCGGCGTCTCGCCCGAATGGTTCTATAAAGGTTCCGGCAGCGTTCTCCGCGCGCACGGCGAACCGCTCGACGTCCCCTCATTCGCCGATGACGGCGGCGAAGAGCCCGAAATCGCCGGTGTCTACCTGATCGACCGGCAAGGCACGCCGCGCCGCATCGGCTTCACCATCGGCAACGAATTTTCCGATCACGTCTTCGAAAAAAAGAACTACCTCTATCTGGCGTCTTCCAAACTTCGCACCTGCTCCATTGGACCGGAGCTCTCCATTGACGCCGAATTCGGCCTCATCCCCGGTGAAGTGAGCGTCGAGCGCGGCGGCCAGAAACTCTGGTCCAGCGAAATCCAGACCGGCGAGGAAAACATGTGCCACAGCCTGGCCAACATCGAACACCATCACTTCAAGTTCGATTTCCACCGCCAGCCCGGCGACCTCCACATCCACTTCTTCGGCGCGGGCGCTTTCAGCTTTGGGGCAGGAATCTCGCTTCAGGAAGGCGACGTCATGCAGGTCCGCTTCGAAAATTTCGGCCGCCCCTTACGCAATCCGCTGCATCGCGCGGCGCCCTCGAGCAAATCAGTCGCAGTCCAGGCAATTTAGCCGCACCGCCTTTTGCAGTACCTTCAGTACCGCGCCAAAGCCCTCTACTGCGCTACATTAGTATGTTTCAGCACCGGCCCAAACGGACCCACGCGTGATTTCAAAAATTCTTTTCTTCATCATCGTCGGTTTCAGCGTTCTGCTGCTGGCGTCCGTAACCCGCTCCCTCATGGAAAAGCGCGTCCGCTCCGCCCTGATGACGCTGCGCGTCTATCTGGTGCTGCTGGCCATTTACGTTACGGCGGTGGTCGCCTCAACGCTCTCGCTGCCCATCCACACCTTGCCCTACACCGCCGTATTGATGAAGGGCGATTGGACCATCGACGCCACCAGCCTCCGCCGCGCCCCTCACGGCAAGCAGGAAGATCTGGAGATCGATTTCCGCATGACCAATCGCGGGAAAACTCCCATCAAAGGCGAGAATCTCGAAGCATATGTCCTCGTCGATCACGGTGTCCGCTTCAACCCGGCTCCGCAGCCGTCCGACCCGCCGTTCACGGCTGAAATCAACCCGGGCAAGTATCTCTATACAACGCGGAAATTCACCATCCCGGCCGGCCAGGAACGTATCGAGCTGGTCCTCAAAGAGATCGGCTTCCGCTGGGAATGGCTTCTGATCGGCGGTTATCCGTTCGACGGCCGTACCGTGATCGTGCTGGTCAGCCCGCAGTAATCACGCGGCGCCAATCACGCCACCTGCAGGATCAAACACTTCAGATACAGCGTCTCCGGCACGGTCAGCAGAATCGGATGATCGGACGCCTGCATCCGCCGCTCCAGCACCCGCAGCGTACGCCCCGCGTTCAGTGACGCCTCCGCCACCACTTCGAGCAGCGCCGCCTCGCTCATATGATGCGAGCACGAACAAGTCACCAGAATTCCACCCGGCCCCAGCAATCGCAGCGCGCGCAGATTGATGTCTTTGTATCCCCGCGCCGCATCCGCCACCTGCCCGCGCGATTTCGCGAATGCCGGCGGATCGAGCACAATCGTGTCGTAACTCCGCCTGCCGGATGCATACGCGGAAAGCAATTCGAAAACATCCGCCTCGCGGAACTCGATATTGCTCACGCCATTCCGCTCGGCGTTGCCCCGCGCCGTCGCCAGCGCCGTGGCGCTCGAATCCACAGCTTCCACGCTTTCGCACTTCGCCGCCATTTGCAGCGCGAATCCGCCTGTGGATGTAAAACAATCGAGAGCGCGCCCGTTCGCGTGCCGCGCGGCCGCCACATAATTCTCCCGCTGATCGAGAAACACGCCCGTCTTCTGCCCCTTCAGAAGATCGGCTTCCATCTGGAATCCGTTCATCGAAATCGCGACCGGCGCGTCCAGTTCACCCTGCAGTAACCGCGTCTCCCGCGGTAACTGTTCGAGCGACCGCACCGCGGCATCATGCCGCGCCACAATGGCGCGGGGCGAAAACTGTTCATTCAGCGCCGTTACAATCCCCGGCAGCGCCCGATCCATCCCCTGATTGAGCGCCTGCACCGTAAAACAATCGGCGTAGCGATCGATAATCAGCGCCGGCAGAAAATCCGCTTCCGCATGCGCCAGCCGATATGCCGTCGTTCCCGTAATCTTCTCGCGAAAGCGCTGCGCCGCCGCGATCCGCGCTCCCAGATCGATCGGCTCCACGCTCCGGCTCAGCATCCGCAGCGCAATTTGTGACGACGTGCTGTAGTGCGCCTGCCCAAGGAATCGTCCCCGCGCATCGAGCACATGCACAATCTCCCCCGCTCCTGCCTCGCCCGCGGAAACAACATCCGAACGAAAAATCCACGGATGCCCGCCCGCCAGGCGGTCCGCCCCCTTACGGCTGATCTGTACCGGTGTAACGTCCAACTCCCCATCGTCGCATTCAACTCTCAACCTTCGTTGTGGGGCGGGGCTTCGGCCCTGCAGGCCGGGCTTCCGCCCGGCCCTGGCATAAAATAATCCCCGTATGTCGCGAAACCTCTGGCTTCTGGCCGCGCTATTCACCTGCGAAGCGTTAGCCGCTTCTATTCCGCCCCCGCCCGCCACGCCCGCCGGCAATACAATCGACACCATCCAGGGCGTCAAAGTCTCCGACCCTTACCGCTGGCTGGAAAACGCCGCCGATCCCAAAGTCGACGCCTGGAGCGATGCGCAGAACGCCCGCACTCGTGCGTATCTCGATGGCTGGCCCGGCCGCGCGGCAGTAAAAGCCCGGCTCACCCAGCTCATCACCGCCTCCTCGCCTGCATACTCCTATCTGATTGCGCGCGGAACGCGCGTCTTCGCCCGCTACACCGACCCGGCAAAGCAGCAACCCATGCTGGTGACCCTCGACGCCACAGCCAATCCGGCCAGCCGCAAAACTCTTCTCGATCCCAATACTCTCGACCCGAAAGGCCTCACCGCCATCGACTGGTTCGTGCCATCGGGCGACGGGACCAAACTCGCCGTCTCACTCTCGAAGAACGGCAGCGAAGATGGCACGCTCTACGTCTATGACGTGGCGACAGGGAAACAAATCGGCGAACCCATCGACCGCGTGCAATATCCCACCGCTGGCGGCAGCATGGCCTGGGCAGCCGACGGCAAAGGCTTCTGGTACACCCGCTATCCGGGCGCCGACGCGCCCGCGGCCGATAGGCATTTCTACCTTCAGGCGTATTTCCATAAGCTGGGCACGCCGGTCGCGTCTGACAAACTGGCGCTCGGCAAAGCCAACGGCCTCGAGCGTGTCTCGGAACTCTTTCTCGATAACCGCAACAATCGTTCCGAAATCATGGCGATGGTCCAGCGCGGCGATGGCAACATCTGGGCCTTCTATGTGCTCAGCGAAAACGCGCCTCCTCTTCAGGTAGGCGCTTACGCCGACAAGATCGTCTACGCCACCATCGGCCCGGACGGCGGCGTTTACGCCATCAGCCGCAAAAACTCCGCGAACGGAGAGATCCTCAAACTCGCGGCGCCATTCAAAGCCATGGGACTGGCGAAGGCGCCCGTGATCGTCCCTTCGGGCAAAACCGCCATCCTCTCCGGCGGCGCGGAGGAACAGGAGGAAGATCTCAATTTCGACTCACATCGCCTGTTCGTTCGCGACATCGCCGGAGGCCCCATCGACGTCAGAATCTTCGACCTGAACGGCAAGCCGCAAGGCGCGCTTCCGCTCCCGGAAGTCGCCTCCAACAGCGAGATCGTCAGCCTGCGCGACGGCAATGTTCTCTACTCCGTCTCCACTTACCTGAGACCGCGCTACTACGCGCGCTGGAATCCCTCGACCAATAAGACCGAGGAGACGGCAATCAAACAGACCTCGCCCATCTCTTACGACGACGCCGAAGTCCGCCGCCTCTTCGCCACTTCCAAAGACGGAACCAAAGTGCCCGTGAACGTGGTTCTGAAAAAGGGTACGAAGCTCGATGGCAGCCATCCTCTCCTGCTCTATGGTTACGGCGGCTACGGCATCAGCATGACTCCGGGCTTTCTCAGCGCGAGTGACCGCATCTGGCTGGATGCGGGCGGAATCTACGCCATCGCCAATATTCGCGGCGGTTCGGAATATGGCGAGCGCTGGCATCAGGAAGGAATGTTACTGAAGAAGCAAAACGTTTTCGACGATTTTGCGGCCGCGGCCCAGTATCTCATCGATATGAAATACACGTCGCACGAAAAGCTGGCCTTGCTTGGTGGTTCGAATGGCGGCCTGCTCATGGGCGCCGTACTCACCCAGCATCCTTCGCTGGCCCGCGCTGTAGTCTCCGAAGTCGGGATTTACGATATGGTCCGGAGCGAACTCGATCCCAACGGCGCTTTCAACACCACGGAATATGGCTCGGTCAAAGACCCGCAGCAGTTCAAAGCGCTGTACGGCTATTCCCCTTATCACCACGTCGATAAGGGTGCGCGTTATCCGGCCGTGCTCATGATGACCGGGGCAAACGACGGACGCGTGAACCCGCTCCATTCGCGCAAGTTCACCGCCGCGCTTCAGACGTCGAGCGTCTCCGGCCTGCCCATCCTGCTGCGCACCAGCAAAACCAGCGGGCACGGCATCGGCTCGTCGCTCGACGAGCGAATTGCGGAACAGACTGACATCCTGACTTTCTACTTCGACCAGCTGGGAATGAAGTATCCGCCAAAGCCATAGTATTACCGGACTTTGATTTCTTCTCGGCCGCCACGATTTTAGGCGCCGGGGGCTGTAAGCTGCGTTGTGGGGCGGAGCTTCGGCTCTGCCGTCGGGCTTCCGCCCGGCGCGAAGTTACCGGAATGCGGATTCCGCCCCGCCACCCAACTCCCCTGTTCCCAACCACTGGCCCGTGCTATGCTGGAGTCAGAACGTAGACCGCGTTCTTCTCCCCTGAAAACCCCTGCCCGGTGTAGTACACTTGAAAGCAGAATTCATCAAAAGCGTAAGTGATCCTGGACAGCTCCCTACCGACGGGCTGCCTGAGGTAGCGTTTCTGGGAAGAAGTAATGTCGGTAAATCCAGCCTGATCAATGCGCTCGTTGGACAGCGCAGGCTGGCGTTCACAAGCAGTACGCCCGGCCGTACGCAGTCTCTGAATTTTTATCGAGTAGACGACAAGTTCTATTTTGTCGATTTGCCCGGTTACGGATACGCGCGTGCGCCCCGCGAAGCTACGGACGAATGGGCGGGGTTCATTGAACAGTACCTGCAGTCGCGCCGGAATCGGGGAAAAGCCTTCCTCATTCTCGACGCCCGCCGCGGGTGGATGGACAAGGATCTCGACCTGAAAATGTGGCTGGAAGCGAACGGTTGGCCATTTATCGTCGTGGCCTCCAAGATGGACAAACTCAATCAGTCAGAGCAGCAGCGCGGTTTGAAGGCCATCCGGCAATATGCCGAGCCGCTGCCGTTCTCGGCCATCACCGGCCGGGGAGTGAGGGAAATTTGGCAAGCGATAACGAAAACACACCAGTAATTGACACCCCACCTCAGGACCACACTCCTGAGAAGACCACGGCCGCTGCGCCCACCCGGGAAGCCGCCGAAAAATCAGACGAGGCGGTTAAGCCGCAGCGTCATCCCAGAGGAGAGAAGAAGGCCGATCCCGCGAAAGCGGATGGAAATGCCAAAGCGGATAGTAATGGCAAAGCCGAGGCTGTAAAAGCGGAAGCCCCGAAGGCGGAAGTGCCAAAAGCGGCCGAAGCCCCCAAAGCGGAAACTCCCAAAGCCGACCCGCCACCCCCGGCCGCAACCGAACAACCGGCGGCCTCAGCGCCCGCCGCGGCCGCCCCGCCTCCTTCCAGCAACAACCAGCCTCCCCAGCAGCAGCAGCAGCAACACCAGCAGCAGGGCGGTGGACCCCAGCGTCAGCTTCACCCCGGCGAACAGCGCCGTAAGCAACTCCAGCAGGGTAAGCAGGGTGCGCCCACGCTTGACCTCGTCGAGCTCAAAGACAAGAGCATTCAGGATCTCAACAACATCGCGAAGGATATGGGCGTTCTCAATGCCGCCGGCCTTCGCAAGCAGGAGCTGATCTTCAAGATCCTGCAGACCCAGGCGGAAAAAAGCGGCCTGATCTTCTCCGAAGGCGTTCTTGAATGCCTGCCGGACGGCTTCGGCTTCCTTCGCGCTCCCGAATACAACTACCTGCCCGGCCCCGATGACGTTTACGTCTCGCCCTCGCAGATCCGCCGTTTCGATCTCCGCACCGGCGATACTGTCTCCGGCCAGATCCGTCCCCCCAAGGAAGGCGAGCGTTACTTCGCCCTTATTAAGGTCGACGCCATCAACTTCGAGCCACCCGAGGAAGCCCGCAACAAGATCTTCTTCGACAACCTGACGCCGCTCTATCCCGATCGCCGTCTCAAGCTCGAAACCACGCGCGACAACTTCTCGGGCCGCGTCATGGATCTCGTGACGCCCATCGGCAAAGGCCAGCGCGGCCTGATCGTCGCGCCGCCCCGCACCGGTAAGACGATGCTCCTCCAGAACATCGCCAACTCCATCACGACCAACCACCCTGAAGTCTCGCTCATCGTTCTGCTGATTGACGAGCGCCCGGAAGAAGTCACCGACATGCAGCGCTCCGTGCGCGGCGAGGTCATCTCTTCCACCTTCGATGAACCCGCGACGCGTCACGTCCAGGTCGCTGAAATGGTGATCGAAAAAGCAAAGCGCCTCGTCGAACACAAGAAGGACGTCGTGATTCTTCTCGACTCCATCACCCGTCTCGCCCGCGCTTACAACACAATCGTTCCGCCCTCCGGCAAAGTGCTCTCGGGCGGCGTCGATTCGAACGCCCTCCAGCGCCCGAAGCGCTTCTTCGGCGCGGCCCGCAACATCGAAGAAGGCGGCTCGCTCACGATTATCGCGACGGCCCTCGTCGATACCGGCAGCCGCATGGATGACGTGATCTTCGAAGAATTCAAGGGTACCGGCAACATGGAAATCCACCTCGATCGCAAACTGATCGACAAGCGCGTGTTCCCGGCCATCGACATCAACAAGAGCGGCACCCGCAAGGAAGAACTGCTGATGCAGAAGGACGAACTCAACCGCGTCTACATCCTGCGCCGCGTCCTCAGCCCGCTCTCGCCAGTCGAAACGATGGAGTTACTCCTCGATAAACTCGGCAAAACCCGCACCAACAGCGAGTTCCTCGCCGCCATGAGCGGCTAGTGGGGCGGGGCTTCGCCCTGCGCGCCGGCCTTCCGGCCGGCGCCCGGGGGCGGATATACATTCATGCTAATGTATATCTATGCGAGTTTCTAAATGGGGCAACAGTCTGGCGGTTCGAATCTCCGCCGACGTCGCGGAAGAACTAGCCATCAAGGAAGGCGATGAGATTAAAATGCTTCCACTCACCGGAAGCGAATACCTGGTAAAGCGTGAAATGACTCGCCAGGAAGCCATCGACGCTATTCGAAAGGCCGGAAGACCGTTGCCCAAAGGCTTCCGCTTCAACCGCGACGAAATCCATGACCGATCGCGATAGGCCTTTCTTCGATACCAATGTC
>CAZWTH010000012.1:0-1912 GCA_964636715.1 uncultured Solibacteraceae bacterium | reverse complement strand
CGCCGTGGAATTACCAGTCAAGCGACGGCATGGGATTGCTCGAGTTTCTCGAATGGTGCGAAGACCTCAAGATGGAGCCGCTGCTGGCCGTATATGCCGGATATTCGCTGAATGGCGAGGTAGTGAAACCTGGCCCCGATCTCGATCCTTACGTGCGGGAAGCGCTGGACGAAATTGAATATTTGACGGGCGGAGCCGATACCAAATGGGGCGCCGAGCGCGCTAAAGACGGCCATCCCGCGCCATTTACACTGCGCTACGTTGAAGTTGGCAACGAAGATCAGTTTGACCGGCAGAAGACGTATGATGGCCGCTACGCGCAGTTCTATAAAGCGATCAAGGCGAAGTACCCGGCTCTGCAGATCATCGCGACCACGCCGATTACCGGAATGAAGCCGGATGTGATAGACGATCACTATTACAAACGCGAACAGGAGATGTTCCGCCTCTCGACCTTCTACGACAAAGCTGACCGCGACGGCCCGAAGATCTTTGTCGGCGAATGGGCCACCAGGGAAGGCTCGCCGACGCCGAACATGGGAGCGGCTCTCGGCGATGCTGCATTCCTGACCGGGCTTGAGCGGAACAGCGACATCGTGGTGATGTCCGCCTACGCGCCGCTGTTGGTAAACGTGAATCCAGGGGGGATGCAGTGGACGTCCGATCTGATCGGATATGACACAATGTCGAGCTACGGATCCCCCTCGTATTACGCGCAGGTGATGTTTGGGTCATGCCTCGGGGATCACACGCCGGAATCGACGCTCGCCGGAGCCGGCGGTAAGTTCTTCTACTCGGTCACAGCAACGGCGAAGTCTAAGGCTTGCCTGAAGCTGGTGAATGCGTCGTCCACGCCGCAGCCGATGACTCTGACGCTGACCGGCCTGGGGGCCGGAGCGCATAAGGCATCCGTGAGCACGCTCCATGGGGCCAATGTCTGGGCGACGAATACGATTCGCGATCCAGAGCGAATCGTACCGGTCCGGTCCACCGTGACAATCGACGGTGGAAAACTCGAACAGACGATGCCCGGCTATTCGATTCAGGTAGTGGAGATCGATCTGAAGTAAGGGGGAGTTGTGCAAGATCGAAGTCTTGCTCCCCTCATACCCGCGCGCCTGCTGGCGCTGGCCGCGTTTTCACAGGGGACCGCGACGCTCGAAAAGCGCGTCGTTCGTTACGACCTTTCGAAGATGCGGCCAATACGGCGGTCCCTGGCGGGGCGTATGCAGTTCGGAGTGAGGTTGAATGCGAGTGCGATTCCGAACCTGCTATTTCTACATCGCGGAATTATCAATCCGAGCCTCTCTGGCTGATCACCCAATCGCTGCTGCTTCACTGGTAATGGAGAACATCCATGAAGGAAACTGGCCAGCGATCGTCCGCTTGACGCGCAAACGCCCCGTGGGGCCACGCCCACGGCCGATCGCCCGGCTGACGAGCCTTTCGGCTATTGCCTCAACACCGGCACCCTTCGTGGTAACCAACTGAACATCATCGCCGAGATCGCCGTCGCCACGAAGGCGGGTTATCACGCGATCGAGCCGTGGACCAATGAACTCGACGCCTACCCGACGTTGGATGGTAGCGGGATCGATGGTGCGTGGGACTTTGCCTTCACATTCAGTTCAATCCCGCCGAAAGTGCTGGCCGCCAGCGGAAGTCAGGGCGGACCGCGCGGTGCCGGCGCAGCCTCGACCGGGCGAGATACGCCATCGGGAGACCCCGTCGGCGGTATTTCTCTCTTTGATGCGATGGAGAAACAACTCGGGTTGAGAACTACCGGCTGAAAGCCGGTAGAATCCTTAGCGACTGAAAGTCGCGGTTGCGGCTAAAGCCGCCTGAAGGCGCCCGGCTACAAGCCGGCTCAAGGCTTGGCGGTCGCGGTGATTTTAAACGAATCGTCGTCTTC
>CAZWTH010000011.1:0-14081 GCA_964636715.1 uncultured Solibacteraceae bacterium | reverse complement strand
ATTTTTCCGGTCGGGTTCCACCCGGATTACGGCGTACCGGATTTTCCACTCAGCGCTCAGCAACTGCCGGAAGGTCTGCTGGAACTGCCGATGAGTTGCGCGGAGATGTTTGGGCGGCGCATCCCCTGCAGCGGCGGAGGCTATTTCCGTTTGTTTCCCTATCCAGTGACCCGCGCGCTGATGCGCCGCTGCAACAGCCAGGGCCGTCCGGTGGTTTTCTATATCCACCCATGGGAAGTCGATCCCGGCCAGCCGCGCGTCCAGATGCCGGCATCGAAAAAATTCCGCCATTACAACAATCTCGATAAGACACTGGAGCGCATCGACCGTCTGCTGGAAGATTTCCAGTTTACGTCCGTCCGCAAGCTTCGCCCGCAGGCCTGAGCCGTCGTCACAGGTTCGTGAGCGTTCGTATCCGGGATGGTTTAAAGAATCAGAAGGCGCGATGTGTCGATTTCATTCGACGCGCCCGCGATAACCCGACCGGCTTAGGGTCGGTGATTGTTCAATTAGCGTCGCGATTTGAAATTATCAATGGCCGGTCTGGGCAGGGAAACGATCAAGCACGGAATGTACTTCCGTGACTCAATCATAGGGGCATCTGGCGAGGTCTATCCAGGGAACTGATAGTGTCTGCGGCTCTCTTCTGTTCCGCGGCTATGTCGAGCTGATTATTAATCGGCTTCAAACGCGCGCGCAATCTCTTCGGGAAAACCGAACGCGCGGAATTCAGCAATCACGGGTTGAGGAGATTTGAAATACCCAGATGAAACTCTATGCGCCATAGTGTTTCAATAATATTCTGCCTGTTATTGTATATGACTTGGGCGTTAGTTGTGTAGCCGCATTCCCGAGGCTCGCATTGAATCTAAGCCAAAACGAGCGATCTGGCTTCAGGAGCCGACCTGCGCCGGGAGACGAAAGATGAGACTGGAAGAGCACTTCGAGCGGTTGAAGCCTGATCGATGGCGCGAGGAGGTGGGATTCAGTCCGGATCTTTTCAGGGTTCTCGAAACTACGCAGGATTCCACCGTTGACGATGCCACGATCATTCAGTCGTTAAACGGCTGGGTTGCAGAATACCAGCCCTGTGTGTTTGGGCGAGCAGCGGCGCGAAAAGACACCCTGTCGTATTGCATCCTGCGGGAACAAGATCTTTTCGGTGGAGAGGAAGCCTTACGCGCGAAGATCCAGTCAGATCGTCTGGGATGGAAGCGTCGAGCCCTTCAGGGCGAAGCGAGTGGATTCATTATCGCTGTTATATCGCCAGCGCTCGCACATGCGGTCCCCGACGAGGCAGTATTTGGCATCGCCCGGCGACTCTGCGAATTCTACTCCTAGAGGACATTCAGGAGAACTCAATTTACACGGATCGCGTTCAGTTGGATATTCCTGGGCGCAAGGTCTCCACCTTTGAGTGGGCTGTGGGGGCCAATTACTTTTCTGCGCAGGGCGACCAGCGTTGGTGGCTCGATCACCGGTTTCCGGCTGGCATGGCGTTTTCCATGAACTCGGTGGGGCACATGGTCAAATCGAGCGCTGTGCGGAAAGCTCTCGGCGAATTCAGTGAAGCCGTCGGAGTCGAGGATGAGAGTTCGCCTAATGCAGCCATCGACTCGCTCGACAAGGCGTTGACGTTCGCGATGATGACCATCGCCAATGCTCAGGCGGCTCCGTCCGGACCCGCAACAGAGTTGAAGGATCTTCCGGGAGACCAGTCTAAGCATTCGAAGTGTCCCATCGTGGTGCCTAGTTCTCTTGCGGGAAAAGACTGTGGGTCTTATCGCGGGCAGTATCACACCGACGTCACCCTTCCCAGGGAGTACTTCCGGCCCGATGTTAAACGGCCAGATGAATTGCCGATCCTGGATCTTGACTTCACGTATCTCTTTGATGGTTCGCTGGACAATCCGGCCTTCAAGACCATGGGGCGAGGGCTACAAGTGCGAGCGGAAGATAGAGCCAACTCTGACGGACAGTCAGCCTATAGGTTCGAAAAAGCCTTCGATTTGCAGGTGGAGAACTGACTGAAAAGGAGATTGCGCAACTACACAGAGATCTTGATGACGATCAGTTCACTGAATAGAAGCACAGGCGAACTGAATTGATAGCCAAAGGGCTACCTCCTTTGTTTCCGGCGTCGCGTTCATTGGTGTCACCACGGCTAGGGCCTGTAGATTTCGTTCTGTACTCGTCGTGTCGAGCAACACATCTATCGAGTCGAGGTCCTGCGCCTTTACCCTGACGACTGCGATATAGCGAGAGAGTGGAACTGACGCCGTCAGCTTCTGTACGACGATCGCGGGTGCCTTCAGAGAGCCAACGATGAGGGACTCAACATACTCGTGCGACTTTGAAATCCACGAGTCCCAACCCGTGGCCGCAGATCGGCGCGAAAGCAGAGTTTCGCGAAAGGCGTTCGCGTAGCCCACAATCACCAAGCTCGCGCGCCCGAGTTCGCCGAATGAGAGTCTGATCTTCGCATGCATTGGGATGAGTACATGAGTTAATCGCCAGATTTCCCCCCGTGGATCTTCGCGCAGAGGGACTTTAATGAAAGGAGCGGTGCGATTGCCGGGGCCTCCCTTTTTAACCTGAGCGCGCAGATAAGGACCAATTCTGTCGTCGTGAATGTAGAGACCGGCCAATTTGCGGGAACCCTCGACCAAAAGCTCCTTTGATGCGGGCATCCTCTCCCAGAGCTTCATACCCGCAACGGCGACAGCGTGCGCAGCATCCTGATCGACCGATTCGAGGATGAGAACAGGCGAGATGCCCGAGAGCACAGCCGAATACAGGAGCGATCGGGCCACATCAAACTCGTCGGTTCGGAAGAGATTCGGAGCAAAGCCAAACGAGTGAACCGCTTGGCACATCTGATCTATTGAGAGCCCCTCCGACGGCATGGATCTGCCGAAGGGCAACGCGTGCTGTGAAGCACGAATCGTAATCTGAGCGGGCGTTGCTGCTCCAGTTTCTTCAAGTGCCCGCGTGCGCTGGAGGGCTGACCAAAGCGCCGTCGTCGCGCAGGCGCTGACGCCGACATCCTGCTGCTGAAAGGCCAGTCCTTTAATCCGGAGAGGAATTCCGAGAACATGCGAAGAGTAGTCGCATGCGCAGTTGAACTTGCGCATGTATTCGCCGTCAGCCGTTTTTTCAGTGAAACATCGGAGGACAGTACGGCCGACTGGGCAACCATGGAGCGGTTTAATTACGCTGAATCCGATATAGTTCTGATCAGAGAATTCATGAGCCTGCCGAATGAATTCTCCCCGGTCAGAGAGGCTTCTCAACTGCCGAAAGCGGCGTCGCGCTTCCGTTAAAGGGCAGGCAAAGAAGTGAAGTCGGCGACACGAGTTTGGGTACGGATGCAGGTTCTTTGAATAGAAGACGCTATGATCTTCCATGTAATCTCTATCGATGTAGTGCTCTTCAACTAGCAGAGATTGGCAGCCGAGATCGCGCACGTAGCGTTCCACGTAGTTCAGTTGACGATAAACATCGTTCAACCCAAACGGCGGCGGAGAGAGTTTAAGGAGGCTCTGCAGGTCGCTGCTGCCGAAACCGGAGAATCGAACCTGCTGACGGAGCTGGCGCACTCAGAAGACGATCGGCTCCTCAGGCTTTGGCATTGATCCGGATTGCAAAATCCCGATCGGTGAGACGTTCTGAGGCACGGACCGCTTCGACCATCGGCTTCGTCTTTCGAGTCCAGCGCGCTAGTGCTTTCTCGAACCGTAGCCGGGTTGCAGGATCGCTCATACTGCGGGAGGAAACCGCACTGACGGCACCGCCCTTTGCGGAACGCTTCTTCGTTACAGGCATGTCGTCCTTTCTCGGGGAGAGTTCATATCATACAAGACGACTTGAGGCGATTCGCCGTTGCCGCGCAATCTTCAGTCGATTGCCCATTCTTTTCGTAATTGTCTGATTGCGGACCCCGAAATCATCCAGCGTCTTTTGGGGCCCACCTTTTTCGCCTTTAAGATGCCGCGTTTGCAATATTCCTTGAGTGTCGCCTCAGTGACTTCTCCGTTGAGAAGCCCCGTCGCCTCTCTTGCAGTGTACCAATCACTCGATTTCAGCCCTGTTGCCACTAATCTGTATAGTACAACTGGTTGAAACATTTGTCCATGGAAATGTTACGGTGCCCACATTTACCTATGCGAATGTATAGGAATCTATAGGACCTGAGCATGTCAACGTTGAGTGGCACGGTTGTGATAGATTACTGACCACGCCTTTGATAAGGAACGAGAAATCGACTATTGGGCGATAACCCCCATATTCACGGCCACCATCTGACCCGCCATTTGGCTTGACTTGAATTCGTGGCGATGGCAGGTTCCGCTATATTTGAAACACTATGGCGCGTTCTGTTTCAATTCCGTTCCGTCCAGGAAAGACGATGACGCTATGTTCAATGCATCCGATTAATGCAATACCAAAGGCATCTGACGGTTCGTCCATAGCGATTTAGCCAAAGGGCAGGATAAGGGGAGCCTTCTGAACCGCCCTCAACCTCAGTCACAGTCTTTTTCTGGGTTTCTTTCACTCCACCCAAATAATTGACCCGGCATAGCTTAGCACCTCAAATGGGTTCGTTTCTTCGAATCCCTCGTGACGGTCCCTTGCTCCCCTGTGGTACAGATGGGCTGTGATTTTTTCCCTTGGCTCCCATGGCGATGACGTCCGCCGCATCGAAAGCCGTCTCGCCGATCTGAAGCTCTACACCGGCGCCCTCGACGGCAGCTACGGCGGCGGCGTCGAATCCGCCGTCAAATCCTTCCAAAACTCGCACGGACTCTCTCCAGACGGCGTCGTCGGCGACGAGACATGGAAAGCCCTCTTCGACGGCGAAACGCCCCCTGCCAACCAGCTTGCAAGCGCCCCGCTGCTGCAGCGCTGTCTCGCCCTCACCGGCGCCTTCGAAACCTCCGTCGGCGTTCCCGACTGCTACTGCGGTCTCGCCGGTGATTTCGATGGCCAGGGTCTCAGTTTCGGCGTCGTGCAATGGAACCTCGGCCAGGGGACCCTGCAGCCGCTATTGAACGAAATGCTCACCGGCCACGAAGACGTCCTCCGCGGCATCTTCCACGACCATTTCGCCGATCTCCAGAACATGCTCGCCTCCCCCCGCAATCTGCAGCTTCAATGGGCGCAGGCCATTCAGGACCCGAACCGTCACACCGTCTTCGAGCCCTGGAAAGGTCTCTTCCAGGCGTTGGGCCGCACGCCGGAGTTCCAGGCGATTCAGGTGAACCACGCCGCTGCCCTTCACGCCGCCGCTCAAAATCTCTGTCTCCGGTTTGGCGTCACAAGCCAGCGAGCCCTCGCCCTCATGTTCGATATCCGCGTCCAGAACGGCTCCATCGATCAGAAGACCGAAACGAAAATTCGCGCGGATTTCGCCACCATGGCGCCTAATGACGAAGTCGCTCGTCTGCGCTCCATCGCCAATCGCCGCGCCGAAGCCGCCGCGCCGCAATTCATCGAAGACGTGCGCGTCCGCAAACTGACCATCGCCAATGGCGCCGGCACAGTCCACGGCATCACCTGGGATCTGGAAGCCCAGTTCGGTATCAGCCTGCACACTGCTGACTAGCCGGAAATTGCGCTTCCACCGGCCCGGTACTAAGCTATATTCGCCATGAAAATCTCACGCCGCGCGGTCCTCGCGCAATCTGCCGCTGTTTGGGGCGCCTCCAGACTCCTGAGCCCTCGCATGCTGCAGGCGCAGCAGCAGCCCGCCTCTCCTCCGCCTCCCCCGGACCCTCGCCAGGAATCCACTCGCGAACAGCGCATGAAGTGGTGGCGTGACGCGCGCTTCGGCATGTTCATCCACTGGGGCCTCTACAGCGTCCTCGGCCGTCACGAATGGGCCATGGAAGACGAGGCCATCCCCGTCCATGAATATGAGCGCCTCGCCAAACAGTTCAAGCCCAAACCGAACGCCGCGCGCGACTGGGCGAAGCTCGCCAAACAAGCCGGCCAGAAATACATGGTGATGACCACCAAGCACCACGAAGGCTTCTGCAACTTCAATACGAAACTCACCAGCTACTGTGCGCCCAAACAGGGTCCCGGCCGTGACCTGGTCGCCGAATTCGTGGAAGCCGCGCACGCCGAAGGGCTCACCCCCGGCTTCTACTATTCGCTGATGGACTGGCATCATCCCGATGGCGCCCGCTGCGCAACCGACGAAGCTGCCCGCCGCCGTTTCGTCGACTACATCCATGGCCACGTTCGCGAACTCCTCACGAATTACGGCAAGATCGGCGTGCTCTGGTATGACGTCTCCTGGCCGCTCAACGCCGCGGGCTGGGAATCGGAAAAGATGAACAAGATGGTGTTCGACCTCCAGCCCCAGATCATCGTCAACAATCGCAACGCCCTGCAGGGCGATTTCGCCACGCCGGAGCAGCGCATTCAGGCCGAAACCGGCGGCCGCGCCTGGGAATCCTGTATGACGATGAACGATAGCTGGGGCTATCAGGCCACGGACGATAACTGGAAGACTCCAAAGACCGTCGTCCGCAACCTGATCACCTGCGCGCGCGATGGCGGCAACTATCTGCTGAACATCGGACCCCGCGGCGATGGCTCCATTCCGGAGCCCTCCGTCAACATCCTGGAGGCGGTCGGCAAATGGGTGGATGGCAACGGCGCCTCCATCTACAAGGCGGAGCCGTGCAATGTGAAACGCTCCGCCAATGCGAATTTCACGCGCATTGGCAACACGCTCTACGCGCACATCCATTTCTGGCCGGGCGAGGAATTCGCCATCTCGGGCCCGAAGATGAAAGTGCTCAGCGCGAAGCTGCTCCGCACGGGCGCGCCCGTGAAAGTGATTCAGGACGATCTGCGCGTCCGCTTCACCGGGCTCCCGAAAACCGCCCCGGATTCGCCGATCACGACGATTGTCGCCGAATGTGACGGCGTTCCGAAGCAGGACACCGACAATGTTCGCCGCACACGGGAGCGCGCCACAACAGCCTGACTGAACGAACTGAGCCAGGCTAGAGCGAGATCCAGCCGTGCGCCCGGTAATACACAATCTTCAGAAGTTCGGTCAGGACGCCGATCGCCGAAGGAAGACGGTCGAACGGCCGGTTCCAGTGAGCGGTGACAATCGCAACCGGGCGTGCGGCGGCTGGCAGGCCCACTTTCTCGAACGTCCGGAGGGCACGAAACATGTGGAGATCGCTGGTCAGAAGGACACGTTTCCCTGGCCAGGAACCGATCATCTGCTTCGTGAAGAGGGCGTTCTCGCGCGTGCTGACCGAGCGCTCTTCAAGGAAGATGCGGTCGCGGGGTATGCCCGATCCGGCCATATACTCGGCCAGGATGGAGGAGAGAGAGCGATGATTGCCGTCCATATAGCCTCCCGTCACCACAACAGCGCGAAAGTGTCCCGTTTGCCAGGCTTTCACCGCGGCGAACGCCCGCGGATAGGAGGCGTTCCCGATAATGCCATCCGGCTGGGCGTCAGCGGTGAGAACGATGAGAATGTCGCCGTCCGGGGTGGTAATCGGTCCGCACAGGCGGCCAGTCACCCAGGGCGCGAAAGGAGTGAGAGTGAGGAACAGGAAGATTGCCGTGAAGCAGACGCAAAAACGGACTGCCAGCCGGGCCATCCTGTGAGTTACTCCTCCGTATGGGAGGGCAGGCTGGGAACTGTCGTAAAAGACGAGTTGAGATCGCAGAAAACGTTATACCGGAGGATGTACCAGAAGGCCGCAATCCCGTCGATCGTCCCGATCTTCTTGCCCTGTTCGTAAGTTCGGCCGTAATAGCTGATCGGGACTTCGTACATGGCGCACCTCAGCTTGGAGACCTTTGCCGTCACCTCAATCTCAAACCCGAAGCCGCTCGACGTGATCTTCATATTCCTCATGATCGGGGAGCGGAACGCCTTGTACCCGGTTTCGACGTCGGTGAGGTTGATGTTCGTGAACAGGTTCGAAGTGAACGTGAGCGCCTTGTTGGCGAGGAAATGATAGAAGTACAGAACGCGGGAGGCCTTGCGGACCAGGAACCGCGACCCGTAAACGACGTCAGCCTTGCCGTCGATGATCGGCTGAATGACTTCGGGGATTTCCTCAGGATCGTATTCGAGATCGGCGTCCTGCACAATGACGATCTCGCCGCGCACTTCCGCGAAGCCGGTCTTGAGCGCCGCTGTTTTGCCGCGGTTGACGCTGTGCTGGAGGAGACGGACGCGGGAATCTTCCGCCATCAGGCCCTGCACAATTTCCGCGGTACGGTCCCGCGAACAGTCATTGACGACAATCACTTCGAGCACGGCCGGGAGCCGAAGCACTTTCCGGACCACGTGCGCGATCGTCGCCTCCTCGTTGTACGAGGGGACGATCACGGAGAGACATTGAGGAACGTCGGCCATGGGAAAACGTTCAGTCTAGCATCGCGCGTATCCCCGCAGAGCCGGTGAGAGATAATGGGCGCATCTGACCAGGGTTCGATGACGCCGCGCAATGTGATGCTGATGACCCGGACGCTGGACGCCGGCGGCACGGAACGCCAGATGACCGAAACCACGCTGGCTCTCGACCCCGCGGCATTCGCGGCGCACGTGGCGTGCGTGGACAGCGCCGGATTTCGTGGCGATGAATTGCGGCGGCGCGGAATTCCGATTCTCGAACTGCCGATTCACTCGCTCAAGGATCCGCAATCGTACCGGCTGCTCGCGCGATTTTCGGGCTATATGCGCCGGCATTCGATTCGCCTGCTGCATTCCTTCGATACGTCGACCAACACCTACGCCGTGCCGGTAGCGAAGCTGCCAGGCGGCCCGGTCGTGCTCTCCAGCCAGCGGTGCTTTGAAACGACCATCTTCCCCTCCAATCGCCGGCTGAATCGCATCGCGCACCGCCTGGCGGACGGGATTGTGGTGAACTGCGAAGCCGTGGGACGTCATCTGCGGGAGGACTATGGGCTGCCGGCGGCCAAGATTCACGTCTGCCGGAACTCGCTCGATACGTCGGTTTTCCGGCCCCAGGAAATCGGCAACGAAAAACCGGCGGCGTTGCGGGACGCGGAACTGGTGATCGGTTCCGTCAGTGTGCTGCGGGCGGTGAAAAGCATACCTACTCTGGTGAGCGCGTTTGCGCGGATCAAAGACCTGCGCCCCGGATTGAAGCTCGCCATCGTGGGCAGTGGACAGATGCGCGAAGAGTTAGAGAGCCAGGTGCGCGAACTCGGGATTGCGGACCAGTGCGTTTTTCAGCCAGCGACGCCGGATGTGGCGCCGTGGCTGCGCGCGATCGACGTTTTTGTTCTGCCTTCCACATCGGAAGCATTCTCCAATTCGCTGATGGAGGCGATGGCATGCGGATGCGCGGCCATCGCGTCGAATGTCGGGGGAAATCCGGAACTGGTGCGGCATGGAGAAACCGGGCTGTTGTTCGAGCCCCAGGATGTGGAAGACCTGACGCGCCAGCTCACGACAATGCTGACGAGCGACGAACTGCGGAACCGGCTGGCTGCCACAGGATCGGCGTGGGTTGCGAAGAACCTCTCGCGCGAAGCCGCCATGCAGCGCATGGCGGCGATTTACCGTCAGTATCTGGACGAACCGCGCCCGTAAGTTAGCTGCAGCCGCTGGTGCCGCCGCAGTTCTCGCACTTGTAGCAGCTTCCGTTGCGGGTCATCATGCCGCCGCATTCCGCGCAGAGCGGCGCATCGGACGCCACCGCCGCCTGGAACGGCAGCTTTTCCTGCTGCGTGTCCTCGGTTACGCGCAATGCCGGCGGGGCGCCTGCTTCGTTCTCCGCATATTCCGGTCCCAGGAACTTCAGCCCCATCCACCGGAAGATGTAGTCCGGAATCGACTTCGCGAACGGAATCTGCGGATTGCCCGTCCAGCCCATCGGTTCGAACCGCACGTGGCCGAACTTCGCCACCAGGAACTTCAGCGGTACGCCGTACTGCAGGCAGTAGCTGATCGACGTCGCGAAGCTGTCCATGATGCCCGCGATGGTCGAGCCCTCCTTCGCCATCCGGATGAACACCTCGCCCGGCGTTCCGTCGGGATACAGGCCGACCGTCACGTAGCCTTCGTGGCCCGCGATCGAGAACTTATGCGTCACCGACGCGCGGTCGTCTTCGAGCTTGCGGCGTACTGGCCGGTAAACGACCTTCTCCACCACATTCGCGGCTTCCTTTGTGGTCAGCAGCGAACCGGAGGCCTTCTTCTCGCCCTTTGCCGTGCCGGAGCTGAGCGGCTGCGATTTCTTGGAATTATCGCGATAGATCGCGACGGCCTTCAGACCCAGGCGCCAGCTTTCGATGTACGCCTCCATGACATCGTCGACCGTGCTCTCTTCCGGCATGTTGATGGTCTTCGAGATGGCGCCCGAAACAAACGGCTGCACCGCGCCCATCATCCGGAGATGGCCTGTGTAGTGGATCGACCGGGTGCCGTTGGCGGGACGGAAGCTGCAATCGAACACCGCCAGGTGCTCCGGCTTCAATCCCGGCGCGCCTTCGATCGTGCCCGTGGAATCGATGTGGCTCACGATGGTTTCGACCTGCTCCGGCGAGTAACCAAGCCGCACGAGCGACTGCGGCACCGTCTGGTTCACGATCTTGATCACGCCGCCGCCCACCAGCTTCTTGTACTTCACCAGCGCCAGATCGGGCTCGATGCCGGTCGTGTCGCAATCCATCATGAAGCCGATTGTGCCGGTTGGCGCGATCACCGTCACCTGACCATTGCGATAACCAAACTCCTTGCCGGTTTCGTACGCTTCTTCCCACACATCCTTCGCGCCACGATACATGTCGGACGGGATGTTGCGGTGGTTGATGCCGCTGACCGAATCGCGGTGCATGCGGATCACTTCGAGGAACGGCTCGATGTTCTTCTCATAACCGGCGAACGGCCCGGTCGTCGCCGCGATCCGCGAGCTGGTCAGATAGGCCTGACCGCTCATGAGAGCGCTGATCGCGCCCGCATAGTCGCGGCCGCGCTCGCTGTCATAGGGAATACCGAACGACATCAGCAGCGCGCCCAGATTGGCGAAGCCAAGGCCGAGCGGCCGGTAATCATGCGAATTCTGCGCGATCTTCTCGGTCGGATAAGCCGCGTTGTCGACCAGAATCTCCTGGGCCACAATCAGCGTGTCCACCGCGTGCCGGAAGGCTTCCACGTCGAACTGCCCGTTCGGTCCCACGAACTTCATCAGATTCAGCGACGAGAGATTGCAGGCCGAATCGTCGAGGAACATATACTCCGAGCACGGATTCGACGCATTGATGCGGGACGTATTCTTGCAGGGGTGCCAGCGGTTGATCGTGGTATCGAACTGCATACCGGGGTCGCCGCACTGCCACGTGGCTTCCGCGATGTCATGCATCATCTCGCGCGCCATGAACCGGTCTTTCTTTTCGCCGCTGCCGACCGAACGGGTCCACCACTCTCTGTCTTCCGCCACAGCCTGCATGAAGTCGTCGGTGGCGCGCACGGAGTTATTCGCGTTCTGGAAGAAGATCGAGCTGTAGGCCTCGCCATCGAGCGAGGAATCGTAGCCCGCCTCGATCAGCGTGTGGGCCTTCTTCTCTTCTTTCGCCTTGCACCAGATGAAGTCGCGAACGTCCGGATGCTCGGTGTTCAGGATGACCATCTTGGCGGCGCGCCGCGTCTTGCCGCCGGACTTGATCACGCCCGCGAAGGCATCGAAGCCCTTCATAAACGAGAGTGGACCGCTGGCCCGGCCGCCGCTCGAAAGGTGCCCGTCCTCTTCGCGGATCGCCGAGAGGTTGGTTCCCGTGCCGGAGCCCCACTTGAAAAGCATACCCTCGGTCTTGGCGAGATCGAGGATGGACTCGAGCGAGTCTTTTACGGAAACGATAAAGCAGGCCGAGCATTGCGGCCGTACTTCATTGGTCAGCTTCTTCGTCCGTTCTTCGGCCGTGTCGAAGAAGTAGCCGTAGCCGCGGGATTCCTTCACGCCTACGTTGAACCACACCGGCGAGTTGAAGGCCGCGTTCTGGTGGAGCATCATCCAGGCGAGTTCGGAGCGAAAATTTTCGCCATCCTGACGAGTGGCGAAGTAGCCGTCGCGGAGACCCCAGTCGGCGATGGTATCCACCACGCGGTGGACGAGTTGCCCGACGCTGTTTTCGCGTTCGGGCGACCCCAGCTTGCCGTGGAAGTATTTACTGGCGACGATGTTGGTGGCGGTCTGCGACCAGTCCGCCGGGACCTCTATGTCCCTCTGTTCAAAGAGGATAGCGCCCTTATCGTTGCCGATGGTCGCGGTGCGGGTTTCCCACGCCACGTCGTCATAAGGGGTCTTGCCCTCCTCCAGACGCGTGGTAAAGTAACGGCCGAATTCAATGCCGGCGCGTGTCGGCGCCGGAAGTTTCCTCGTTGCCAACTCTTTCATTTTCGCACTTGCGGTGGTTGCCATACCAGAATCCCCTCCAGGTTTCGTGGGTTCATCGCGGGCTGGCGTGAGTCATCGGACAATCGCGCTCAACCGTGACAGTAGCAATGATGCCCCAAGATCTAGTACTGGTCAAGGGCTTTGTAACCATAAATTGTGTTTATGTTACGAGTTTGCAAACTACAAATGTGTTTGGGATTATGGAGAAGATGCAAAAACCGGGATTTGCGATTGCCCTGCTTGCCGGGCTCTTTTTGGTGGGATGCGGGACGAGTACGCACGGGCCTGTCGGCAGCATGCACCAGACCCAGACGGGCGTTTCCGAGACTGGCTATCCGGGCAATGCGGCGCAGCGGAATGACCCGCAGTCACCGTCTCTGAGCTCGAGCACCGAGTCGAAGTATTCGCAGGCGATCTCGGAACCGACCGCATCGAAGGCATCAGCTGAGGCCGAGAACACGATCGCCCCGAAGTAGGCTGGGGCGATTGTCCAGCACCGGCCACTCTACAGTGCGGCCAGGACTTCTTCGGCGTGGCCTTCCGGCTTTACGCCATTGAAAATTTTCACGATTTTGCCGTTATCGATCACGAAGGTGGTGCGCGCCACACCCATCACCTTCTTGCCGTACATGTTCTTTTCCTTCATCACGCCGTAGAGGTTGGCGATGGTCTTGTCGGCGTCGGCCAGTAGCGTGAAGTTGAGGTCGAATTTCTCCTTGAACTTCAACTGATCCTTCGTGGTGTCGGGCGAGATCCCCAGGATTGTCACGCCCTTCTTCGTGAACTTTTTCGCCGTGTCGCGGAATTCGCAGGATTCGATGGTGCAGCCCGGCGTATCGGCGCGCGGATAGAAATAGAGAACGATGCGCTCGTTCTGGTGCTTCGCGAGATCGAACTCCTCGCCGGAGTCGGTCAGAACCTTGAAAACCGGGGCTTTATCGCCTTCCTGCAACATTGCTTTGCTCCTTTTAAGAAAGTTTCGATTTCAGCAGATCGTTGACAGCCGCCGGGTTTGCCTGCCCCCGCGACTGCTTCATGACCTGCCCCACCAGGAATCCGATTACCGCCGTCTTGCCCGCGCGGTACTGCTCCACCTGCTTCGGATTGGCGGCAATCACTTCGTCCACAATTTTGCCGAGCGCGCCCGAATCGCTGATCTGCCGCAGGCCTTCCCGCTCCATGATGGCCGCCGCGTCGTCGCCCGATTCGAACATCTTCGCCAGAACTTCCTTACCCAGTTTGCCCGAAAGCTCGCCGCCCGCAATCAGCTTCAGCAACTCGCCCAGATTCGCGGCGCTCACCGGGGATTCGTCAATCGCCTTTCCCGCGCCTTTCAGCAGCGCCGCCAGATCGCCCATCACCCAGTTCGCGGCGGCCTTAGCGTCCTTCGAGACGGAGACCACTTCGTCGTAATATTCGCCTGTGGCGCGCGATTGCGTCAGCACATCGGCGTCGTATTCGCTTAATCCGTAAGATTCGATGAACCTTTTCCGCTTGGCCGAGGGCAGCTCCGGCATCGCGGACCGCACGTCCGCCAGCCATTTTTCGCTGATCCGCAGCGGCGCGAGGTCAGGTTCGGGGAAATAGCGGTAATCGTGCGCGTCTTCCTTACTGCGCATCCCCGCGGTCTCGCCGGTTTCGGGATCGAACAGGCGCGTCTCCTGAAACATG
>CAZWTH010000010.1:0-8294 GCA_964636715.1 uncultured Solibacteraceae bacterium | reverse complement strand
GAAGACGACGATTCGTTTAAAATCACCGCGACCGCCAAGCCTTGAGCCGGCTTGTAGCCGGGCGCCTTCAGGCGGCTTTAGCCGCAACCGCGACTTTCAGTCGCTAAGGATTCTACCGGCTTTCAGCCGGTAGTTCTCAATTTGCCGTTGGACGCTCGATGCGATCGACAACAACCGTGGGAATCATTCCGCTGGCCGCTCTGAGACGCAGGCCGAGTTGTTCCTGCAGCGCCGTGAACAGAGAGGGCGCTGCGGAGTGGCCAGTCTCATCGCGATCCCAGACGAGCTCGAAATCGAACTCACCTTCGAGCTGCGTGTGATCTTCAACGGTCCTGCCTGTCTGGCGGCGCAGGCTGATCGCCAGGCTCGGCATCGATATTTTGGCGGCGTTCATCGTGACGATGGTTCCGTTGGCGTTGGTGCTCATGAGCCGGGGAGAAGTTCCATGGACCGCAAGCCTGGGTCCGCCTTTTGCGATTTCCAGACGATAGATGGGACCCTGTTTTGTATCGCGGTGGATACTGAAGCGGAAACGTTCCTCCAGCAGCGCCATCATCACGTCCGATTTTTGCTCCTGCGTCACGGGCGCAGCGCTAACCGTCTTGCCGTCGATGTCGTAGCGCGCCGTGTCCGTCCACGCGGGCACGCCGATCATCTGGTTGTCTTCCACCATAGTCGCCATCTGGATCATCGTGCGGACCGGGAGATTTCGGCCCCTGAAGCGGCCGCCGGGAAGGAAATCAGCGTCGGAACTGCCGCCAGTCCGGTTGATTCGGATCGACACGACCTCAAAATGGTACGGCGCCAGCGCGACGGCGCTGGACTGAGCACGCAGATGCGCGCCCACAGAACATCCGGCAATAATGACGACCAGGGCTATGAAGGCGCGTGCGGATATCGTCGCTCGCAAACGAAGACCTGGTGTTCCCATGAGGGTGGATACTGAAGTGAACGCCCAAAGTTACAAGGGGCCCGGCCAGGCTTTATTTTTTCGCGGCGCGCAGAACCTCTTCGGCCTTCGCCTTCGAGATTAAGTCCAACGAGACGGTCTTACGATCGTTGTCATTTACACTAACCGGAGTCCCCAGGTTCTCGAAAGGCTTCATATAGCCGTAGTCCAGCCACGCGCCGGTTTAGTTCTTCCCACGCATAGACCCGGTAACTTCCTGGCGCAAGCCCACCGGCGACAAAACTGCCATCCGCTTTCGTCTGCAGACGGTGGTAGAGATCGTTATTTCCGGGCTGCAGAGGATCGGGGAGAACCACAATACTTGCGGACGCCGGCTTGCCATCCGGGGCTGTTACCTTTCCGCTGATTTCCGCCGCGGTCATACTGATGACGACCGCAAGCGTTCCTCCTCCGCTCATGTCCACCGACGCATGAAGCGCGTCATGACCGTTGAAGGTAGCGGATTTCAGATAGCCGCCGGAAGGCACATTGGCGGAAACGCGGAAAGCCAGAGGCGGCACGTTTTCGATGAGGAACGAGCCGTCATTCGATACAGGCGCAGTCGTTCCATTACTGCTGGTGAGCAATCCCTCTTCCGAGGGCTCGAGCGATATTCTCTCTACCCGGCCAGCCGCTTCTTTCGGAAGAATTGTGACGGCGCCCTTCACATCGCCGATAGCTTTCGCGGCGAGGCTAAAGTCGTTGACGTCTCGATTCGGAACTATCAGCGTGGCGTGGGCCACAAGCTGCGTGCCGAACAACGATCGGGCAGTCACCGTCCAGGCGCCGGGGGTAAGGCCGGCGATATCGAATGAGCCATCCGGAGAGACGGTTTCCGCATCGCGCGGGTCTGTGCTTTCGAGAATGCCCTGCGGCGCAACGGAGACCCGGACGCCCATGATCGGCGTCACGGAATCCTGCACCGGTGAATCTCCATTCATCTTGCCGCGGAGATGAACAACCGGGACCTTGTGCAGTTGGATATTGACGCGGGTATCGCGTCCTTCCTCCGCCTCCACCGCGGACGCATGCTCCACATCCGAAATGCCCGGATAATAGTAGGCGCGCGCGTATCCCGTTTCCGGTCCGCCGGCGCCTCCGGGCATGCGACTCACATTCTGCGTCACAGGCCGGATGGAAATGTAATACGAGTTGCCTTCGAGGCGGGCGATGCGAAAATCGCCCTGATTGTCCGTGACCGCCTCGCCGCTGGAGCCCAATCTGGCGGAGCCTTTCCCATGGGCTTTGAGCAGCGCAGTCACCTGACAGCCGGCCAGGGGGTCTCCATCTTCGTCCGTCACCCGGCCCAAAATCACCGCCTGTGGCCGCAATCGAAGATCGACTCCCGCCAGATGCTGGCCGGTCTCCAGGTGGATCACCGGATCGCCGACGGCGCCGTTTCCGGGAATGCGGCGCATCCCGTAGACGCTCTGGAGATATCCCACATGGTCGGCAAGCAGAATCCAGGAGCCCGGCTCGATCCCGGTGATGGAAAAGTGTCCCTGCTCGTCCGAGACTGCGGAGATGGACTCTCGTCCGGAATAAGCGTGCAGAGTGAGAATTGTTTTTCGCAGCGGCTGGCCGTCAGACGAGAGGGTCCGTCCTTCGATACTCGCGCGCGAATCGGTGTTCTCCTGGGCGATCGCCGGAAGGGCGAGGAGGGATAGAGGAACGCAGAGCAGCCAGGCGCGCCCATTCATCGGAAACACCTGACGAATTGTATCGAAGTTTGCCACCAGGCCGTCAGCCGGATGAAAGAGGCCTACGCCCGATAATGTCTTCGATGCTCCATTCCGATCCCGATCGCGCGGCCCTGCCAGTTCCAGGTATAGAAACCAAAATTTTCGATCCGTTCGACGCCGCTACGAACTCCGGCGGCTCCGAAGTGCTGGATCCGTCCGCCGTGTATCGTGATGGCCGGTGGTGGATGTGCCTCGCCGGCCAGGCCGAATGCTATGGCCCGCCCGACCTGTTTAGCGCATCGCTGGCTCCAGGCGCTCCGCTGTCACCGCATGGCTGGACGCTGACGCGCGACGCGAACGGCACGCTGACTCCTCTTGCGAGCCGCGAGCACAGCCAGCCGTGGGATGGCAACGGAGGGCGGCACTGCCCTTCGTATGTGCGCGGATGGAATCCGCACACGCGCGAGTGGGTGGAACGCATCTATTACGCCGGCGCCGCGGACCATATCGGCGGACCGTACACGATCGGCTATATCGAATGGGATGGCTCCCGCTGGATCGACAGGAGCGAACCGGTGTTCTGCGCGAACGAAGAATGGGAGCACGGAAGCGTATACGAACCGAACGTCATCTACCACGATGGCAAATGGCGCATGTGGTACGTCGCGGGCGCAAACCGGGACGACTACCTGGTACACGGTTACTCCGAAAGCGAAGACGGGGTCTCCGGCTGGACTGCGCACACCATCTTCGCCCCCGCTGAGATGAAGATGTTCGATTTCTGCGTTCGCCCGCGAGGTGGCGGCTTCGATGCCGTGTTCTCGCGCGTCTGGGTGAAGGGCGGCGCGGCCCCTGCCGAAACCGGCCTGTGGTGGCTCCGGGCGGAGAAGCCTTCCTCGCGTCTCTCCGATTGGGGCGAGCCCGTCCAGATCATGACGGCGGAAGATCGCGGCTGGCACTCCGGGCCGTTCAAGCCATCGCTGGCGTTCGATGAACAGGACGGCGGACGCGCAATGGTATTCTTCGGCGGCATGTACCGCACGAGCGACCCCGGCCCGTTCCCGTTTGCTTTTACTCTCGGCTGTCTGGAACTGGCGCTGCCGCGGGGCGACGCTTAAGTCCTGCTACAGTATCCGGAAGAGTTCGCGCTTACCGGTCTGCCAGAAATCCAGATAGGCCCCGGCCTTTTCGCGAATCTGGGGATCGTTTCCGTACCGCGCCATCAGCGCCTCGAAATCACTGAGCGATTCCACCTCGTGTTCCATCACGACGGTATTGAAGTCACCGGCCAAATCGGTCATGACGCGAGCGTTCCTGAGAGCGCCGAGCACGGCCATTTCCTTCATGTGCGCCGCGAGCTTACCGGCCTTGCCGGGTTTCGCGGTGAAGCTGTTTCGGACGAGGATCATAGTTGCTCCTTCGGGCGAAATGATATCACTGGTGCGACTCCTCCAACACGTTCTGGAGAACGTTATCCAAGTGGAGTCTTGTTCCGCCGGTGCGGTCAGGCCCAAAATGATGCCATGAAGCGTCTGCCAGGCGCCGCCAGCCTCTCGGGAACCGAAAAAGGCGCGGCCGATCGGATTTTCGGCGATCTCTGGTGCAGAGTGATGCATTCTTCCATCCGGTGGCCACTCCATGGTCACTACGTGTGCGCGACGTGCGGCAGGTCCTATCCAGTGCCATGGGCTAACAGAGAGAGCGCGGCCCACGGCGGAAACGCCCGGAATGTAGTCGCCGAGTCATAATTTACCGGCCAAAACTGTACTGGTACGCAATGTGCTGCCGGGATTTGTATGACTCTTCGCAGGAGCATCCTTCCCCTGACGGCCCTTCTGTTTCTGAAGTGCGCCGCTGGCGGGACGAGCTTCCGGCTTCCGATTGTGATCGAGCCCACATCCGTTCCCAATGCCTTGGGTGCCCGAGGGCCTGGATTCGAGGCGGAGATCCAGCCGGCCCGCATCGTCTACCTCCCGAAAGATCGCCGGAGCGGATACGAAATGCGGTTCGATGGCGCGAATTCCGGCGCGCGAATTACGCTGGCTGACCGGCTCCCCGGCGTAAGCAGCTACCTCATCGGCTCGCCGGACCGTTGGCGCACCGGCGTTCCGCAATATGGGAGTGCGAAAGCGGAGGGAGTGTATCCAGGGGTTGACGTCGAATGGCATGGCCATGCGGGAAAGCTCGAATACGATTTCACCGTTCAGCCAGGCGGCGATTACAGGCGAATCCATCTCGAGTTCCGCGGACCATCGGCGCTCCGGATTCGTCCGGATGGAGCGCTCGCGATTTCCACGAAATCCGGTGGCGACGTTCTGCAGCGGCTGTCCGTGTATCAGATGACCGATCGGCGGAGAGTCGCGGTGGAGGGAAGATTCCGGCGGATCGACGCCCGGCATGTCGCTTTTCAGATTGGCTCCTATGACCGCTCGCGCCCACTGATCATCGACCCGGAGCTCGACTTTGCGACATTACTGAGCGGCTCGGCGCAGGACCGCGCGAGCGGCATTGCGCTCGACAACGAGAAGAATATCTACATCACGGGAACCACCACGTCGGCCGATTTTCCGGGGGCGCTGTCCTCGCCTGGAGCTCCCGCTCAGTTCGATGTCTTCGTCGCTAAAATGGACCCGACCGGGACGAGGCTCTATTACAGCATTTTGATCGGGGACTCCGGCTTTCTGCTCCATGCGCCGTCAGGAATAGCGGTCGATTCCACGGGCGCCGCTTATGTGGCGGGGAACACGACATCGACTGACTTCCCGACTTCTTCCTGTATCGGCAGCGCCCAAAAAGCTTCTCCCGGCGCATACGCGATGAAGCTGAATAGTTCCGGGACGGGGCTGAGCTGGTCGACCTGTCTGGCCGCGAATCCCAACGCGGAAGTAAACGGAATTACCGTATCCCCTTCCGGAAATGTGTTTGTAGTTGGCACAGTGCAGGGCGCCTTTCCCGTTACAGCCGGCGCCGCCGAGCCGGTATTGCCGGCGCCTGCTCCCGGCGATTCGCCGACCGCGGGCTTCGCTGCGGAATTGAATGCGGGTGGGTCCGCGTATGTATACGCCACCTATCTGGGAGGCGCGACGGGAATAACGGCCGCAAATGCCGGCGCACTCGATTCCCCAGGCAACCTGTTTGTTACGGGCCTGACCACCTCCGCAGATTTCCCGGTTACCGGCGCAGCGTACCAGAACGCCAGTCACTCCGGTTCCAACAGCAGCGCCTTCGTGACCAAAATCAGCTCAGACGGGTCGGCATTTCTCTATTCGACCTATCTCGGCGGGCGGGGCGGGGACAGCGGAGCGGCGATTGCGGTGGATGCCGCTGGGAGCGCCTACGTCACGGGAAGCGCCAATCAGGGGACAGACGCAGGACTGTCGAATCCGTTTCCCACTACACCCGGGGTGATCGACACGGATGGCTCGGAATTCAAAGGATTTCTCACGAAGCTCACTCCGGACGGCAGCGGACTTGTCTATTCCACCTACCTGCCGCAGGAGGCGGCGCAGTACGGCGCCGGCGGGGCCCTTGCTCTCAACCCTGACGGGTCATTGTTTGTCGGGCAGGGTTTTGCGCGTCTGCTGAGTTACATCGCCGGCGGCGGAGCAACGACGGTCACGGCGTCCGGAGTGAATGTGCTCTCCATTAACAGCGATGCGACCGCGGTGCTCGATTCGCAATTTATCGGGGACGTCAATGCCTTCGCAATATGCGCGGATGGACCGAACGTATTCATAGCGGGGCAAACCGGCGATAACGAGGCAGTGGCAACGCCGGGGGCCTATCAGGAAGCCCTGAAAGGATTGTTCGGGGCTTTCGTGGCAAAGGTGGATTTCTCTGCGCGCGATCTGCCCACTCTGAACATCGATGCGCAGAGTCTGATTTTCGATCAACCCACCGCGGATCCTCCCGCGCCGATTGCGATTTCTTTGACCAGCAGCGGCGCGCCGATCGCGTTTCATCTGGTGGATCCGGTTCTGTCGTTTTCGCAGACAGACGGCGTCACTCCGGCGCAGGTCGTGGTCTCGGCCATCAGCGCCGCTCCTCAAGGGCCCGGTAACCCCGGTTACCTCTCGGTATTTGCGCCTGGCGCGGCGAACGGCGTCCAGGAGATCCCGGTGATTGTGAATCAGGAGAACCCCGCCTTCGAGCTGACAACTCCCACTCCGGGAGGATTGCTGTTCGAGGTGGACGGTCCCGGCGCCGCTCCCCAGCAAGTGACGGCGAGCCTGACCGCTGTTTCCGACTCCCGTTTCCATTACGGCGCGGTCACGCAGATCGCGGAACCGTTCACCGCGACATCCGGCAATTCGTGGCTGACCGTAACACCATCTTCAGGGACGACTCCGGCGACTCTGACGCTGACGGCAAACCCCGCCGGTCTCTCGAATGGAACATATTCTTCGGAGATCATCGTCCGTAACAAGACTTCGGCAATTCCGGCGAATATCCGTGCCTCGATGATTGTAGGACCGCACCTCATCATCCTGACGCCATCGCTTGAGGCGAATGCGGGCGGGGAAGCGGTATCGGCGCCGCTCCTGCTCACGAGTTCCGGAACCCCGCTTTCGTTCACCATCACGCCGCGTTCGGTTCCGTGGCTCACGGTGAGTCCGCTGACCGGCACGACGCCATCGAGTCCGACGCTGACCGCGAATCCCGCCGGACTCGCGCCGGGAACTTACTCGACACAACTGACCGTCACGGCCGGCGGCAGCCAGTCCACCGCGACCGTCACATTTACCGTACTGACAGCCTCAGGCGCCCCGGCGATGCTCGTGGGGGCATTGATCAGTTCGGCCGCAACTTCTTCCGCCGCGACCGGCGTGGCGCCTGGATCTCTCGCAAGTATCTATGGCGACAACCTGACAAACTCGACCGCGCAGGCGGCAACGCTGCCGCTGCCCTCGCAACTCGGGGGAGTGAGCGTCATCATTGGCGGCTATACAGCGCGGTTGCTTTATGTCAGCGCGAGCCAGATCAATCTCCAGATACCTTCGGAAATACTGCCGGGCAAGGCGTCTTTTGAGGTCATTGGACCTCTGGGCACGGCAACGGGAACAGCGACGATCGTCCAGGCGCAGCCGGGCATGTTCGTGAACTATTCGGCGTTTCTCTCGCCGATTATCGTGAATCCCGATGGGAGCCTGAACGATCCTTCTCACCCGGCGCACCCGGGTGACTATGTGGTGCTGTATATGACAGGACAAGGGCCGCTCGATACGCCGGTTCCCGATGGCGCCGCCGCGCCATCGAATCCTCCGGCGCGCGCGGTGTTGCCCGTCAGCGTGACGGTCGGCGGGCTCGATGCGCCAGTATCATTCGCGGGACTCACTCCCACTCTGACCGCGTTGTTTCAGGTGAACGTGCAGATACCTGCTATTTACGATGGAATTCATCCGCTGATTGTGACGGTTGGATCGGCGGCGAGCGATATATTTCCGATTAGTGTGTCGGATTGATAAAATATTCCATTGTGTAAGGTCTTTATACCTATGTTTCGAAGGTTTCCCATCGTTTTCCTTCTGGGCGCTTCTGCCGCATTTGCGCAGACCCCGGTCATTCAATCGGTCCTCCATGCCGCGAATTACTCGCCCCTGATCGCTCCCGGCGTGTGGGTTGCGATTTTCGGGAGCAATCTGTCTCCCACCACGGCCGTCGAT
>CAZWTH010000009.1:0-14101 GCA_964636715.1 uncultured Solibacteraceae bacterium | reverse complement strand
GAAGACGACGATTCGTTTAAAATCACCGCGACCGCCAAGCCTTGAGCCGGCTTGTAGCCGGGCGCCTTCAGGCGGCTTTAGCCGCAACCGCGACTTTCAGTCGCTAAGGATTCTACCGGCTTTCAGCCGGTAGTTCTCAATCGATTTATGCGCAATGATGTACAATGATCCAACGAATGTCTGATTTCCGAAGTAGCGTCGAGCCTGATCGCTCCAGCGAAGATGGTGGTTCCGAAATCGCGTCTTCGCGCCCTCATTGGCATAAACCGCTGATCTCGCGGATCTCCATTTCTGCATCTCCCGGTTCGCGACGTCCCCTGCACCCGGCGAATTCGGACTCGTGATGCCCGGAGATAGAGCGCAAACGTCTGTGCATGCGGGCTCCCTCGTGAAGAGAACGAGCGGCATGATGACCACGCGGGTGGGCGAAGAAATTTATGTCCTGAATCCGGTGCGGGACCAGTACACCGGTCTGGACGATATCGGCCGGCGGTTGTGGGATCTGCTCGAAGAGGCTACGCCGGTCGATAGTCTGTGTGATCGAATGGCTCAGGAATATCAGGGCGATCCGCGGCAAATTGCGGCCGATTTGATGGAATTTATAAGCGATCTGCACACGGAAGGTCTGCTCGAAGTTCACTGACCGCCGCCCGGAGACCGCGTTGCGCCGAGTTGAATCCATCCAGACCCGAGGACGATATTTTGGCGGTCCGCGATTATTGGCGGAAGCTATTTTCTGGCTGGCGCTCGCCCGAATCATTCTGCTGACGATTCCTTTCCGCTGGTTCACCAGGCTTCTGGCGCTCCAGCCAGGGGATGGTGCGGTGGCGGATGCGGCGGTACAGGACAAGGCCTTTTTCCTGCACGCAAGGCGTCTGCAACGGGCGCTTATCATCGCCTCCCGCCGCGCGCCCTGGCGCAGCAACTGCATGGCTAAGGCAGTTGCCGGCGCCTGCATGTTGCGGTTTCGCGGTATGGCGATAACCCTGACGGTAGGAGTCAGGAATACAATCCAATCGGGCGATTTGAAGGCGCATGCGTGGCTGATGACCGGCGGAGTGGTGGTTTCCGGAGGACGAAACCATCGGAATTACAGTCCGATCACCACGTTTGCCTATACGCCCCAACCACGTTGAAATGTATCGGTATTCCGGTTTTGCTCTCGGGATTCACTCACAACTCGAATTGCCCGAATTTACCGCCGGCGCCGGCGATGCCGATGTGACAATCCGCCGGGGAACGGTCCGCGATGCCGATATGCAGGCGACGAGTGATGAGGAAAAGGTTTTTTTCACTCGAACCGGCGCCTTTCATATCCGGGAAGGCCGGGAGATCATTGTGGATTTGCTTCCGGATGCCGACGCCGGCTCGGTACGAACGCTGCTCTCAGGCCGGCTCTTCGGATACCTTCTTCGTCAGCGCGGCCATCTGACCCTCCATGCGAGCGCCGTCGCTGTTGGGGGCCAGGCGGTTCTCTTTCTGGGTGAAAGCGGCGCGGGGAAATCCACCACCGCCGCTGCCTTTCATTCCCGCGGCCATCAGGTGCTGACGGATGATGTGGCCGCCGTGCGTCTCACGAGCGCAGGGCCGGAATTATTGCCGGCATGGCCAGGTCTTCGTCTGCTGGATGACAGCCGTGAGGCAATAGGCGATCAGCCCGCCACGGAATTCCTGACGGACAAATATCTCTATCGTTTCGAGACGTCCGCTCCGTACCGCGCGATCCCGCTCAAGAGAATCTACGCCCTCGGCTATCATGAGCCGGCCGATCTCGGCGAAGTTTATTCCTCCGCTCTTTCCGGATTGGAGGCTGTAGCGTGGCTCGATACCCACTCGTTACTTCGAAGCTGGTGCTCCACTCACGAGTTGCAGCAAATCAATCTGGATCGCGCTGGCGCCGTTGCGGCCGTGACGCCCGTGCGCCGGCTTCTTCGCCCGCAATCGTTGAAAGCACTCCCTCGCGTCGTCGATCTTGTCGAATCCGAGCTGAGGTGAACGAGTTGAAAATTTAAGCCGCCTGGCTCTGGATGGCGGCGATGCGCATGAGTTCGAGGCGCAGGGCGCTGAGGAGGGCGTCCCAACTGGCTTCGATTACGTCTTCGGATACACCGACGGTTGACCAGCTACGGGCGCCGTCCGACCATTCCACCAGTACGCGTACTTTTGCCGCTGTGCCTTTACCGGAATCGAGAACGCGGACTTTGTAGTCGGTCAGGCGGACATCGCCGATCTGCGGGTAGAGGGCGGAGATGCATTTGCGAAGGCAGACGTCGAGCGCGTTCACCGGGCCGTTGCCGGCTGCGGATTCGGAATGCTCGCTGCCAGCGGCTTTCACTTTCACGCTCGCGGTGTGGGTCGTGCCGGATGCGGCGGCGCGGATCACGACTTCGTATCCGAGTACGTCGAAGAACGTCTTGCCCGGGTAGAGCGCTTCGAGTACGAACAACTCGAAATTGCCATCCGCTGCTTCGAGATCGTAACCGGCGAATTCCGCGTCTTTGATGCGTTCGAGAAGTTTCGCGCGCGAGGCGTTATCGAGCTTGTTCTGCGGATCGAATTTCGTCAGCTTGTGGACGATGTTGCTGCGGCCCGCGAGATCGCTGACGAGAATGCGCTGCTCATTGCCCACCAGTTCCGGCTGGATGTGCTCGTAGGTTTTTGAATCCTTGAGCACAGCGCTCACGTGAATTCCGCCTTTGTGGGCGAAAGCGCTCTGCCCGACGAACGCCGTGCCGCGCGGGATCTGGAGATTCGCGAGTTCCGCGATGTAGCGCGCCGTGGACGTCAGCAACTGAAGCTTTTCAGGACCGATCGTCTGATGACCGGCCTTCAATTCCAGATTGGCGATCACGCTGCCAAGATTCGCATTGCCGCAGCGCTCGCCATAGCCGTTCAGGCAACCTTGTACGTGCGTCGCGCCGCTTTCGACGGCCGCCAGCGTATTCGCCACGGCGACGTCGCAATCGTTATGAACGTGCGCGCCGATCACGCCGCTGAACTTCGACCGAACATCAGCGACGATCGCGGCTACGCGCGGGGTCGGCGTGCCACCGTTCGTATCGCAAAGGGAAAGCACGTCCGCGCCAGCCTTGTGGGCCGCTTCGAGCGTCCGCAGCGCGAAATCGCGATTGTTGATATAGCCATCGAAGAAATGCTCGGCGTCGTAGACCACTTCACGGCCGTGCTTCTTCAGATACGCCACTGTCTCCGAAATCAGCGCAAGATTCTCCTCTTCGCTGATGCCCAGCGCGCGATGCACGTGCAGATCCCAGCTCTTGCCGAAGATCGCGATCACCGGCGTCTCCGCTTCAAGCAGTTCACGCACGTTGCGATCTTCCTGCACCGGATTCTTCGCGAATCGCGTGGACCCGAACGCCGTCAGCTTCGCGTGATGGAGCTTCAGCTCTTTGCGGGCCCTCGTGAAGAATTCACGGTCGCGTGGGTTGGAACCTGGCCATCCGCCCTCAATGTAGTCAATACCCAGCTCGTCCAGTTTCCGTGCGATAAGGATCTTATCGTCCACGGAGAATGAGACGGCTTCGCCCTGCGTGCCATCCCGAAGAGTGGTATCGAACGTTTGAATGCGCATGGTCTTTCTTTCCGAAGGGCCGTGACGCCGGAACGTCACGGCCCCGTCTAAAACTGCTGCTTATGCCTCCGGTACGCCGCTTTCCTTATTCCGCCGCAGGAACGTCATCATCTTGCGAAGCTCCGCGCCCACGGTTTCAATCTGCTGGTTGGTCTGCGACTCGCGCATGGCGAGGAACTTCTTCCGCCCGCCGGTCTTGTTTTCCGCGATCCACTGCTTCGCGAATTCGCCCGACTGGATTTCCGAAAGGATTTTCTTCATTTCGGCGCGCGTCTGGTCGTTCACGATGCGCGGGCCGCGCGTGTAATCGCCATACTCCGCCGTATCGGAAATCGAGTAGCGCATGTAGTTCAGACCGCCTTCGTAAATCAGGTCGACGATCAGCTTGAGCTCGTGCAGGCATTCGAAGTAGGCGATTTCGGGAGCGTAGCCCGCATCCACCAGCGTCTGGAAGCCGGCGCGAATCAGTTCCGCGGCGCCGCCGCAGAGCACGGCCTGCTCACCGAACAGATCGCTTTCCGTTTCTTCGCGGAAGCTCGTTTCGAGCACGCCGGCGCGCATGGAGCCGATGCCGGTCGCGTAGGCCAGACCGTTCTGCAGCGCCTTGCCGCTCGCATCCTGATGAACGGCGACGAGCGCGGGCACGCCCGAACCTTCCGTGAACACTTCGCGCACGCGATGGCCAGGAGCCTTCGGGGCCACCATCGAAACGTCAACGTCAGCCGGGGGCTGGATGGACTTGAAATGAATGGCGAAGCCGTGCGCGAACATCAGCGTCTTGCCGGCCTTCAGGTTGGGCGCGATGTCCTTCTCATAGATATCGGCCTGGAGATGATCCGGAACCAGGATCATGATGAAGTCCGCAACCTTCGCGGCTTCGGCGGGCGTCATGACGGCGAGACCCGCGGCGGTCGCCTTCGCTCGGCTCTTGCTCGATTCCGGCAGGCCGACCACAACGTCCAGCCCGGAATCGCGCAGGTTCAACGCGTGCGCATGTCCCTGGCTGCCGTAGCCGATGATGGCAATCTTCTTTCCCTTGAGCGGGTCAATGTTCCCGTCTTTTTCGTTGTAACGTTTCACCATTGTGAGAACTTTTCCTTAATGAGTTTTGGTTCCGGAATTCGTTTTTAGGCGGCGGGAACGCCCGCGCCCGCCGGCACCGGCGGCTGCAGCCGGAGCTTTTTCGATTCGAGCGACATGGCAACCGCGCCCGATCGTGAAACTTCAATCTCGCCGTAGCTTCGCATGACGTCGACGAACTCGTCGAGCTTCTCGGCGACGCCAGTCGCTTCGATGGCAAACCCTTCCACCGACGAATCGACCACGCGCGCCTGGAAAATTTCGGCTTCCTTCAATACGGCCGTGCGGCTTTCCTGCGTGCAGCGTACGCGCAGCAGCACCATTTCGCGGATGAGCGACGGCGATTCCGTCATGTCGGTCGCCTGGAGCACGTTGACCAGCTTATTCATCTGCTTGATCACCTGCGCGCGCAGGCGCTCTTCCACGTCGACCGTGATGGTCATGCGCGAGAGCTCCGGGTCCATCGTTTTCGCGACAGTCAGGCCCTCGATGTTGTATCCGCGGGCGGAGAGAACGCCCGTGACGCGCAGCAGAGCGCCCGGCTTGTTCTCGAGAAGAATGGAAATTGTTTGCAGCATGGATGTCTCTCTGGTTCGTCGGCCGCCTTAGTCCACCGCCACCGGCTGGGGCGGTCCCAGCACCATTTCGTAGATCGCGCCGCCGGCGGGCACCATCGGATAGACGTTTTCCATCGGAGCGACGGTCACGTTCAGCAGATACGGCCCCGGCGTCTTGAACGCGGTTTCGAGCGCTTCGGCGAGTTCCCAGGGCTTATCCACCGTGCGGCCGGGGAAGCCATACGCGCCCGCCAGCTTCTCCGCATCCGGGAAGCATTCGAGCGCCACCGAACTCAGGCGGTTGTTATAGAACAGCGTCTGCCACTGGCGCACCATGCCGAGGCATCCATTGTTCATGATGACGATCTTGATGGGCAGGCCGTGGGTGGCGATGGTGGAAAGCTCGGGCAATGACATCTGGAAACCGCCATCACCGCAGATCGCGATCACGAGCTTATCGGGACGCGCCATCTGGGCGCCGATCGCGGAGGGAACGCCGAAACCCATGGAGCCGAGACCGCCAGAGTTGACCCAGAGACGCGGCTCGTTGAAACGGATGAGCTGCGCGGCCCACATCTGGTGCTGACCCACGTCCGAAGTCACAACGGCCTGGCCGCCAGAGAGGCGATCGATCTCATCGAGAAGATGCTGCGGGCGGATGACGGTATCGTCATGGCGGCGATCGTAGGGATGCTCTTCCATCCAGCCGCGGATCTTGTCCCACCAGGCGCCGCGCGAATCGGCATGCGTGGCGCGCATTTCGGGAGCGAGTTCCTGGAGCGCCTTGTTCATTTTCTGGAGAACGCGCTTCACGTCGCCGACGATCGGAATGTCCGGATTGCGGTTCTTGCCGACTTCGGCGGGATCGATATCCACATGGATCACGCGAGCGTGGCGCGCGAAGGCGTTGAGCTGGCCGGTGACGCGATCATCGAAGCGGGTGCCGAGCGCGATCAGAAGATCGCATTCCGTCATCGCCATGTTCGCCGCGTAGCTGCCGTGCATGCCGGGCATGCTGATGAAATTGCGATGGCTGGAGGAGAGGCCGCCGAGACCCATCAGGGTACAGACGGTCGGGGCGTCCACCGTTTCGACGAGTTCCTTCAGTTCCGGCGAAGCGGCGCCGGCGAGAATACCGCCACCCGCGTACACCATGGGACGTTCGGATTCCCAGATCAACTGGGCGGCGCGGCGGATCTGGCCGGCGTGGCCTTCCGTGAACACTTTGTAGCCGGGAAGATGGATGGAATCAACGGGCACGTAATGGCCACGCGCCTGAAAAACGTCCTTGGGGATATCGACCAGCACCGGGCCGGGACGGCCGCTCGCCGCGAGATAAAACGCTTCATGCACGATGCGGGGCAGTTCGGCCACCGTGCGCACCATGAAGTTGTGCTTCGTGGCGGGGCGCGTGATACCGAACGTGTCGGCTTCCTGGAAGGCGTCACTGCCGATGAGCTTCGAATGCACCTGGCCGGTGATGGCGACGAGCGGGATGGAATCCATCAGGGCGTCGACCAGACCGGTCACCAGGTTGGTGGCGCCGGGGCCGGAGGTAGCGCAGCAAACGCCGGTTCGGCCCGTGGCGCGCGCATAGCCCGCGGCTGCGAATGCCGCGTTCTCTTCATGCCGGACCAGGATGTGTTTGATATGCGAGTCGTAGACCGCATCGTAGAACGGCAGCGTCACGCCACCGGGATAGCCGAAAAATACATCGACGCCCTCGCGTGCGAGGCATTCGAGAAGCATCTCGGCGCCCGTCATCAATTTACCGGGGTCGGCCGACGGCCCCCCATTCGTTTGCGCTGCGTTCGGAGTTTGCATATTCCTGATTCCTGTTTCTTACGAGTCCTGAAAATAAGAAAGGCCATCCGCTGGGCTTTTGCGCCCCGCTGATGGCCTCGGAAGTTTTTGACTTTGCCGATGCCTCAGGCGGGGCCGGATACTACGACCACAATAATGCTTACTACCACAGGAATGGTCGAGGTAATGAGGCGGGCTGTGACGCGGGACGGCATTGCCAGAAATTTCAGTGTAGTTCAGAAGTTTTGGAAATGCAAGTATCGGCAATTATAAATTGTTTTTATATGTGAAACAGAGACCATGTATCCGAATACTATAGGAGAAGAGGAAACTTCGGGGTTTCCGGGATCGTATCTCCACACTTAGGGCCGGGCTTGCACATCATCAACGAAAAACTGGAGGCGCAGGTTTTCGACCCGCTGATCGAGCGCACGAAGCACTGGCACCCGACCGTTCGCTATCTCTCACAAACGGAAGTACATGTCTACGCGCTTTCCATCGCCGCGAGCGTGATGCTCAGCCTGTATCCGTTCCTCACGGTGATGTTCTCTCTGGCCCGGCTTTTCCAGGGACCGCACGGGCTCGCGGAGCAGGCCCTCACCAAAGCACTGACGGATTACTTCCCCGGCACACTCGGCGATTTCATCAACCGGAACCTTCTGGCCAACCTCGGTAAGTCCGGGCACGGTCGCTTTCAGGTCGTATCGTTGATTTTGCTCATGCTGACCGCCAATGGGGTGTTCGAGCCGCTGGAAGTTGCGCTCAACCGGGCGTGGGGGGTCGTCCACAACCGCAGCTATCTGCGAAATCAGGCGATGAGCCTCGGGTTGATTCTGCTTTGCGGCGGTATGGTGATTGGGTCGGCGATGCTGACCGCAATTAATCAGGAGTTTCTGGAGGCGCGGCTCGGGCCTAACCTCCCGAAGTTCATGACGCTGCTGCTCTTCAAACTCGCGGCCGTTCCGCTTACGATGCTGGCGCTGTTTCTGGTGTATTGGCTGCTGCCCAACCGCAAAATGCCCGCGCGCCCACTGATCCGGGTTTCCATTGTAGTGGGCGGAGCGCTCGAAGTCCTGAAGTACGTCGCGCTTGCGATCTGGCCATGGCTGGATCAGAAACTCGCCAACGAATACGACGTTTTCAAGTACTCAGTGGAAGTCATTCTGTTTACGATGGTCGCGTCGTTCATCGTTCTGGCGGGCGCGGAGTGGACGGTGCGGCACGCCAATCCTCCGCGGTTGCAGCTTGCGCCACCGCCGACGCCGTTACGCGGCGCTTAGGTCGGCCTGCGAGGGCGGAACCGATTTTTCGGCCTGCTCGAAGCGCTTCGGATTGCCGGACCAGTTCAGGTCCATATCGCGCGTCACTTCGTCCAGCATTTCGATGGAAGCCTGGCGCTTTTCCATGGCGAATGCAGTCAGCAGCAGATTGTCCGACACCAGATTGATCAGGCGGGGAATTCCCTGCGTGCGCTTGTGGATTTCGAGAAGCACGTCCGGCGGGAACGCGGTCTGCTCGCGCATGCCCGCGCGGGAAAGCCGGGTAGCGATGTAGGCGGCCGTTTCGGCGGGGCTGAAAGGACGCAGGCGGCAACGCAGCCCGATGCGCTGGCGAAGCTGACGGTAGTTCGGCTCTTCCAGCTTACGCTCGAGCTCGGGCTGCCCGGAGATGATGATCTGGATCATCTTGCCGCGCCGGTTTTCCAGATTACCGAGCATCCGGATCTCTTCGAGAACTTCCCAATCGAGATTCTGCGCTTCATCTACGATCAACGCCGTGGTTTGGTTCTGATTCGCCCGTTCGAGGAGCAGATTGTTGAGGGCGAAGAGAACCTCGGTCTTGGACGAGCGATCGCATTCGAGATCGAAATCCCAGGCCACCATTTCGAAAAACTGCTGCGGGGTGAGACGGGAGTTAAAGATGAAGCCGAAAGGGGTGTGATGGGAGGTCAGGTAGTCGCGAAGGCATTCGAGCAGCGTGGTTTTCCCCGTGCCCACTTCGCCCGTGAGCATGATGAATCCCTTGCGGCTGGTCACGCCGTAGATGAGGTTGGCGAGGGCTTCTTCGTGGAACGGACTCTTGTAGAGAAACGTAGGGTCCGGGCTCAGATTGAACGGATTGCTCGTCAGCCCGAAGAAAGCCTTGTACATGCCGATACCTTTCAAAGCGTACCATGTGTCCGGGGAGGCGGGCAGCTTTCCAAGGTTAATTCGCGTACCGGTGGGGGACCAGGGTGCACGGGGACCCGACAATTGTGGGGCATGGCTTCGGCCTTGCCGCCGAGCTTATGCTCGGCGTGGCGGCGAGCTTATGCTCGGCGCATGTGACCCGAAATATTGTGGGAAGTCCGCGCTGGCCGGAAGGCCAGCCAGCAGCGCCGAAGCGCCGCCCCACAACAAGAAGAGATCAGGCGCGCTTGTGCTGGTAGTAGCCCTTTCGAGGAAAGTCTCTACCTCTTCATCCGTCATCGGTTTCCACCAATCGGGATCATGGCTTTGAATCCTCCCCCGCAGGGGTTCCAGGCTTTGGGCGAGGCCGTTGCGCGTTATCAGGCTCTTTCAGTGATTCCGGTGGTGCGTCCTGACCGTTACTGATCACGCTCATAGATTCGGAACGTCAGCTTCCCTGTTCGCTATCCTCCCCCATTTCTTCTATTCTGGAGAGCGAGAGCCATGCAACTGCTACCCAGCCAGGAGGATGTCACCGGCATCCTGCGTGAGACCGGCGCGCTTCGCGACGGACACTTCGAGTATCCGAACGGGCTGCATTCCACGCAGTATCTTCAGGTTCCGCTCGCCATGCGGCATTACCAGCACGCCAAAATACTGAGCGTCGGGCTGAGCCGGCTGCTGCGGGCGAATACCGAGATCCGGGTGGCGATTCCCGAGCTTTCCATCGTTTCCCCCGCGCCCGGCGGGTTGCCGGTCGCTTTCGGCGTCTGCGAGGCGCTGCGGGCGAAACAGGTTTACTGGGCGGAAGACGATCCAGACGGAAAGCCGGAACGCTTTCGCCAGTACATTGAGCCGGACCGCGGCGCTCCCGTGGTTCTGGTTGACGACATCATACGGTCCGGCCGCCGGATCGCGGCGCTTCGGAAACTCCTCGAAGCGGCCGGCGCTCAGATCATGGCGATTGCCGCCATCGTCTATCAGCCATACCCGAAGGTAGAGTCCTTTGACGGATTACCTTTGTACTACCTGGCGCGGGTCGAAGCGGGCTATAGCGCCGACGCCGCATCCTGCGAAGCGTGCAAAAATGGCATCCCGCTCGAAACGGTGCGTTTGTAGCGTTCGAAAAGATTTGTAACGGAAACGCATCGCGATGGAAACACTGCCACTTAGCTTGCAGATTTCAGGATTGCTGAAGGACGCAGCAGTCCGTTTCAAAACGGTTATTTACCGGCATAATTTGAGTGGCCCGGCTGGCTTTCCCACAAAGTTTTCCACAGACCATGATGAAAACTGCGAAAGGTTCCTGGCTTGACGCTCACACCGCTCGACTGGGCCGTCATCGCCGCTTATTTCCTCTTTAATATCGGCATCGGTTTCTACTACAAATCGAGAGCGGGATCGAGCACCAGCGAGTTCTTTCTTTCCGGCCGGAATGGTCCCTGGTGGCTGGCGGGAACGTCGATGGTCGCGACCACTTTCGCCGCGGATACGCCGCTGGTGGTGACCGGGCTGGTGGCGCGGAATGGCGTCGCCGGCAACTGGCTTTGGTGGAATATGGTCGCGAGCGGGATGCTGACCGTTTTCCTGTTCGCCCGGTTGTGGCGGCGCTCAGGCGTCACGACGGATATCGAACTCGCCGAACTGCGCTACTCCGGCAAACCCGCGGCTTTTCTCCGGGGCTTCCGCTCGGTCTATCTCGGCGTCGTGATGAACTGCATCATCCTCGGCTGGGTGAACCTGGCGATGGTGAAAATCCTGATGCTGGTGCTTGGCGTCTCCAAAGGCCAGGCGCTGTGGATTGTGATCGGCATCATTGCGCTCACGTCGCTGATCTCCACGCTTTCGGGCCTGTGGGGCGTGCTGGTGACGGACCTGTTCCAGTTCGTGATCAAGATGGGGATGGTGATTGTGCTCGGCGTGGCGGCGGTTCGCGCGGTGGGCGGCATCGAGCGGATGAAGACGGCGCTCGGCGGCGAGGGCGGGGCATTCCTCAGTTTTGTGCCGGATCTGCATTCCGTCTGGATGCCGGCGATCACGTTCGGCGTCTACATCGCGGTGAACTGGTGGGCGACGTGGTATCCGGGCGCCGAGCCGGGCGGTGGTGGGTATGTGGCGCAGCGCATGTTCAGCGCGAAAGACGAGCGCCATTCGCTGCTCGCCACGCTCTGGTTCAACGTGGCGCACTATGCGCTGCGGCCGTGGCCGTGGGTGATCGCCGGAATGGCTTCGGTGATTCTCTACCCGCACCTGGCCGATCCCGAAACCGGCTATATCAAGGTGATGATTGACTATCTGCCGGCCTCGCTGCGCGGATTGATGGTGGCGGCGTTCGCGGCGGCGTTCATGTCGACGGTGGGGACGCAGCTCAACTGGGGCGCGAGCTATCTGGTGAACGATTTCTACCGCCGGTTTATCGAGACCGGGCGGCCCGAACGGCATTATGTGAACGCTTCTCAGGTTGCGACCATCGGGCTCACCATCATTTCTGCCATCGTGACGCACTACATGGATTCGATCGCCGCCGCGTGGAAGCTGCTGATCATCACGGGGGCGGGCACGGGGACCGTGCTGATCCTGCGCTGGTAGTGGTGGCGCATCAATGCCTGGAGCGAGGTCAGCTCGATGGCGGCGGCGTTTGTCGTCTCGGTGACGCTGCAGACTGTGTTTCATCTCGATAGCGACAATCCGGTGCAATTCGCCTGGCTGATTCTGATTACGGTCGGAGTGACGACCGTGGTCTGGCTGGCGGTAACTTTCCTGACGCAGCCTGAATCTAATGAAACGCTGCTGCGTTTTTACCGGAAAGTGCGGCCTGCGCCAACGGGTTGGCGGCCGGTGGAACGGCTTGCGCCCGAGGTGACAACGACGCGCGACCTCGGCTGGAATCTGGCGGACTGGCTGGCGGGATGCGCTCTGGTCTACGGCGCGTTATTCGGTATTGGGAAAGTGATCCTGCACGATTATGCCGAGGGCGTCGTGTTTCTGGCGATCGCCGTGGCGGCGGGTTCCTTTATTTACTGGGATCTGAACCGCCGCGGCTGGGCGTCTGTGATGGAGTAGTTGTTGATGCGAACGCTATCTTTGCTCTTTATTTTTACGGCGCTAACGCTAAGGGCCCAACCCGCGCCCCAGCCGGATCAGCCGGCCGGCAGCCTCGCGCCGTATCTGCCGACGCCCGATTCCGTTGTCGACCGCATGCTCCAGGCGGGGAAACTCCAGCCGGGGGAAACCATGTTCGATCTCGGCTCGGGCGATGGCCGCATCGTCATCGCGGCGGCCAAAAAATACAAGGCTAATGCCATCGGCGTGGAACTCGACGATGCGCTCGTGGCGAAGAGCAAGGCGAAAATTTATGCTCTTGGACTCGACAAGACCGCCCGCATCATCCGCGGCGATCTATTGGAGCAGGATTACTCTTCCGCCGATCTCGTCACTGTTTACCTCTGGCCCGAAGCCAATGAGAAGGTGGCGCGGCTTCTCGAACAGCAGCTCAAAAAGGGCGCGCGCGTGGTGGCGCACGATTTTCCCCTGGGTAAGTGGACGCCTTCCGCCACGATTACTATTCCCGACGACGGAACCGGGCGAAGCCATACCCTCTACGTCTACATCAGATAAGAACGCATGAATATCGGCATCACGTGTTATCCCACCTACGGGGGCAGCGGCATTGTTGCGACCGAGCTCGGCCTGGAACTGGCGAATCGCGGCCACGAAGTTCACTTCATTACTTACGCGAATCCCATCCGGCTTGACCCGAATATTCCGCGCATCCACTACCACGAAGTCGAGGTTTCGAATTACCCGCTGTTCCAGTACCCGCCCTATTCGCTCGCGCTCGCGTCGCGCATGGCGGATGTCGCCGAGAACTACAATCTCGACCTGCTGCACGTCCACTACGCGATTCCGCACTCGATCGCGGCGCTGCTCGCGAAGCAGATGCTGGCGCCGCGCCGGCGCGTACCCTTTATCACGACGCTGCATGGCACCGATATCACGCTGGTGGGCGCGGACCCCACATATTACGGCATTACGAAATTTTCGATTGAGCAATCGGACGGCATCACCGCCATCAGCGAAGATCTGCGGCGGAACACGATACAGACGTTCGGGACATCGAACGAGATTCGCGTGATCCACAACTTCGTGAACTGCGATATTTACACGCCCGCGCCGCATGAGCGCAACGGGACGCCGCTGCTGATTCACCTTTCGAACTTCCGGCCGGTGAAACGCGCGCTCGATTGTATCCGGATTCTGGCGGAGGTGAGGCGAACGGTGGACGCGCGGCTGCTGATGGTGGGCGACGGTCCCGATCGCGGACCCGCGCAGCATCTGGCGGCGGAGCTTGGCGTGCGCGACGCCGTGGAATTCGTCGGGAAACAGAACCATGTGGAGCGGCTGATCCGGCAGGCGCATGTGCTGCTGATGCCGAGCGAGATGGAATCGTTCGGTCTGGCTGCGCTCGAGGCGATGGCGTGCGGCGTGGTGCCGATTGGCACCAACGTCGGTGGCGTGCCGGAGCTGATTACGGATGGCGTGGATGGGTGTCTCGAAAAGGTCGGCGATGTTGCGCGGCTTGCGGCGCGCGCTACGGAATTGCTGACAAATACTGAGCTACACACGAAGATGGCGGTTGCGGCGCGGAAGACGGCGACGTCCCGATTCTGCGCGGAGAAACTGATCGCGCAATACGAACGTTATTACGAAGAAGTGCTCGCCCGCGCCTGACGGCGGGAAATTGTGGGGCAGGGCTTCGCCCTGCGCTGGGGTTTGGCCTTTGACTAGATAAAGATCATTTTTGTTGTTCCATGTAGTAGGTTTTCGTGTATTCTTGTATCTAGTTATGTAACTAGTCTAAGGAAAGGACCGCCTCCCCATGGGTTTCCCCACCAAGGTTCAGC
>CAZWTH010000008.1:0-20363 GCA_964636715.1 uncultured Solibacteraceae bacterium | reverse complement strand
TTTGCGAAACCGCCGCGGCTCATCTGCGCCGCGCCACCTTCGTTGGCGGACACCCCATGGCCGGCAAAGAGCAACGCGGCGCCGAAGCCGCTGACGCCGATCTCTTCCGCGGACGGCCCTGGATTCTCACAAATCCCACCGCCACCGAATTCCGCGTCTGGCTCGAAAAAATCGGGGCTGACATTCGCGTTATCGACGCCGCGACGCACGATAGGCTCGTTGCGTGGAGCTCTCACTTGCCACAGCTCGCGTCGACTGCGCTCGGGGCTACGATCCGGGAAGAACAGCCGGATGCAACCCTGGTCGCCGGCCCAGGCCTCATGGACATGACCCGTCTGGCCCTCAGCTCCTACGATCTCTGGCGCGACATTCTCGATACCAACCAAACCGAAGTCGCCGCCGCGCTCGACGCCTACATCGCGAAGCTCCAGGCCCTCCGCGGCCATTTCGAGCGCGAATTCTCGAGCGGCGCCGAACTCGCCCGCGCATTGCGGAAAAACTGAACATGCCGGATCTTCGCTCCCAGCTCAATCACGCTCCAACGCCCCTCGGTTTCGGAACAAGCGGCCGCCGCGGTCTCATCGCCCATCTCACGCAGCTCGAAATTTATATCAACGTCACCGCTGAGCTCGAATACCTGCTCTCTCTGTCATCGGAAGATGGCGGCATTCACCCAGACGACGATTTCTATTACGCGCTCGATTTGCGCCCCAGTTCTCCGCAACTCATGGAAGCTGTCGCCCAGGCGATCGAAGACGCCGGCCTGCGCGGCGTCAGCCTCGGTCAGATCCCCACGCCAGCGCTCATGTATTACGCGCTCTCCCACGGCAAAGCCAGCATCATGATCACCGGCAGCCACATTCCGTTCGATCGTAATGGCTACAAACTGAACACCTCGCGCGGCGAGTTGCTGAAGGAACACGAAGCCCCCATCGGCGCGAAAGTCGCCGAAGTCCGCGCGCGAATCTACGCGCAGGATTTCGATCAGTCCGCGTTCGACGAATCCGGCGCCCTTCGTAAACGTCGCGCCGCCGCAAACGTTTCTGACGCAGGACGCGAACGCTACGCCGCGCGCTATCTCGATTTCTTTCCGGCGCAACCCGGTTCCGGCTCCCTTAGCGGCCGCCGCATCCTCGTCTATCAGCATTCCGCCGTCGGCCGCGATCTTCTCGTCGAAGTGCTCACCCACCTCGGCGCGGAAGTCATTCCCGCGGGTCGCAGCGACACGTTTGTTCCCATCGATACTGAAAACATCGGCGCTGACCAGCTCGATGCCATCGGAAAGCTCGCCGCGCATCACGCCAATCTCTGGGCCGTGGTTTCCACCGATGGCGACAGCGACCGCCCTCTTCTGCTTGCGCACGATTCCACGGGGCAACTGAAATTCTTCGGCGGCGACCTCGTCGGCATGATCACCGCCCAATATCTGAATGCGGGAGCCGTGGTCGTCCCCATCACGTGTAACGACGCGATCGATCAGAGCTCCCTCGCTCCGGTCCTCGAACCGAAGACGCGTATCGGCTCACCATACGTCGTCGCCGGCATGGCGGCAGCCGCCGCGAAAGGACGTCGGGCGGTTTGCGGATGGGAGGCCAACGGCGGATTTCTCCTTGGCGCGGACGTCACCCGCCACGGCCGTATCCTCACCTCGCTCGCCACGCGCGACGCATTTCTCCCCATTCTCTCGGTTCTCTACGCCGCCGCCGAAAGAGATGTCTCTGTCGCCGAACTGTTCAGCGAATTGCCAAAGCGCTTCAGCCGCGCCGGGTTGCTGAAAGATTTCCCGCGCGAAATCAGCCTCTGCATCATGGACCGGCTCTCGCGTCCGGACAGCAAAAAGATCGCCGCCCGCATCTTCACCCCGGCCCTCGGCTTTTCATCCATCGACCGCTTCGATTACACCGACGGCGTCCGCATCATCTTCGCCAACAACGAAGTCGCGCAGATCCGTCCTTCCGGCAATGCCGATGAACTCCGCATCTACGCCGTCGCCGATTCGCAGGCGCGGGCCGATGCTGTCGTCGCGGAAGGCATCCGCGAACCGGATGGCATTCTCCGCTCGCTCCAGCATCTTGTTTGAAATGCCGCGGCCCGTTATCATCCTCGGCCTCGGCTACACGACAAAACGTCTCGCGCGCCAGTTGGAACAATTCCATGTGGCGACCGGCCATCCGCCCAATCCGGAAAATCTCCCCCCAGGCGCCGTTCTCGTGCATTCCATTCCACCGGTCGAAGAGCCGGATCGGTCCGCCATCCGCGCATGTATCCGCACGTTAAAACCCGCCCGTATTCTCTACATTTCTTCCACCGGCGTTTACGGTCCCCAAACGAATATCGATGAGACGACCATCGCAGCTCCCGACGACGACAAGGGCCGCGCCCGGCTTGCCGACGAAGCCTGGCTCACCGCAACCGGCGTCCCCACTCTCATCCTCCGCAGCGCAGCAATCTACGGCCCCGGCCGTGGCATCCATATGCGCCTGCGCAGCGGCGCTCTGACCGGTGTTCCGCGCGGCGCGGGTGGTGTAGTCAGCCGCATTCATGTGGACGATCTCGCCGCGCTCCTCGCCGCCGGCATCGATTCCGATCTGACCGGCGCCTGGCCGGTCGCAGATGACCGCCCCGCAGCAAGCTCAGAAGTCATCCAGTGGTACGCGGCCAGCCAGGGAATCAGCCTCCCGGAAATTCCGGGCGAATTATCGATCCCGCAACGGGGACGCTTCGTCGATGGCAGGAAAATCCGCGAACTGCTGGGCGTAAAACTGAAATACCCGTCCTGGGAGACGGGTATTCCGGCAAGTGAAGAGGAAACGATCTAGCCCAGGCTCGGCGCGGCAGCCGCCATGGGCGTCATCACGTTCACGGTGGCCCGCAATCCATCGAGAGCTTCCACGAGCCCCGATACATCCACATTGCTGAGACCGAGCGCATGCAGCCGCAGGCGCAGTTCAATCCGGCAAAGCGCCATCGCGAACACAAATCGGTTCTTCGCCAGGGCCTTCGCCAGATCGGGCCGGTCGACGCCGGATTCCACCATCAGCCGCCGGATGCTTGCCAAAAGGCTCCCATAATCCTTCGTCAAACACCGCATATAGGCCCGGAAAAGCTCGCGCCGGCTGGCTGCGATCTTTGCGCGAAGGGCCGGATTCCGCCCCGCGAACTTCAGATCCGCTTCGGAAAGCAACCGCAACATCGGCCGGTACCTCTCTGCGTCCGGCAAAGGCCGATTGGATTGAGCAACCGAATCGAGCAACCGCATTCGCGCCGCCAGCATCATGATCCCACTGCCTGCCGCCAGCACGATAAAGAGGGCAAAAATCAGGAGCGCCACGGATATATCCTTTTACTACTTTATTGAGTTGAGAATATCGAAACTTTAGTGAATTTGCAACCCAGGAAGCTATCGGTACTAGTCCAATTAGTGAGATATTACCGGCGAACAGAGCGGGTCAATACCGCATTCATCGCATCGAGTTGCCGCAGCAGCTCGGCTTCGCGGTCCGGATTAGCGGGCGCGCGTGCAGGGGCGGGCGCGGTGGCGGGAGATTGCAGCATCATGCCCCAAACCGCGAAGGCTACAGCCACCAGAACGATCTCCAGGCGGTCTATATCGTTGACGTAAAGCGCCGGGTTCAGGGTGTCGATCAGCCGCGCGGCGGATTCGGCGAGGAAAACCGCGCTGAAGAAGCCGCTCGCCACGTATGTGTTACGGGTCAAATGCAGCGGATAGCGCGACAGAAACCAGATGAGCGCCACGATAATCGCCGCCAACCCGAAGTGCAGGGACCGGTCGAATATCAGCTCGTAATAGAGCGCCTTCGTCCTCGCGGTTTCACGCGGCCAGGGCGCGCGCAAAATGGCCGCGGAGACGAGAATGGAGATCGCGAGCGCGCCGTTCAGCGCCCACCGGCCCACGGTGCGCAGACCGGGAAAGTCGCGAAAAATCAACGAAAACATCTGGAAAACAGCCAGCGACGCGGTCACCCAGATGGTGGGCCCGGCCACCACATAGATCCAGAAATAGGCCTGCGAGTAGGGCGAGACGATGCTGAGGCTGAGATCGAAAAAAATGGTGGCGGCGAGATAGGAAAAAAGGCAGATGAAACGGGAGGTGAGACGAAGCTGAAGCAGCCGCGCGGCCGCAAAAGCCGCGGCGGCTGCCTGTGAAATCAATAAAAAGTCCGGCGACTCTTGAAAAGACACGGTCGAATTTCGATCCCTCAGTGAGGTGTCTTGATCCTACCGCACTCCCATCTACCGGGTCATCAGACAGTTGGGGGCGCAACGCGGTGGGGGAAACGCGCCGACACTGGCGGTGACAGCCAGCCACGAGGCGGCTAAGGTGAGGACAATCATGAGTTTACGCATTTGTTTTGGGCTCCTTGGGTTATCTTTTGGGGGTCAACTTTGCGCTGACAATATGCAGTCTAAGGAGAACCGCGACAGAAGGGGGCGAATGCGCGAAGAAGTTATCTATTCAGAAAGTCCCGGTACGGTATTTTCTGTCGTTAGCTATCGAACGGCAGTATAGATCCGCGCGGGTGTACAATTTAACCTGAGATTATGCCCAGCGAAAGGCAGGCGGCCGCCGCCGAGTCGTGGCGCAAAATGCTTGCCGGCATCGAGCCCCTGCTGGGCCGCTTGGCTTGGCTCGCTTCTCTAAGAAACCAAAATAAAGGGACTTACGAGCACTTCGGGCTCGCCGAACGGATCGGCGAAGACGCGGCGGACAACCTCATCCGGCGCAGCCATCTGGAGATTTTTCAGGAATGGCTTTGCTTTGGGCTGGAACGGCAAAAAGAAGAGATTGAGGCCTATTTCGCCAGTCTCGATGGAGACCGCGACAAAATTCTAGCCAATTGGCTGACGCTTACCCCGTATGCGTCCTGGATTCCGGCGGAAACCCGCGACGTGGAGCGCACGCTTTTCTCTGTGGATCTCGAAACCGTGCTGGAGCTGATCAGGAGCGAATCCGGCGTTGCTTCTCGGGACCCAGACTTATAGCCAGCCCCACCACCTGGCCGATCACTTCGATTTCATCCGGATACTTAAAGGAAAGTATCGGCGCAAGCGAGGACGGGGCCGGAATCAGACTCAGAACGCCATCCTGAAGGCTGCACCAACGGCAATAGAACGCATCCCGATGTTCCAGAAAATAAAGGGGCCGCTCGCTTTGGTCGATCCAGCCGTCGGTCTGAATTCTACGCTGCGAATCGTCGATGACCAGCAGTGAGCCGGCGGGAATCACCGGGTGCATGCTCCAGTCGTCGGTGCCGACAAATCCGTAGCGATACCGCTTCACATCCACGCCGCCCACTAGTGCGAGGGGCAGTTTCCCCCACCGCTGAACGATTTCACTGACAAATGTGGTTTTACTGAGATCGATCCCTGGATTCATCGAGATCGGGATCGTGACCTCGGCGCCCCCGTCGACCGGAAAGCCAATGCTGTGTGTCTTTTCGACAGTAACCAGGCCGGCGTCCGACGCCATTTGTTCGGTTCCGATTCCGTACCAGCTCAGAACCTCATTCAGGTCCAGGCGGTAGATGCAGCAAAGCGAGTAAAGGCGGTAGATCGAAGGGAGAGTGCCCTGACTTTCGATGTCGGACAGTCGGCTGATCAGAACCGCGAATTCCGGGTTGTCATGCCGTTCAGCGATCTGCTGGCTGAAGATCTCGACATCCCGAAACCGCAGGCTCAGCCGTTCCCGTGCGCGCCGTAACCGCTGTCCAGCCGATTCCATTTTCAGTCGATCATTCCCGGTAATCGCGCCCGGCGCGCGCTCAAACGAGGCCCGGGGGGCGCGCAAGGGGAATTATAGCGTCACTGCTGTTCGCGATCAACAGAATACGCGGGAGTTTTGTTCTGAATTCGGAACAAGACTCCCCAGTCGTTCGGGAAAAGGACAAAAGCCCCGGCGCCCCTTTCCGATGACCGATTTTGGACGCGCTGCGGCTTCGATTATCATAGTCGTTTTGCAAGCCGAAATAAACCAGAATTCGGGCGTTATATTACGCCCCCCGGTCTTACTTTACCCGCCCTCTTTTGTTTCCTGCAATCTATCGGATTTTTGTCGATTTAGACTGTGCAATGCTGATAAACTCGTCATGAATGTGAGCCTGGGCCGCCGCATCCGCCCCCGGAAGGCCATCTGGAGCATACTGGTGTGTGATCGCGGGAGGAGGTTTCCATGAAGCGAACTGTCGGATTCCAGGGTGAACTGGGCGCTTTCAGCCAGGTGGCGGCCGCGCAGCTGGCCCCCGGCCATACGCCTGTTCCTTTCGGATCGTTCGATCAGGTGTTCGAAGCTGCCGCAAACGGAAAAGTCAGCGCGGCCGTGATCCCGATTGAGAACACGTTACATGGATCCGTCCATGAGAATTACGATCACCTGCTGAAGTACAACCTCCCCATTCACGGAGAGACTTTTGTGCGCATCGTTCATAATCTGATCGTTCCGCCAAAAGTGAAGCGCGCACAGATTCGGCGCGTCTATTCCCACCCCGTTGCGCTAAACCAGTGCCGCCATTTTTTCGAAAACAATCCGGAGTTCGAGAAGACTTCGTTTTACGACACGGCGGGAAGCGTTAAGATGCTGATGGAGCAGGACTTGAAGGATGCTGCAGCCATTGCCTCCGCAACTGCGGCGGAGATTTACGGCGCCCGAATTCTGGAAAAATCCATCGAGGACGACCGGCAAAACTACACCCGCTTCTTTCTCCTGAAAAAGCCCTCGGCAAAAGCATCCGGGAAGAGAATTCCGGAAATCCGCTATAAGACATCTGTGGTATTTACGACCAGAAATATACCGGGGGCGTTATTTCGCGCACTGAGCGCTTTCGCGCTGCGCGATCTGAATCTCACGAAAATCGAGTCCCGCCCGTTACGCGGAACACCGTGGGACTACCTCTTCTATGTGGATTTCATCGGCCACACAGACGACCAGGTGACCGGCTATGCGCTCGGTCACCTGGCGGAAGTGGCTGATATGTGGCGAGTGTTAGGCTGCTACCCCGCGGCCGGTATTCAGTAGCCTTACAGACCTACTGCTCTGTCTTACCAGACTTCTTCGCATCCCGTGGGGCAGGCCTTCGGGCCTGCGCGCCGAGCTTCTGCTCGGCGCCCTGTGATCTGAAATACTCCGGGACCTCCGCGCCGGCCCGAAGGCCGGCGAGCAGCGCCGAAGCGACGCCCCACCATTCACTAGCTGATCGCAACGGCGCGCGCCAGCTTCACCGCCGGATTCGACATCAACTGATCCAGCACATCCTGCGGCACGAGCGTGTCGGTCGAAACCACCGCAATCGCCTCCAGCGGTTCGCCCGCATCGCGCCGCCCCAGCGAGAAGTTCGCAATATTGATCCGGTTCGCGCCCAGTACAGACCCCACATGGCCAATCACGCCAGGCACGTCCAGATTCTTCATGCAAACCACATGCCCGGTCAGCGACGCCTCGCAATAAATTCCGTCCACCTGCATCAGCCGCGGCTTACCGAGCACCACAGCGCCTTCCACGGTCGTCACGCTCGAATCGGTCTCCACTTCGAGCCGGATCGAATCCATATGGGCGCTGCGCTTGTCGTGAACTTCCGCCACATTCCAGCCGCGCTCGGCCGCGATCCCCATGGCGTTCACCACGTTCGCTCTCGAAGCCGTCGAGCGTCCGAGCACACCGGCGAGCCCGGCATTGCGTAACAGACTGGTATTCATCTCGGCGATGCGGCCGGAGTAAGTGAGCCGGATCGTCGTCGGGTTCCCCGTCGCCAGATGCGCGGCAAAGCTGCCGAGCCGCTGCGCCAGATCGATGAACGGCCCTGCCGCCTTGTACTGCTCGGGCGACAGCGCCGGCATGTTCACGGCATTGATCGCGACGCCATTCTGCAGATACTCCACCATCTGCTCCGCAATCCGCACGCCCACAATCTCCTGCGCTTCTTCTGTCGACCCGCCGATATGCGGCGTCGCCAGCACGGCATCGAGCGCGAACAGCGGATACGACCCGTCCGTCGGCTCCTTGGCGAAAACGTCCAGGCACACTCCGGCAACTTTGCCGGATTCGATCGCCGCCTTCAGGGCCGCCTCATCCACCAGTTCGCCGCGGGCGCAGTTCACGATGCGCACCCCGTTCTTCATCTGCGCCAGCGCATCGGCGTTCAGCATCTTGTCGGTATCGGGAGTCAGCGAGACATGCAGCGTAATGTAGTCGCTCTGCTTATAGAGATCGCCAAGCGGCACCAGGTCCACGCCGAGATCCGCCGCAATGCGCGGCGTTACAAACGGGTCGCTCGCCAGAATGCGCATTTCGAACGCGCGGGCGCGCTTCACCACTTCCCGTCCGATACTGCCTAGTCCGACAATGCCCAGTGTCTTGCCGCGAAGCTCGTTGCCGAGGAATTTCTTCTTTTCCCACTTGCCGGATTTCGTCGAGGCGCTGGCCTGTGGGATCGAACGGGCCATGGAAAGCATAAAGCCCACCACATGCTCCGCCACCGACACGGCATTGCCGCCCGGCGTATTCATGACGAGCACGCCCGCGGCAGTAGAAGCCGGGAGATCGACGTTATCCACGCCTACGCCGGCGCGGCCGATCACGCGCAGTTTCGGCGCCTGCTCCAGCACAGCCGGGGTCACCTGCACCGCGCTGCGAACCACCAGAGCATCGGCATCGGCGAGATGCTTCGAGTACTCTTTCGGGTTGGAAACGATGACGTTCCAGCCTTCCTGCGCCTGAAAAAGCTCGATGCCCGCCTGGGCCATGGGTTCCGCGATAACGACGTTCATGAGTGTTTTGTTCTCCGTATAAAGCCGGTAGTCCACAACTATCGCGGCACACAGAAATGGGTGCGCGCAGGGCGCCCAGGCCGTGGCTCCGTTCCGGGTACGAATGGAGCCCGCAACGCAAATAGGTCAGTTGCGAGCGTGCATGGGACGGTTAAGACAATTTAGAATATCAAATACATGCCTTTACTTGAACAGCTTTCCAAAGACATCACCGAAGCGATGAAAGCCCGCGACGAAGAGCGTCTGAGCACCGTCCGGATGATGAAAGCGGCGCTGATGAAAGCTCACGTGGATGCGGCGCCAAAACCAGTAGACGACGCGGGCGACCTCCAGGTTCTGAAGATTCTCGTAAAACAGCGGACCGACGCCGCGGAAATGTTTCGTAAAGGCGGACGCGAGGATTCGGCATTAAAGGAAGAAGCCCAGCGCAAAATCATTGAGAGCTATCTGCCCGCCTCGGCCAGCGATGAAGATCTGCAGGCCGCGGTCGAAGCCGCCATCGCCGAAACCGGCGCCACATCGGCAAAGCAGATGGGCCTGGTGATGAAGGCCGCGCAGGCGAAGCTCGCCGGTAAGACCGTTGACGGCAAAGTGCTGTCAGAGAAGGTCAGGGCGAGACTCGCATGAGCCACAAGCCGTTTGTCCCGCCGAACATCCAGATGAAGGAGTTCACGGCGCGCGCCGTGATTCTCGGTCTGGTGATGTGCGTCGTTCTCGGGGCGGCGAACGCCTACCTGGGATTGAAGGCAGGTCAGACGATCGCCGCCACTTACCCGGCCGCGGTCATCGGCATGGCGGTACTGCGGCTGTTCAAAGACAGCACGATTCTTGAAGAAAACATCGCGCGAACCGCGGGCTCCATCGGGGAGTCGGTCGCGGCGGGCGCCGTCTTTACGATTCCCGCATTCGTCATCTCGCGCTCCAGGCTTGATTTTTCGCCCGGCACCGCTTACTGGAAATCCACCGCGCTGATGATGATCGGCGCCGTTCTCGGCGTTTTGTTCGTGTCGCTTGTGCGAAGAGTTCTCGTCGAAGACGATAGTCTGCCGTTCCCCGAGTCGGTCGCCGCGTCACAAATCCATAAAGCCGGACAGATGGGCGCGGAAGCGGCGAAACATCTCTTCTACAACATGGCGACCGGCGCCTCTGTACTGCTCGCCGGCGCGTTCGGTCTCTTCGCAACAGATAAAGACTGGTTTTTCCGGATGGGTTCACTCGGCGCCAGCGGTCTCCGGCTCGGATCACCCGGATCCACCAACCGGCTCGCTACCGGCGGTACCACGGTTTTTTCCGGCCCGTCCATCAGCCCCGCCTATATCGGCGTCGGCTATGTGATTGGACCGGAGCTCGCCTCGCTGAACTTTTCCGGCAGCGTTCTCGCGTGGGGCCTGATGATCCCGCTTCTCATTTACTTCCTCGGTCCGCAACTGCATGCGTTCATTCCGGCCGATGCCACAGGCGACGACTCCTGGCTGGACGTCGCCAACAACGTCTGGCGTTATATCGTGCGGCCCGTCGCAGTGGGCGGCATGCTCACCGGCGCGGCCTACACGCTGTTTAAAATGCGCAAGTCGCTCGGAGTCGGTCTCGCTCGCGCCTTCAAAGAGATGAAAACAGGCGCACTGCCCCCCGATTCCACAGCCCGCACCGAGCGCTACATGAGCTCACGCGTCGTGTTGTTCGGGGTCTTCGTCGTTTTTTCGCTGATGATCGTGCTGTACTCGTATCTCTCGGGCGGCATCGTCGCGGGCGGCACAGCGGCCGTCGTCATGCTGGTCGTCGGCTTCTGTTTCGCCACCGTCTCCGGATATCTGGTAGGCGTGATCGGTTCTTCGAACAACCCCATCTCCGGCCTGACGCTTTCCACCCTGATCATCGCCGCGCTCCTCATGGTCGCGCTGGGCGTTCACGGCGCAAGCGGTGTGATCGCGGTGTTGGGCGTCGCGGCCGTAGTCTGCGTCTCGAGCGCTACCGCGGGTGAGTTGCTGCAGGATTTCAAAGTTGGCTACATTCTTGGAGGCACGCCGCGCAGCATCCAGATCGTGGAATTGATTGCGGTTGTGGTGGCGAGCGCGGTCATGTATTTCCCGCTGCTCGTTCTCCACCAGGGCAACATCAACGCGGGCGGCATCGGTTTCGGCGACCGCCACCTGGCCGCGCCGCAGGCGGGCCTGATGGCTTCGCTCGCGCAGGGTATTGTCGGCGGCGACATGGCCTGGCCGCTGATTATCGCGGGCATCCTGATGGGCGTCGCCATGATCATGATCGGCGTCAAGAGTCCCATGCTGGTCGCGATCGGTATGTATCTGCCGGTCGGAACCACATCCGCGATTTTCGTGGGCGGCATGGTTCGCTGGGTCACCGACCGTATCGCCGCGAAGCGCGGCATGAACGAAGCTCAGAAAACGCGTATTGAAAGCGTGGGGGTCCTGGCCGCGTCCGGCATGATCGCGGGCGAGGCGCTGATGGGGCTCGTTACAGCGTCATTCAGTTTCTTCAACGTCAAGCTGCCGTCGGTCTTCGAGCATCCGTCTTATATCCCGGGCTTGATTGTGCTCGCTGGCCTGGCCTTCATTCTGGTGAAAGTACCGCTTGCCAATGCGGGGCGTCCCGAAGATCCGGCGCCGCCCGCCGTGATCACGTGATAGAGCAGCCGCGCGTTCGAAGGTTCTTCGACCGGCGCGCCCTCTGCGCTCAGCCGGTTGTACCAGCTCCAGCCGTTCGCGTGAAAGAAGCGCTCGCGCACGGCGCCCCACGAAATTGCGCCGCCGCGAATCGCTTCCGTCTGCACCCAGAGCAGCTTTGACCGGTCCGTGGCGACGCCCTCTTCCGTTACGGAATTGATGGCGAGGCCATCCTCGATCCCGTGCCGCAGCGCGAAATCGTGCAGATGCGCGGCGGCGGAATTCTCGCCCACGGCCGAGAGCAGCGACGCCCATTCGAACTGATGCCCCACCTCGATGCGCCGCTCATCCGTCACAGACCAGTCCGGATTCAGAAATTCGAAAACCAGTCCCGTTTTCTCGTCGCGCAGCCGCTGGAAAAACAGCTTCACCATCGCCTTCGCTTCCGCCAGCCAGTATTCGTCCGCGGTGTTCTCAAACGCCGCGAGCAGCGCTTCCAGCAAATGCATGTAAGGATTGTGGCTGCGGACGCCCGGCTTCTGCTCTCCGAATCCGCCCACTCCGGCGTCATCGAGGAACCCGATGATTTTCTCGTAGCGCTCCCGCAATCGATCGATAGCGCTGCGATCTCCGGTCAGCCGGAAATACCAGGCCATGAACAGCAGAAAGAAGGTGTGATCGTAGACGCGCTTGCCGCTATCGAGCGGCGGCAGGCGAAAACTCTTCTCCGCCGCCCGCGCGAATTCCTTTTGTTCGGGAAAGGCAACCGCCAGGTGCGACCAGCAATAACCGAGGCGCGATTGAGTAACACCGGTACGAGGTCCGCGCACTGCGGAGCCGCCGGTCACTGCTTCCGCGAAGCCGTCTTCCTCTTCAATGGCGCGCAGCCACCCGATCCCGGCTGGTTCGAGCCAGCTCTCGGCCACTACTTCGCCGCCGGATGGCTGGAGGCGTAGTGCTCTTTCAGAAGATCGCGGCCAAAATCGCCGTTGAAGTCGCGCCACACCGAATGGATGTGGTTGCCGTTGCTCTGCGTCTTGTCGAATTCGACGAGGAACTCAGGCGCCTGCACGCGGTAGTAGTTCGGCTGATCCTTCGCCGTACCGCCCGCCCACGCGAACCAGATATTGTTCCCCGCCTTTTTGATCTGCGCCTCGCGAAGCGCGGCGATCTCATCCGGCATGTTGGAGCAATATTCTTCGAGCAGATCGTGCAGCTTCGTGCGCTGATCGGCCGTCATGGCGGACGCCTCAATGCCGCTCGGCTGGCCCTTCATGGCCGCCTCGCGCGAATTCGTCGTAATAATGTCCCCCGGCGCCTTGGCGTCGAAGATCGCCACTTTGCGCTCTTCGGGCGAAAGCGAATTCACCACCGTCAGCGCCAGATCTTCCTCATTGCTCAGCACGCGCAACCCTTTGCGCGGCCCGTCTTTTACTTCCGCCGGATTGCTGCCGAAGAAACTCGGCGCCCCCTGCACCTTGCCGTTCACCAGCGTGAAGTTCTGGCTGACGTGATGGCCTTCCACGCGATAGCCCCACTCGCCTGTTTCCGAAGGCTCGCCGAAGATGCTGATGTAGTAATTGTCCGGATCGCGTCGCGGCGTCGGCTCCGTCACGAGCAGAATTTCATCCAGGCTCATGATCGTAACCGCCTTGATGAATCCGCGCTGGCTCAGGCCGGCGGCGATCATCGCCATCGCGAGCTGCCGCTGGTAGGGCTTCATGTCATGCAGCGCGAGACCCTTGCGCGGCACCGGCGTATAAAACCAGTTGGAGCGCTCCTCGTCTTCCATCTTGAACGAGACAGCGGTCTTCTGCCACGGCTCGAGCGAATTCAAAAAGTTCTTCGCGGCCGTGGTCATAATGGCCGGCGCCTGCTGCTTCACATACGCGCTCAACAGCAGCGCCATCATGACGCCAATAATGGCGACGCGTACGGGGATGCTCGCAGTTTTCAGAAATTTCATAATCCACCCTCCAGCTCTCGCAAAGATAACACGGATCACGCTTCCGCAAATACCGCGAACTCCGAAATCACCGGCGGCGCGGCGGTCTGCGTGACCTTCAGCCGCACCTTCCGGGCGCCAACCGGCGTATCGAGCCGCATGATGCGCCTCGGCCCCACACTGGTCGCAGTCGCAAGCGGCTTCCACTCCCCGCTATCGAACGATTCCACCGCGATCGCCTCCACCCGCTGCCCCAGCCGGATATCTTCCTTCACCCGAATCACGCTGAACTTCGCATCCTGCGGCAGATCGATCTCGATCTCCGGTTTCGCCAGCGCCTTCGCCGAAGCCTGCGCCACCGGTTTTCCGAAAGTCCCCCGTAAATATTCCCCGTGCGCCTGGAGCGACGCAATATCCGGCGCGTCGATTAACCCATGACGATTCGGCGGCACGTTCAGCAGAAAATGCGCCCCGCGTCCGGTGGACTGGTAGTAAAGCGTCTTCAACTGAGCGGGCGTCTTCACTCCGGCAGTCTCCGCCGCGTGCCAGAACCAGCCGCGCCGTATCGAAACATCGCATTCCGCCGGCAGCCACTTCGTGCCGTGCTTCGTCCCCACCGGAGACTCGCGCTCTTTCACATCGCCCGGTGACGCCGGGCCGCCATTGGCTCCCACCGGATCGTACGTCGCCCAGCATGGATCGCCCGCGATGCCCCGCTCGTTTCCCACCCAGCGGATATCCGGACCCACGTCGCTGAAAATGCAGGCTTCCGGCTGCAGTTTCCGGATCATATCCCAGGTTTTTGGCCAGTCATAGTAGGTGTGTTTGTCGATGGTGCGCTTTTCCCGCGCGCCGCCGTAATAGCCGTCGCCGCCATTCGCGCCATCGTGCCAGACCTCGAAAATCGGCCCGTAGTTCGTCAGCAACTCGGTAAGCTGGCGGCGGTAAATATCGATGTAGGCGGGCGTCCCGTAAGCCGCATTGTTCCGGTCCCACGGCGAAAGATAGACGCCGAACTTCAGGTTGTGACGTTTGGCGGCCGCCGCCAGATCTCGCACCACATCGCCCTGCCCGTTTCTCCACGACGACGCCTTCACCGATCGCTCCGTGGTCTTCGTCGGCCAGAGGCAGAACCCGTCGTGATGCTTCGCCGTCAGAATCACGCCGCGCATGTCGGCGGCGGCCAGCGCTTCCACAATCGCGTCCGGATCGAATTTCGCAGGCTGGAACAGATTCGGGTCTTCGTCCCCGTAACCCCATTCTTTGTCGGTAAAAGTATTGAGCGAGAAGTGCAGGAACGCGGTGGTTTCGAGCTTGTGCCAGGCAAGCTGGCGTTCGGAAGGCAGGGCTCCGAATGGAGCGGGTTTGGAGGCGGCGAAGACCGGAACGGCGGTGGCGGCAGCCGCGGTGGAGAGAAACGTACGGCGTGAGAGCATTTCGGGTCCATCATATCGGGATATGATGGACGCCGTGAACAGAAGAAGTTTTCTCACAGCAGCGGGCGCGGCCGCCATGGCAGCCCCCGTCCTGACGCGCGTCGCTTCCGCCAAAACGCGCGATCTGCACAAAGCCATCATGTACGAGACGGTCGGCGTCAAGGGGACCGTCATGGAAAAATTTCAGGCGGTGAAAGCCGCCGGGTTCGAGGGCATCGAGCCCATGAGCCACATGAATCAGCAGGAAGTGCTGGAAGCGTTCCACGCCACCGGGCTCAAGCCCGCCAGTTGCTGCTGCTCCACGCACTGGAAAAAGCCGCTCAGCGATCCCGATCCCGCCGTCCGCCAGGCCGGGCTCGACGGCCTGATTCAGGCACTCAAAGACGCGAAAGCCTATGGGGCCAGCTCTGTGCTCTTCGTGCCGGCGGTGGTGAACAAAACGGTCGCGTACGACGACGCCTATAAGCGCTCCCAGGAATACATCCGCAAAGCTCTGCCCGTCGCGAAGGACCTGGGCGTCAAGATCGCGATCGAAAACGTCTGGAATCAGTTCCTGCTGAGTCCGCTTGAAGCCGCGCGTTATATCGACGAGTTCGAAAGCCCCTCAATCGGCTGGCACTTTGACATCGGCAACGTGGTCACGTTCGGTTATCCCGAGCAGTGGATCAAGATCCTGAACAAGCGGATCGTCAAGCTCCACATCAAGGAGTACAGCCGCAAGATCGCCGACAAGCAGGGCCGCTCCGCCGGCTTCAAAGTCCCCTATCTGGAGGGCGACAACGACTGGCCCACCGTGATGGCCGCTCTCGACGCGGTCGGTTACACCGGCTGGGGCATCGCCGAACAGCCCGGCGGCGACACGCCGGAGGGGCTGAAAACGCTCGTCGATGGCATGGATAAGATCTTTGCCAGCTAGCGGTTAGCCGGAAATTGGGTTCGTTTTTGCGAATAGCCCGCGGACTACTCTTCTTCGTCGAAGTTGGGTACCGGCACGGCATCTCGCTCCTGCCGCTTGCGGTCGACGACTCCCAGCCATTCCTGGATCAGTTTGCCGGGGTCGCCCGCCAGATCCACCGGGATTCGCTTGTCCGCCCAGGCGGCCTCAACACCTTTCGGCGTCGGCACAATCTCCAGCCGCTCGTCGAGGGCCTCGGCCCGCAGAATACGGTCAATCCACGCGAAATTGATCTTCGTGCGGCGCGAAAAGCCCGCTCGCGTCAGATCGCCCATGAATTTCGCGACCCAGGGTGAGTTCTTCAGCTTCTCAGCCCACGGCGCGGCCGCGATCGCATCCCGCTTGTTCGCCTCGCGCCGTTTCTGGTCGTCGATGCCACTGGACTCAGTCGATTCGAGCGCCTTCAGGTTATTTTCGAGATTATCGAGAAAGCTCATCTCTTCAGTGTCGCGCGAGCAACCCGATGGCCACTGATTCTGAGACAATAATCGACGTGCGGCGCGGTGTCATCGGCGTCTTTTTCGCGGCGGCGGCGTTTGCGCAGCAAATCACTCCCATCGATAGACTTCCCGGCGGCGCGGATACGTTCGACGCCACTCAGCATCAGGACCGGCTGCCCTGCACGGTAACGTTCACTAAACCGCGGCTGAATCTCGGATTTCGCTTCGAAACGGCGTATGCCGCGCGGATGCCCCTCGACGCGTACGCAGGCGCCGAACACAAGTGGCGAATCGCCTTTCGCGTGACGCCGCGGGGTGGCCAGCCCGTTTATTTCACGGATTCCTTCGATCTTCCCGGCGCTTCCGATCAGGCATTCGACGCCATTGCGACGGGCACATTTTTCACGGGTGAAGGCGATTATGACGTGCAATGGAGCCTGTGGGATGACCTGGGCCGCGTCTGCCGCGACAGTTCCCGCCTTGAAGCGCACCTGACCGGACACGAGCGGAACGTGAAGGTCGAGATGCCACCCAACGCCATTGGGGACTTTGCCTGGCAGCCGGAGTCGCAGGAAACCGCCGCCGCGAAAACGCGCCGCATGACGATTCTGATGAACGCCGCCCTGCCGAGAGCGAGCCACGGACAGGCCGTGGACAACGAATGGCCTGCGCTGCTGACGATCCTGTCATCGCTTCTCGAAAGGGCGCCGGATGCGAGCGTCCGTCTCGTAGTCTTCAATCTGGACCAGCAGCGCGAACTCTTTCGAAAGGACGGCTTCACCGCAAAAGATGTGGCCGGAATCGCGCACGAGGGCGATGCGGCGGCGCGATGGGCTGTCGATAAAGGCGTTTTGCAGAACGCGAATGGGGGCTGGGAGTTGATCGGGAAGCTCGAGAGCGCGGAAGTTCACGCGGCGCCACCACCTGACATGGTTGTGTTCCTGGGCCTCCCCGTATCGAACGTGGAAAAGATGCCCGATGCAATGCCTCAATCCGGTTCACCCCATGCGCCGCGATTTCTGTATCTGCGTTATGGTTCTCCGCGGCTCGATCCCCAGCCAGTGGCGCCCCTCCGCCGCGGGGGACGAGTTCGCGATGCGAGCGTGAGCAGTGCGCGGGGCGATGGGATGGGAGGTCTGATCCCCGCAAGCAATCGAGGACCCGGGTATCCACAGCTGGATCCGATTGAACAGGCGGTGCGGCGGATGGGAGGAAGAACAATCGCCATCTCCTCGGCCGACACGCTCAGCAAAGCGATTTCAGAAGTCGAGATGCGCTGAATCTGATAGCATCACTGACATGCTACACGCCACCATGACCCGGCGGACCGCGGTGGGCGCCACCCTGACCGCGCTCGCGGCCACTCTCTCCCGCGCGGCGTCGAGTTTGCCCGCCAACAAAAACGTGAAGTGGGGTCTGGGTTCGAATCTCTGGAACTACTTCAAGCCGCGAGCCTCTTTCACTGACATTCTCGACGTCATGAAGGACACCGGCTTCATCGGCCTGCGGCTCACGCAGTTTCCGCAAATCCTCGACACTTACGGCATTACGGCTGCGCAAATGGCGGCGGAAGCGCAAAAACGCGGCTGTAGCATCGTCACCATTTCGTTCAGCCCGCCCTCGCACGATCCCGCGCAGCGCGCGAAGATTCTCTCGGACGCGAAGGCCGCCATGAACTTCCTGAAGGAATTCGGGGCCAATCGTCTGGTGGTGTTTTCGCCCAATCGCCGCAATGGCGAAGCGCCGAAAGCGTTCGAGACAATGTGCGAATGTTTCAATGAAATCGGCGCCGCGGCGAATGATATGGGTTTTCACGCCGGGCTCCACAATCACGTGGGCCAGATCGTCCAGACGCCGGAAGAAGTGGACCGCTGCATGGCGATGACCGACCCGAAGCTCTTCGGCTTTTCGCCCGATACCGCGCATCTGCATCTGGGCGGCTGCGACGTGGTGAAGACGCTCGAAAAGCACAAGAGCCGTCTCATCCTTGCCGATTACAAAGACGCCAAACGCTCGCCAGCCGATAAACCCGGCGTCTTCGATCGCGAAAGCATTTTCGATCTGGGCGACGGCGAGATCGATTTCCCCGGCTGCCATCGCGTTCTGAAGTCGATCAACTTTAAAAGCTGGCTGATTGTGGATCTCGATATCGCCCGCAACGGCCCGCGCGCCAGTTATGAGCGCTCCGGCCAATACGTCGTAAAGACGCTCGATCCGATTTATGTCTGAAGTAACAGCGCAGATCTCCCGCCGCGCCCTGCTGGGAGCGGCCGCTCTTGGAACCCTCATGTCCGAAACTCTGAACGCCGCCGATTACCGCATCATCGACCCCCACGTCCACGTCTGGAAACACGATCCCGCCTTTCCGTTCGCCCAGGGCGCGAATGTGCCCGCCCGCGATGCCGCGCCCGAAACGCTGCTCGACCTCATGAAGGCGAACGGCGTCTCGAAGACGGTCATCATCCAGGTCATCCACTACCGGTACGACAACCGGTTTCTGCTATCCGTGCTGAAGCGCTTTCCGGGGACGTTCCAGGGCGTCTGCCGGGTGGATCCGCTCGACCCCGCCGCCCCCGATCATCTCTCGCAGCACACCGCCGAAGGATTTCGGGGCGTCCGCATCAGCCCCTCCGCGAATGCCTCGGGCGACTGGTTCAATGGACCGCTCATGCCGCCCCTCTGGAAGCGCTGCGCCGACCTGAAGGTTCCGATAACGGTGCTGGCGCCCATTGCCCGCATGTCCGGCGTGGCGGCGCAGCTCGAAAAGCTGCCAGATATGACAGTTGTCATCGATCACATGGCGGACTGCCCCGTCGATCAGCCGCAGGAGCTCGAGAAACTCATTGCGCTGAAGCGTTACCCCAATGTTTTCGTGAAGATATCGCACACATGGTCGCTTTCGAAGCAGCCTTATCCATGGCTGGATGCGCAGGAGCACGTCAAGCGGCTCCACGAAGCCTTCGGTCCAGAGCGGCTGATGTGGGCCACCGATTGGCCGATCATCGAAAACAGCCACGCCACCTACGATCAGGCGCTGAAAGTCGTCCGGGACGATATGAAGTTCCTGAACGACGACGATCGCCGGTGGATGCTCAGCAAGACCATCGAGCGGGTTTGGCCTTTCCCCTGAGGTTTTTGGCCAAAAATATCCTCAAACTTTGTAATTTCCTGTTCGATAAGTTTCTCAGATATGCAGTTATCGACAGGAACCACCGGAATACCGGCAGTAGCGCAGGCGAGGCAGGAACTCGCCAAATCACCGGCCAGGCGGGTGCCGGTCCACATTTCCGGGGCGGAAGTGCCTGACTTTCCCTGCGAGCTGGTGGGGGTGGAGGCGGGGACGCTGTTCATCCGGGCGGAGCGGCAGATTCCGGAAACGTCGGGGGTGAAGGTGAACCTGAATCAGGTGACGCTCTCGGGCGTGGTGGCGGAGTGTCATCCGGAGGGTAACGAATGGATGCTCTCAATCGCTCTTTCCTCGCGCAAACGGCGTCTGGACGAGCGCATTCCAGCGGGGCAGGAAGCGGCGATCGGGGTGGTGGAGAATGGCCGCTCGAAGCTGCGGACGTGCACGATTGTGGACACATCCGCGTTCGGCATCGGGTTGCGGCTGGGCTTTCCGCTGAATCCTGGCGCGCGGGTTTGCGTGGAGACCGGATCGATGATGATTTTCGGCGAGATTCGGCACTGCAACCCGAAGCTGAACGGAGATCACATCGCGGGCATGCTGATTGTGGACGTGGTGCCGGACGTGAGCCGGCAGAGCCCGTTTTCGATCATGCTGAATAACCTGCGATGGAAGCTCGCGTCGAGCATTCGCGGACGGGACACCCTCCCGAATCGGTGAGTGTTGGTGTGAGCGGGCGCTCGACTGTAGTAAACTGGAGTTCTGCCGGACGTTTCTCGGAACGCGCCGGTGTTGTCCCCCAGACATGCGCCCGTAGCTCAGTTGGATAGAGCGTCTGGCTACGAACCAGAAGGTCGGGTGTTCGAATCACTCCGGGCGCACCAAAAGTCCTCAATAAAAACACACCTTCGCTCGGCTCTACGCACTTAATGGGGGCAGCCCAGCCTCCGACCGATTCTAAGAACACATTACCTTAACCCGTAGTCTGTAGTTGTTGAAGTTGCGAAAGCCGTAGGCCTGTCTCTGCAGTACCTCCATTTTCGTGTGGAAGCCCT
>CAZWTH010000007.1:0-12988 GCA_964636715.1 uncultured Solibacteraceae bacterium | reverse complement strand
CGCGCAGGCGCCGCCCCCGCAGCAGCCCGCCGCTCCGGCGCCGGCTGCCCCGGCCCCCGCGGCGGCGCAACCGCCGCAGGGCAACGTTGTCGGAGGCTTCAATTTCCGGAATGGCGCGCCCCTCCTCGATGTCATCGATCTTCTGGCGCAGGAACTGAAGATCAGTTACGTGCTGGATCCCGCCGTGAAGAACGGTTCCACGGTCGTGATGAACACCTACGGCGTCGTTCACGACGTCGATGTTCGTCAGTTACTCGAAACCATCCTGCGCATGAACAATCTCACGATGGTGCAGGTGGGCAACGTCTACCGCATTGTGCCCTCGGCGGATGTCTCGCAGTTGCCGATCGCGCCCGTCGCCCAGTCCGACGCGTCGAAATTCACCGAAGACGATCACGCCGTGCTGAATCTCGTGTTTCTTCGCTACATGACCTCCGCGGAGATGGCAAAGGTTCTCGATCCCTTCAAAGGAGAAGGCGCGAAGATCACGTCGTACGATCCGGCCAACCTGCTCATCATTCTGGATAGCAGCCGCAATATGAAGCGCACGCTCGAACTGGTCAGCATGTTCGACAGCGATACCTTTGCCGGCCAGCGCGTCCGCGCCTATGAAGTGAAAAACGGACGCCCCGCCGATATCGCGAAAGAGATGGAGAACGTTTTCAAGGCGTATTCGCTGACCAGCTCGAAGAGCGGCGCCGTCCAGTTCGTTCCGCTCGACCGCATCAATACGATCCTCGCGGTCGCGCCCAACCCCGGCGTCTTTACGGAGGTCGAAACCTGGCTGGCAAAATTTGACGTGCCCGCCAAAGTCACCGCGGGTTCGGTTTCGAATTACGTCTACCATGTCAAATACCAGCGCGCGGAGGTTCTCGGCGCGGGCGTCGGCGCGTTATACGGAATTCCCGTGAACAACGCGCTGAGCAACATGTACAGCATGTCGCAGCCGAATACGTCGTATCCGGCCGCGGGCGGCATCGGCGGTTATGGCATGGGTGGCTATGGTGGCGGCTACGGCATGGGTGGCTATGGTGGCGGATATGGCGGCTTCGGAAGCTACGGCGGAGCCTATGGCGCCCAGGGTTATGGCGGGACGCAATACGGCGGCGGCTATGGAACTCCGGGCTATGGCGGCGCCGGCGCATACGGCTCTCCCTACGCCGTGCAGACGCAACCCCAGCCGCAAGCGGCGTTACCCGCTTCGGGTGGAACCGCGACCACAGCCGCTGCGGGCGGCGCAACCGCCGCGGGCGCCACAACCGACCGGACCGGTTCCTATCTGGGCCCGCAGCAGCAAGGCTACGACGATCCCAATCGTCCGCGCATCGTTCCCAATCCGTTCGATAACACCGTGCTCGTCCGCTGCAATCCGGAACAATGGGACGAAATTGAAGGCTATCTGGACAAACTCGATGTCTCTCCCCGCCAGGTGCTGATCGAAGCCAAAATCTACGAAGTCAATCTCAGCGGCAGCTATTCGGCGGGGCTCGAAACCTTCCTGCGCAATCGCTCCGGCGCAAACCGTACGCTCACTGGATCGGTCGCTGGCGACAGCGGCGGGAAGCCGCAACTCCTGCTTTCGGCCGGAACTCTGGTCGGCCAGGCGCGCGAGCTTTTCGCTACCCTCAACGCGCAGGAGCTCAGATCCCGGACGAAGGTTCTCTCTTCTCCGAACATCATCGCCACCGACAGTATCCCCGCGGCCATCACGGTTGGCGATTCCGTGCCTACGCTGAGCTCGCAGAGCGTCAATCCCGGCGTCACTTCCGGCGGCAATTCACTCGCCTTCAACACCATCTCAAACGTAAGCACCGGAACCGGCCTGAATATCCTGGCGCGCGTCAATCCGAGCGGCATTGTCACCATGATGATCAATCAGACGGTCACCGCGCCGGTCGCCACCGATACCAGCGGCATCGATTCGCCTTCTTTCTCGCAACGCAACGTCAGCACGCAGGTCACTGTGGATGACGGCGACATGATCGCGATCGGCGGCATCATCGACGAAACGACAACCTCAGCCTCGCAGGGTATTCCTTACCTGGACCGCATTCCGGGCCTGAATTTCCTGTTCGGCAACCGCTCCGGGTCGAAACAGCGCACGGAGCTGATCGTCTTCCTGACGCCGCACGTCATCTATGACACGCACCACATCTCGGACGCTACGGAAGAACTGAAGGATCAGCTTAAAACGTTGAAAAAAGAGATTCGGAAGGCGCCGCCCACGGGATTCAAAACGCAGGAGCCGCCCGGGTCCGCGCCCGAGCCTGAATCGAAGCCCGCCGCGACCGCGGCGCCAGCTCCGGCGGCTAGTTCGCCGAAGACTGCCCAGCCATGATCGCGATAGCCGTCGCGATGATGACCCCAATCGCGCCGTAGACCAGCCAGAAGCCCAGATTCTTCAATCGGCGACGGCGTTCGTGAGACGCCTTTTTGGATTTCCGGTGCGAGCGGCGGCGTCGCCGGGGCTGTTCGTCTATCGTCTGCGAAATCGTTTCCATGGTTCCGGTTTCCGGCAATGTACAGCTACAATACCACTAAAGTTCCCCGATGCGCAGGATGGAAACGGATCGGGAATCCTCTGAAGATCTTCCTCACTGGATCCTGATTCGGGGCGCGCGCCAACTGTTGACGTTGCGTGGCCCGGCTGGGCCCCGTCGTGGACCCGCCATGCAGGATCTTAATATAATACCCGACGGCTCCGTTCTGATCCGGGGCGGCGTGATTGAAGAGGTCGGCTCGACGCGCCGCATCGAGAATCTTGCGCCGGCCCGCCAGGCGCGGGAGATCGACGCCGCGGGCAAAGTCGTCATGCCTGCCTTTGTGGATCCCGACATCGCCCTCGCCGCGCCCGGGCCACCCCGCCCGGACGAACCGCCCGAGCGCGACATCAGCCGCATGTCCTCGAGGCGGCTCGAAAGCCGCGCCGCCAGCGCCGCCGCCGATCTGGCGCGCTACGGCGTGCTGACCGCGGGCGCGCATACGCTGGCGGCCGCCGACCTGCAGAACACCGCGCGCGCCCTCAGGTTGCACCACAAGCTGCAGGCGAGGCCGTTGCGCATTCGCTCCGTCTTTTCCCCGCCTCCCGCCGCGCGCTCCGAGCATCTTCGAAATCTGACCGACGTCTGGATACCGTCCATCTTCAACCGCAGGCTGGCTTCCCTGCTCGAAATTCCGGACGCGCCGGTCTCCACTCAGACGACGCTGGCTGCTGCTGCGGCGGCGGCCGGTTTCAGTATTCGCATCCGCCTGCCGGAAACCTCCCTCTCAAATACCTGCGCGCTCGCCTGGGCCGCGGGAGCGATTTCACTCGTCGGCGGCGTTCCGGACGTCAGTAACATCACGCGCAATCTCGCGCTCGCCGGCTGCGTCACCGTCGAGGCCGGAACCCGCATCCTCGCCGGGCGCGCTTCCTCCGCGCGCAGAGCCATTGATGAAGGAACTCCGCTCGCGCTCGCCTCCGGATATCGCGACGACGCGCCTTCATCCCTGAATCCTCAATTCCTGCTCTATCTCGCCGCCCATGCACTGGGGATGACCGCCGAAGAAGCCATCGTAGCGGCAACTTACAACGCGGCCTGCGCGCTGCGCTTCTCCGACGTAACCGGCTCCGTCGCGCCGGGCAAATCCGCCGACCTCTGCCTGATGGATGTGGACGACTATCATGACCTCGCCCGCCGCGCCGGGCATCACGATGTCTCTCTCGTGATGAGCGCGGGCAAAGTCGTCTACCGCCGCCCCGGCATAGCTCTCGAGTAGCGGCTAGTGATGGTGATGGTGGTGATCCACCGGCGAAGCCGTGATCACGCAACCACTATCCGAAATCGAGCAATTCACATGCTCGAACTGAATCGTCGTGTGGTGAATATGAAAACGATCCGCGAGCGCATGATTGATGCAATGCAGAATCTGTCCGCTCCGCGAAGGCGGCATGTCTTCGATCAGCACATGGCTGCTCAACGCATGCGAATCCGACCCGAGACTCCAGACGTGAAGATCGTGAACATCCAGCACGCCCTCCACCTCCTGAATTGCCGAAGCCACCGCGCCCAATTCCACGCCACGCGGCTTCCCTTCCAGCAGAATGTTGAGCGACTCCCGCACAATATCGATCGCCGTCCAGATGATCAGCAGCGCGATGAGCGCCGAAAGCACCGGATCGGCTTCCGCCCAGCCGGTGAACCGGATCAACAGCGCGCCCGCAATAATCGCGATCGCGCCCAGCAGGTCCCCCAGCATGTGGACATAAGCGCCGCGCATATTCACGCTCTTGTCGCCGGATCGTTGAATCCCCAGCATCACGCCGCCGTTGAGCGCCACCGCGCCGAACGCGACGAACAGCATCACGCGATCGTTCACCGGGGCTGGATGCAGCAAACGCTCCCAGCTTTCCCACAGAATCCAGCCTGAGAGTACGACCAGCGTCAGAGCGTTGACGAACGCCGCCAGCACGCCCGCCCTGTGATAGCCGAACGTTCGCCTTTCATCGGCCGGCATCTTCTGGCAAAACACGGCGAACCACGCGAGGAGCAATGCGAGCGCATCGGTAGCGTTATGTCCCGCGTCCGAGATCAGGGCGAGACTGTGGGCGCGAAAACCGGCCACCACTTCCACCACGACAAACGCCGTGGTCGCGGCCAGCGACCAGATCAGGACCCGGCCGGATTGCGCTCCGTGGCTATGCGAGTGCGTATGCAAAGCTGGCTCCATTTCTATTGTAGGTCCGGGCGGCGCAAATCGAACTGCGCTACTGTAGGAATATCCGCGGGGAGAGCGGAAAATGCCGGGCACTTACCATTTCGTAAGCCGCTGGCGCGTCCGGGCGACAGTCCCGGAGGTGCAGGACATTATCGGCCAGCCGCTCGAATACCCGCGCTGGTGGCCTTCGGTTTACCTCGACGCGCGCGACACCTCGTTGCCGGGCAACCCCATTCGCCGGGTGCAATTTCATACGCGCGGCATGCTTCCCTACACGCTGATATGGGAAGCCGCTGCCATCGAACGAACGCCGGAGAGAATCGTCATCGAAGCTTCCGGTGATCTGGAAGGGCGCGGCGTCTGGTCTTTCGTTCAGGATGGCGATTACGTGGATATCACGTTCGAATGGGACGTGGATGTCAACAAGTCTTTCGTCCGCTATATGACTCCCGTGCTGCGGCCCGTTTTTGAAGCCAATCACCGCTGGTCCATGGAGCAGGGCGAAGCCAGCCTGCGCGAGGAACTCATTCGCTATCGCGCCCGAACCCCGGAAGAAATGCTGGACGCCGCCGACCCGCGCGGACCGGTGGAGGTTCCCCTCCGTCTGATCGCGATGGGCGCTCTCGCGGTATCCGCTATCGCCGGATTCGCCCTTCTGCGCCGCCGGGCGCGCAGTTCCCAGTCCGCCTCCTGACTACACTGCGATAGAATGAGCGGCCATGCGCACCGCATCTGTCTCATTGGCCATCGCCTGCCTTTCTCTCGCTTCCGCCGCCGCCCAACCCGTTCGCACAAATCATTATGTCGAGGTGAAATCGCAGGTACCGCTGATCGCCGGCCAGTCCACGCAAATCTATGTCCGTGAGATTCAGCAGCCGGGCTCGAAGCTCACGGCGCCGGAAGCCGAACGAGTCGTCCTCTTCGTGCACGGCGCCGGGACGCCCGCCGAAGTCGCGTTTGACGCGGGCTATGGTGATTACAGCTGGGCCGCCTATATCGCCAAAGCCGGCTTCGATGTCTTCACCATGGATCTCACCGGTTATGGCCGCACCACGCGCCCCGCCGCGATGAACGATGCCTGCAATCTGACTGCGGCGCAGCAGGCGGGGTTCATTCCGGCGCTCATCCCCGCGCCATGCCCGCCCTCCTACCCAAAGCAACTCACGACGATTGGCTCCGATTGGGCCGATATCGACGCGGTCGTCGATCACTTGCGAGCGCTTCGGCATGTCGATAAAGTCACGCTGATCGGCTGGTCGCAGGGCGGTCCTCGCGCCGGCGGATACGCCGCGCAGCATCCGGATAAGGTTCAGAAACTTGTCCTTCTCGCCCCCGCTTACGGGCGCAACTCTTCCCCCAACCCGCCGGAACAACTTCCGGCGAACGGCGCTGCTTTCAACACGCAATCGCGGGCCGAATTTTTTGCGAACTGGGATCGCCAGGTCGGTTGCCCCAATCAATACGACAAAGCGGCGGCCGAGTCTATCTGGTCGGAAATGCTGGAATCCGATCCCGTCGGCGCCACTTGGGGTGAAGGCGTTCGCCGCGCGCCGCAGGAAACCATCTGGGGATGGAATCAGGCGCTCGCATCGAAGCTGCAAATCCCCGTGTTGCTGGTTTCCGGCGTCCACGACAAACAGGTCAATCCGAACGGAGTCCGTACGCTCTACGGCGATCTCACCACGTCAAAAAAGGTCTTCGTCGATCTCGCGTGTTCCTCGCATAACGCGGCGTGGGAACGCAATCATCTCCTGCTGTTCGGCGCGTCGCTCGAATGGCTCACAAAGACCACCGTGGATGGCAAAGATACCGGCATGCTGCAGCGCGGCTACTGACAAGTCTAAACAGCCGGTATGCTATCCTCCCCGATGAAAAAGGAGATTTGAACATGGCCGTCGATACAAGCGGACGCAAAAAGGCAAGTGATTTTCCTCAGGAACTGCTGGACATCTTCCACCACTATGTACACGGCGATCTGGACCGCCGCGGCTTTCTCGAAAGGGCGCAGAAATTCGCGGTCGGAGGGGTGACTGCCCTCGGCCTGCTCGAAGCCCTCCAGCCGAACTTCGCCTGGGCCGAACAGGTTCCCGCGGACGACAAACGGATCAAGGCCTCGCGGGAAACCGTCGAGTCGCCGCAGGGCAATGGGTCGATCAAAGGCTATTTTGTGAAGCCCGCCAATGAGAGTGGCAAACTCGCCACCATCATCGTCTGCCACGAAAACCGCGGTCTCAATCCTTACATCGAGGATGTGGCGCGCCGGCTCGCTCTCCTGAACTATGTGGCGTTCGCACCGGATGGACTCACCTCCGTCGGCGGCTATCCCGGCGACGAACAGAAGGCGGCGCAGATGTTCGGGACCGTCGACAAGCCGAAGATGCTCCAGGATTTCGTGGCTGCGGCGCACTGGCTCAAGGCCCGCCCGGAATCGAACGGCAAGCTCGGCGCGATCGGCTTCTGCTTCGGCGGCGGCATGGTCAACAATCTTGCCGTGCAACTGGGCTCCGATCTGAACGCCGGCGTTGCTTTCTACCCGGCAGCGCAGCCGGCGGATCAGGCGTCAAAGATCAAGGCTCCGATGATCGAGAACTACGCCTCGCTCGATACCCGCATTACCAGCGCCGGACCGGCGTTCGAAGAGGCGCTCAAAGGCGCTGGCGTCGACGTCACCCGCTACGTTTATGAAGGAGTCAACCATGGGTTCCATAACGACACCACGCCGCGTTATGACGAAAACGCCGCCAAACTCGCGTGGCAGCGCGCCGTGGACTTCTTCCATAAGCATCTCCAGAGCTAGCAGTTTGGTTTTCGCCGCGGCCGCGCTGCTCGCGTGGCCGGCTGCGGCGCAGCAGACCTGCGAAAGCCTCACCGCCCTCAAACTCCCTCACACCACGGTCACGAGCGCTGCGTCCACGGCTGCGGCAAGGGACATCCCTCCGCACTGCGACGTCAAAGCCACCTCGCGTCCCACCAGCGATTCAGAAATCAAGCTCGAACTCTGGATGCCGCTCACCGGCTGGAATGGCAAATATGAGCAGGTAGGCAATGGCGGCTGGGCCGGCAGTCTCCCGCTCGGCTCATTCGCCGAACCCCTGCGCCGCGGTTACGCCGTTGCCGGAACCGATGACGGCCACGAAGGCGGCGGCGCCGACTGGGCCGTCGGTCATCCCGAAAAGCTGATCGACTTCGGCTACCGGGCTCTGCACGAGACGCGGCTGCAATCGGTCGCAATCATCAATGCGTTCTACGGCAAGACCACATCGCGCAATTACTTTTTCGGCTGCTCGGATGGCGGCCGCGAGGCGCTCATGGAAGCCCAGCGCTTCGCCGACGATTTCGATGGCATCGTCGCGGGCGCGCCGGCCAACAATTGGACGCATCTTCTCGCCACAGCCCTCTGGATTGAACAAGCTCTGATGAACGACCCGGCGTCAACCATTCCGCAATCGAAATTGCCGGTCATTCAGAAGAACGCCGTCGAGCAGTGCGACGCCCTCGATGGCGTGAAAGACGGACTGATCGAAGATCCGCGCGCCTGCCATGTCAATCTGAAGCCCATCACCTGCAAGGGCGCCGATTCGCCGGAATGCCTCACGGCTCCGCAGATCGCCGCGCTGGAAAAAATCTATTCAGGACCGGTCGATCCGCGCACGGGCGCAAAGATCCATCCAGGGTTCGCGCCGGGAACGGAAGCCGTCGCCGGGACCTGGTCTGACTGGCTGATTCCCGGCAATCCGCGAGGCGAACCAGCCGCTTTCGGCTTCGCGAACACGTTCTGGCTCCAGGCCGTCTATGAAAACCGGAGAACCGATTTCCGTACCCTCAACTTCGACACGGACGTTGCCTGGGGCGATCAGAAGGCGGCCGCTCTCAATTCCACAAATCCCGATTTGCGCTCGTTCCGCGACCGCGGCGGCAAGCTGATCCAGTATCACGGCTGGGGCGACGCCGCGATTCCGGCGCAGGATTCCATCGATTACTACGAAGCTGTCAGTGCGTTCCTGTCGAAGTATCCGGACGGCCGCAGACCTTCGAAGAGTGAGGTGGCCGATTTCTATCGCCTGTTCCTCGTGCCTGGCATGAGCCACTGCGGCGGCGGAATCGGGCCGAACAGCTTCGGTAACGGCGCGCCTGTCGCAAAGGACGATCCGGAACGTGACCTGCTGACCGCGCTCGATCGCTGGGTCGAAAAAGGCGTTGCGCCGGAACACTTCATCGGCACAGGAAAGAACATGACGCGCCCGCTGTGCCCTTATCCGAAGATGGCGAAATACAGCGGCTCCGGCAACACGAATGACGCCACAAACTTCAGTTGCTATCCGGCCAACTGAAACAGGCTGTCGGGCTCCTGCTCATCGGAATCGACTTTGCGCAGACGCTTTTCGATCGCGCGCGTGCGCACCGCCGCATCCTCCACAGTCTCGGTCGCCTGATGCAGCTTCCGCCGGATATTTTCCAGCACCTGCGAATACTTGCCGAATTCCGTCTTCACTTCGCCGAGCACTTTCCAGACTTCGCCTGAACGCTGCTGGATCGCGAGCGTGCGGAAGCCCATCTGAAGACTGTTCAGCAACGCGGCAAAAGTGGTGGGCCCGGCCAGCACCACGCGATACGTTTCCTGAATCGATTCCGCCAGCCCCGGCCGCCGCAGCACTTCCGCATAGAGGCCTTCGGTGGCGAGGAACAGGATACCGAAATCGGTGGTCGCAGGCGGGGCCAGATACTTCGTGCTGAACGTCTTCGCGCAGGCGCGGACAACTGTCTCCAGTTCCTTCGAGCAGAGTTCGATCGCGGGCGCATCGCCGCGTTCGGAAGCCGCAACCAGACGCTGGTAGGCCTCCGCCGGAAATTTCGCATCGATCGGCAGCCAGACAGTACCGGCTTCCTGCCCCGGCAGCTTGATCGCGAACTCCACGCGCTCTCCCATCCCGGTCGGCGAGACGTTGCGTTCGAATTGCCCGGGAGCGAGCATCTGGGTCAGCAGGTTTTCGAGCTGGACCTCGCCCCACGCGCCGCGAGTCGTAACATTGCCAAGCACGCGCTTCAGATCGCCAACGCCCGCCGCCAGATTCTGCATTTCGCCAAGACCCTTGTGGACCTGCTCCAGCCGCTCACTCACCAGCCGGAACGATTCACCGAGCCGCGTCTCCAGCGTGGATTGTAGCTTTTCATCCACCGTCAGGCGCATCTGGTCCAGCTTCGCCGCGTTGTCAGCCTGCATCGACGCAAGCTTCTGATCCATCGCCGTCCGGATCGAATCCATCTGCGAGGTCACCGCCGTCCGCAGCGATTCGGCGCGCTGATCGGTCTGCATGGCATACCGCTGCAGGCCCGAGCCCAATTCCTCTCGCAGCGCGCGCGATTCATCAGCCATCCCCTGCCGCAACCGCACAATGTCATCCCGCGCGTCGACCGGCCGCGGCCGCAGCAGTAAAACCAGCAGCAAAATGACGATCAGAGCCAGCAGAACAACGGTGATGACAGAGAACATTTCGGACCTGCTTTGTTTTTCGGATTGGCACCTTCAGCATACACCCGGAGTTGCTGCATTGGCGGTCAGCGAAAACCAGCGTTCGCGATTCGCGAATCACGAATGTACAATGAAGTTATGGCCCTCAAGCCACAGGATGTATACGTACTCCTTAAGCTCGTCTCCGGCGGGGGGCGTCGTCCCCCATACTCACACTTGGCTTCCGAGCTGGGAATGAGTGCTTCTGAGGTACACGCCAGCCTCAGGCGCGCCCAGGCGAGTGGGCTGTTGCACGGCCCCATGCTTGACGAGCGCCCGAATCTGGCGGCCATGGAGTCTTTTCTGATCCACGGTCTTCGATATGTATTCCCGGCTGAGCGGGGCGAACTCACCCGTGGCGTCGCCACCTCATACGGCGCGCCGCCACTGCGGCAGTTGATGACGCGAACCGGCGATCCCGTTCCAGTATGGCCCCACCCGGACGGAAAGCAACGAGGCATCGCCCTGGCGCCACTCTACAAAACTGCGCCCGCAGCCGCTCTGCGCGACAAAAAGTTCTACGAACTGCTCGCCCTTACAGATACTCTGCGCGACGGGCGAGTTCGCGAAAGGAAGTTGGCCGAAGCTGAACTACACCGTCGCCTGCACATTGTGCCGGCGGCGAATTGATTCCATCTCAACTGTTAGTCGACCGTGCCGCATCGGAATCATTTCGCGCGCACTACCTGGTTCCGCGGGAAAACCGCACGAATGCGGCAAGAATTTGCCGATGACTCTGGTCGAGAGCTGAAAGCGACCGCTCCTTTTCAATCCGATGGATAAACGTAAGCGCGCCGTTGGCAACATCCAGAAGTTCCTGCCGCTCGTCCGTCCCAAGCACATCGAATCGGTCTTGTCTCCCTGCGAATAGTTGGCGATTGACCGTCTCGTGGACAAAATCGAAGGTTCTCGACCCTCCATCGCTCATGTATCTGACGGAGTCGTCCAGAATGATCCCCGGATCTTTCTGACTGAGAATATACGTCCTGCCCCTGACCTCAAATTGTCCGGGAACATTCTCATTCCCCGTAGCGGGGGACTCCGGCGATCTGGTACATGACAGAGTGCCGAGAATAACAAACACGCCAACCACACATGCGCACAAACGCATAGACAGCTCTTCGATTGAGCGATGCCGGCCGAAACGCTAGACGATCTCTTCCGACCAATTCTCGAGAATCTTCTTCACCCGTCCGGTGAACTGATCCGCCAGCGCGCCGTCGATCAGCCGATGATCGAACGTAAGCGCGAGGAAAGCCTGCGAGCGGATCGCAATCATGTCGTCCACAATCGCAGGCACCTTCTCCACGGCGCCAACGCCGAGAATCGCCACCTGCGGCTGATTAATGACCGGCGTCGCGAAAACGCTGCCGAAGCTGCCGAAGTTCGTGATCGAGAATGTCCCGCCCGAAATATCGTCCGGCTTCAGCTGCTTCGAACGCGCCCGGCCGGCCAGATCCACAATCGACTTCTGCAGCCCTGTCACGTTCTTCTCATCCGCCGATTTGATGACCGGCACAATCAATCCGCCATCGAGCGCCACCGCAATTCCGATATTCACGTCAGCGTGATAAACGATGTTCGTCCCGTCAATCGACGCATTGAAAATCGGGAATTCCGCCAGAGCCTGCGCAGCCGCGCGCGTCACGAACGGCAGGAACGTCAGCGACATTCCATGACGCGCGGCAAAAGCGTCCTTGTGCTTCGCCCGCGTCTTCGCGACCTTCGTCATATCGACGCGGTGCACCGTGGTGACATGCGCTGAAATGCGCTTGCTCATCACCATGTGCTCGGCAATCTTCTGCCGCATGGTGCTCATCGCTTCGGTGCGAGTCTTCGCGCCGTCAAAGCTGAATTTCGGTGTGGGCGCAGGAGCGGGAGCCGCGGCGGGAGCAGCCGCCGGCGCCGCAGCCCCGCCCTTCATGAACCCTTCCACATCTTCCTTCGTGATCCGTCCGCCGGCGCCCGTGCCGCGAACCTTCGTCAGGTCGATGTTATTCTCACGCGCTATCCGGCGAACGAGCGGGGACAGCGGACCCGCGGGAGTCGAAGCAGCAGCCGGAGCAGGAGCAGCCTGAGGAGGCGCTGCGGGCGCAGGTTCGCTCTTCACCGCCACGGGCTGGGCAACAGGATCCGGCTCCTTCTTTGGCGCCTCGGCCTTCGGGGCTTCCGCTTTCGCGGGGGGCGCTGGAGCAGCCGAGGCCGATCCGTCATCGATCTTCGCGACGACAGCGTTCACCTGAACCGTCTGGCCTTCCTGCACCAGAATCTCGGTCAGCACGCCCGACGCCGGCGACGGAATCTCGGTATCCACCTTATCGGTCGAGATTTCGAACAGCGGCTCATCCGCGTTCACCTTTTCCCCGACCTTCTTCACCCACTTCGTCAGCGTTCCTTCGACGATACTTTCGCCCATCTGGGGCATCACAACGTCTGTCATCTCAAAGCTCCAGTGAATTCGGGCATCTCGGCCCGCATCTCAAATTCGAACAGCCGCCCGAAGTGGCGCGCAAGCGCGCGTTTCACGTCCTCCGGATCAGCCGGCACTCCAAGCCGCTCCATCGACGTCACCGGCTTCGTCAATCCGCACGGAACAATGTAGTCGAAGTAGCGCAAATCCGTTGTTACATTCAGCGCCCAGCCATGCGTCGAAACCCAGCGGCTCAGATGAACGCCAATCGCCGCGATCTTCGACTCCGCGCCGCCCTGATCGGTCCACACACCAGCCAGACCGGACACGCGATACGACCGGATGCCAAACTCTTCCAGCGTATCAATGAC
>CAZWTH010000006.1:0-4875 GCA_964636715.1 uncultured Solibacteraceae bacterium | reverse complement strand
TGCTCTACCGGGACGCGGTGGCGCTGTGCGATCTGGAAGAGATGAGTTACGAGGAAGCGGCGCGGGTCATGGGATGTCCGGTCGGCACGGTGCGCTCGCGCCTGCACCGGGCGAGGGGACTGCTGGCGGCAAAGCTGAAGCGGGCCCAGGCGGTCAGTGAAGTGGCGGTGCGGTAGAGGCCGGGGTAGGTGTCAATGATGAATTGCGAATCGGCTCGTCTGGAACTAATGGAACTCGCGCGGCGCGGCGGCGAAATGCCGGCCGGTCTGAGCGCCCATGTGGACTCCTGCGAAAGCTGCCGCGGCCGGTGGCAGGCGGAGGAGGATCTCAGCAATCATCTGAACGCGCTGCGCCTTCCCGCCATTCCGGAAGGGCACGAGTGGGGAAAGGCGGTGCTGATGCGCGAGTTCGATCAGCATCGGCGTCATGTGCGGCAGGCGCGATGGATGTGGGCTGTGTCCGCGGCGGCCGTTGTGGTACTCAGCGTGGTGACAGTTCGGGGTATCGGCGGCCGGCATGAAGATGCGGCGCCATCGGCGGCGGCGCAGTCATTCACGCCGCGCGAGTATCCGCAGGAGACTTTTACTCCGGCGGAAGAGGCAGGCGAAAAGGGATTTATCAAGCTGCCCTTCGCGCTGCCTCCGGTGCCCGGCGAGACTTTTGGAATTGTGCGAACCCAGCTGGAACCGGCGCAACTCGTGAGGATGGGCGTCCGGGTGGAACCGGGCTGGAATGGGACGGTAGAGGCCGACGTTCTGGTGGGGCAGGATGGGCTGGCGCAGGCGGTGCGGCTTTCGAATGACGACGAGACTTCCGGATCGACGTCGCAGGGCTACTGATTTCAGGGGTATCGAGGAGAACCTATGAAGAAGCAACTAACGGTTATATTGTTGTCGGCGGCCGCGATGTTTGCGCAGGGCCGCGGACCTGGAGGTCCCGGCGGCTTTGGTCCCGGTCCCGGGTTCGGGCGCGGGATGGAGATGGGCGGCCGCGTGGTGACGGGCGCTCCCTATTCCGGGACCGAGACACTGGCCACGCAGGAGAAGTTCGCCGACGGCAACTCGGTCAACACATCGCGCACCACGCAGCGCGCGCGCGATGGACAGGGGCGCACGTATTCGAGCGAGACCGTTACTCCCGCGGCATCGACCGGCAAAGCGCCTTTCACGAGGACGACAATCATCGACCCGGTTGCGGGACTCCGGTATGAGCTCGATTCGTCAACGATGATCGCGTACGAGAGCCGTATGCCGAGAATGCCGGCGCGCAATCCCAACTCGACATCCACGCCGCCGGCTCCGGCCGCCAGCACACGGACTCTGCCGAACGGCGCCACTCAAACGGTGACGCCTCTGGGCACTCAGACCGTGAATGGCGTGCAGGCGACCGGGACGCAGATCACCGAGGTCATTCCGGCGGGCGCGATTGGCAACTCACAGCCGATCACGAACACGCGGACCACCTGGATCTCGAACGATCTCCATATTCCGGTGCAGATCAGGAGCACCGATCCACGCATCGGCGCCACCGATATGGAGCTGACCAACATTTCAACCGGCGAACCCAGCGCAACGCTGTTTACCGTGCCTTCGACGTATACCGTTCAGAGTGGCGGGCGTGGAATGGGACGCGGACCGCGTGGACCGGAGGGCGGTTCAGGACGTCCCGGCGGACGCCCGGGCGGTCCCGGTCCGTTCGGCCGTCGCGGCGGACCGCCACCGCAGTGAGCGGTCATCAGTTCAATAAAAAGGGGAGCCGCGGGGCTCCCCTTTTTTATTGCTCTTTATTGCTCCTGCGTCAGCTTATTTGGGATGCGCGCCCAGCCGCAGGTACGGCTTGAGAACCTTGAGCCCACCGGGGAACTTCTCCTTCGTGACATCCTCCGGCATGGTAGCCGGCACCACAACATCGTCGCCCGGCTTCCAGTTGGCGGGCGTGGAGACCTGATGTTTCGCGCTGAGCTGGAGGGCGTCGAGCGCGCGCAGAACTTCATCGAAATTGCGGCCGACGTTCATCGGGTAAATCAGAATCAGCTTGATCTTCTTATCCGGACCGATGAGGAACACATTGCGAACGGTCGCATTCGTGGCGGGCGTGCGGCCTTCCGAGGTGTTGCCGGCGTCCGCACCGAGCATTTCATAGAGTTTCGCAACTTTGAGTTCCGGATCGCCGATCATCGGATACTTCACGGCGTGACCCTGTGTTTCTTCAATGTCTTTGGCCCATCTGCCGTGACTTTCGACGGGGTCCACGCTCAGGCCCAGGATTTTCGCGTTGCGTTTTGCGAACTCCGATTCGAGGCCGGCCATGTAGCCGAGCTCGGTGGTGCAGACGGGGGTGAAATCTTTGGGGTGGGAAAAGAGCACAGCCCAGCCATCGCCAATCCATTCATGAAAGTTGATGGGACCCTGCGTGGTTTCGGCCGTAAAATTGGGAGCTTCGTCGTTGATTCTCAGAGACACTGATGTTTCTCCTTCGCGCCGCTGGCAGCGGCAAGTTCTGGTGGGTGAACTTTTACGCTATCACAAACACAAAAGGCGCCGGTACAAGCCGGCGCCTTCGTTCTTTGTTTGAAATTGCCTTTTGCGATCAGGCCCGCGCTGTGAGGCGGCGGCGTCCGACAAAGATCGCGGCAACGCCGGCCAGCAGCATCACCCAGGTACCGGGTTCCGGGGCCACGGAGTTGTCGAAGCCGTAGCTCACGCCACCGTAAGTGGTGACGCTGTGATTCACGGTATCGATCGTCGCCAGAAGCGCAATGCCGCGGAACGAGCCATTGGGCCAGGGTCCGAGGGGAGCGTCATAAAACTGAAGGTTCCCGTACTGGAAGGGATAAATCGGATCGCAGTAGCCATTCGATCCGCTGGGTGGCACGCTTGCGGGCGATCCGGACGGTATCGGGGAGCAGCCCGAAAAGCTGTTGAAAGTGGCGTCGTCGAGCGTGTTGTAGTTGGTCGCGGTGGAGAAGTTCGCGGCGCTCGATCCCGGCTTATAGTTGATTTCCAGACCCTGAATCCAGACAAGCTGGTCAATGAGAGACTGGCTGAGCGTATTAGTGCCGCTCAGTTGCACCGTGATGTCGTGGGCCGAGCCCTGACCGATGCCGCCGACAGCGGCATAAGACCCGGTGCTGAACTGGGTAACCGTCATCGTGATGCCCGCCATGACGCTCATATCGCCCTGATTGAGCGTCCAGCCCGAGCCCAGCGCATTGGAAAAGGCGCTGGTGAAGGACTCTTCGCCCAGGCCCTGACCGCCGCCGCCGAACGAATCCAGATTCATGAAGTAGTCGGTATTGGTGGCAACGCTGTCGGAAACGAACCCTTTCGTCACACAGTTCTGGTAAACCTGAGCGGTAAATGGGCTGAAGCAGGATGCGATGGATGAGCTGGCGGTGTCCGACACGCCGCTCGCAAAAGTCAGCCCCATAGCACCGGCCTGCGTCGCGCACGCCACGCTCATTGCGGCCGCCGCAAACGCAAAAGAAAACTTCTTCATACTACTTCCTCCTGGCCCAATGTGATGTCTGACACATGGGTCTTATGGACCAGAGTAGAGGTTAGTCGGGGCTATATCAAGGAGTCAATTGAAATACGGTACCAACAGTACTCCTACACCTGAGCTCCTACGCGAGGATTTCGAAATCGATGGTGGCGGGGGCGGTTCGGCCGTTCCAGGCAACGTCTCCAGCAGGAGAGGTTGTGGCTTGCAGAGAGTACTGGGCAGTCAGGTGGTACTTTCCGGCTACCGGCTTCGGGACCATCAGGGCAAGTGAGCGATCCAGTTCGAGGTCCTGATCGAGCGTTTCTCCAGAGGCGAGTTGCTTCCAGACGGGGCGAACCGCGGACGAGGGAAAAGCGGTGGGAGCGGGCCGCGCGGCTCCGCCGCCAACGCTGACCTCCAGGGACAAACTGGAAAACTGCCGTCCCCCTCCCGCCAGTTCGTAAGCAATCACGCTGAGCGGACGCGGTCCAACGTTTTCCAGACTCCAGGCGAGGAGGATGGGTTCTCCGGACCGGTATTGCTTTTTCGGCAGCTTCAGAGTCAGCCGCATTTCGGAATCCGCCGCGCGAAGGCAGCGCTCCGCGAGGACCAGGCTGCACGCAATCAGAGAACGCCGCGTCACGCTGACAGTTTAGCGCTCCCGAATCAGCGCTGGTTGGCCTTGAGAATTTTCTTGCGCAGCCGGATCGATTTCGGCGTGACTTCCACCAGTTCGTCCTCACGCACAAATTCGATCGCCTGTTCGAGGCTCATGATGCGCGGCGGAATGAGGCGGATGGCCTCGTCAGCGGACGACGCGCGCATGTTGGTCAGCTTCTTTTCCTTGACGATGTTGACGTTGAGGTCCGCCGTTTTGGCGTTCTCGCCGATGATCATGCCTTCGTAGACCTGCACGCCGGGCGTGACGAAAATTTCGCCGCGCTCCTGCAGGCTGAAAATGGCGTTGCCAGTGACCTTACCGTCGCGGTCGGCGACCATGGAGCCGGTGGGACGCGTCGGGATATCGCCCTGCCATTCGATGTAGCCATCGAAGAGCGAGTTGAGGATCGCGGTACCGCGGGTTTCGGTCAGAATTTCACCGCGAAGGCCGATCAGGCCGCGAGAGGGAATGCGGAATTCGAGACGCACGCGGCCCGATCCGTTGTTGATCATTTTCCCCATCTTTCCTTTGCGGCTGCCGAGTTTCTCGATGACGACGCCGATGTAGAGTTCCGGGCAATCGATCACCAGGTGTTCGAGCGGTTCCACGGTCTGGCCATCGATTTCGCGCGTGAGGATTTCGGGCTTGCCGACCGCCAGTTCGAAACCTTCCCGCCGCATCATTTCGATCAGGATGGCGAGCTGCAGCTCGCCGCGGCCCAGGACGCGGAA
>CAZWTH010000005.1:0-6678 GCA_964636715.1 uncultured Solibacteraceae bacterium | reverse complement strand
ATGACTCTTTATCCCGATACCGTTGTGGGGACCGACTCTCACACGACGATGATCAATGGGCTCGGCGTGGTTGGTTGGGGCGTGGGCGGAATTGAAGCCGAGGCCTGCATGCTGGGGCAGCCGATTTCGATGCTGCTGCCGGAAGTGGTTGGGTTCAAGCTCTACGGCAAGCTGGCGGCTGGCTGCACGGCGACCGATCTGGTGCTGACCGTGACGCAGATGCTGCGCAAAAAGGGCGTGGTCGGAAAGTTCGTTGAATTTTATGGCGCGGGGCTGAGCGGACTGGGCGTAGCCGATCGCGCGACTCTTGCGAACATGGCGCCGGAGTACGGCGCGACGATCGGGTTCTTCCCGGTGGACGATGGGACGCTCGACTATCTGCGGACGTCGAATCGCGATCCGCATCTGGTGGAAGTGGTGGAAGCGTATTCGAAGGAGCAGATGCTGTTCCGGACGGATGCGTCGCCGGATCCAGTGTTTCCTTCATCCCTCGAATTGGATTTGGGGACAGTGGTGCCGTCGATGGCGGGACCGAAGCGTCCGCAGGATCGTTTGACGCTGCCTGAAGTGAAGACGAATTTCCATTCGGCTTTTAAGGATGCGCCTGCGGGTAAGTCGGGCGAGTTGACGAGCGGCGCGGTGGTGATCGCGGCGATTACGAGTTGCACGAATACGTCGAATCCTTCGGTGATGATGGGCGCGGGCCTGCTGGCGAAGAAGGCGGTGGCGAAAGGGCTGACGAGCAAGCCGTGGGTGAAGACAAGCCTGGCGCCGGGATCGAAAGTGGTGTTCGATTATCTGGCGAAGGCCGGGCTGATGGAGCCGCTTGAAAAGCTGAAGTTCAATCTGGTGGGGTATGGCTGCACGACCTGTATCGGAAACAGCGGGCCGCTGCCGGAGCCGGTATCGGCCGCGGTGAAGGCGGACGATCTGGTGGTGGCGGCGGTGCTGAGCGGCAACCGCAATTTCGAAGGGCGGATTAATCCGCAGGTGAAGGCGAATTATCTTGCGTCGCCTCCGTTGGTGGTCGCGTATGCGCTGGCGGGGACGGTGGATATCGATATGGCTTCCGATCCGCTGGGTAATGGGTCAGACGGGAAGCCGGTTTATCTGAAAGATATCTGGCCTACGCCCGAAGAGGTAGATGAGGCGATTCGCGCGACGGTGAATGCGGACATGTTCCGTTCGTCCTATGACGACGCGTTCAAGGGCGATGAAAACTGGCAGAAACTGCCAGTACCGGCGGGAGATGTATTCGCGTGGGATGAGAAATCGACCTACATCAAGCGGCCGCCGTACTTCGATGCAATGAACGATCCGAAGGCGCCGATTGCGGACATGAAGGGCATGCGGGTGCTGGCGCTGCTGGGCGATTCGATTACGACGGATCATATTTCGCCGGCGGGTTCGTTCAATGCGGCGAGTCCGGCGGGTCAGTATCTGGTGAGCCTCGGCGTTTCGCCGAAGGATTTCAATTCGTATGGGGCGCGGCGCGGAAACCATGAAGTGATGGTGCGCGGGACGCTGGCAAATGTGCGGCTGCGGAATCAGCTTGCGCCGGGGACGGAAGGCGGTTATACGGTGCATCTGCCGGACGGCGAGCAGATGTTCATCTATGATGCATCGGTGAAGTATCAGCAGGACGGCGTGCCGCTGGTGATTATTGCTGGCAAGGAGTATGGCTCTGGATCGTCGCGCGATTGGGCGGCGAAGGGCGTGATGCTGCTGGGCGTGAAGGCGGTAATCGCGGAGAGCTTCGAGCGGATTCACCGGACGAACCTGGTGGGGATGGGCGTGCTGCCGCTGCAGTTCGCTCCGGGTGAGAATGCGGCTTCGCTGGGGCTGACCGGCAAGGAAGTTTATGAGATCACCGGGGTACGTGCGGGCGTGGAGAATGGCGCGCGGGTGAAGGTAAAGGCCGGGGACAAGGAATTCGAGGTAATTCCGCGCGTGGATACGCCGCAGGAAGCGGAGTATTTCCGGAATGGCGGGATTCTGCCCTACGTGCTGCGGCAGTTGGCGGCGAAGTCGTAGCGAAAGGATATCGCAAAATCCGTTCGTTAGCGAAAGTCTTACGAAAGGATGCTTTAACAACCTTTCGTTCAGGGACGGAGCCGATTCGATGAATGAAGGAAGGCCGAGCCGGACGGCGCAGCGGGTGGCGGTGCGGCGGGCGGCGCATCAGCTGATCGACCGCCCACTGGTGTTCGAAGATCCGTTTGCGATGCGGATCATTGGGCCGGATGCGGCGGCGGCGACCGAGGCGAAAGCGGAGGGGAGCGTTTCGGCGGCGTTCCGGGCGTTCATGGCGGTGCGGAGCCGTTATGCCGAGGATGAGCTGCGGTGCGCGGTGGATCGCGGCGTACGGCAATACGTTGTGCTGGGGGCGGGACTCGACACGTTTGCGTGGCGAAATCCGTATCCGGAATTGCGGGTGTTCGAAGTCGATTTTCCGGCGACGCAGCACTGGAAAAAGCAGCGGGTGGCGAATGCCGGGATGGAGACGCCGGATTCGCTGACATTCGCGCCGGTGGATTTCGAATCGCAGACGCTGGCGGATGGGCTGCGGGCGGCGGGGTTTCGCGAAGACGAGCCGGCGTATTTTTCGTGGCTGGGCGTCACGATGTATCTGACTGCCGAGGCGTTTGAAGCGACGATGCGGTTTATCGGGTCGCTGCCGCCGGGTGGCGGGGTGACGTTCGACTACGCGGTGGACCGGGCTGAACTCACTTTCCTCGAGAGGATGGCGATGGATCATCTTTCGAAGAAAGTGGCGGCTCTGGGCGAGCCGTTCCAGTTGTTTTTCCGGCCTCGGGAGCTTGTGGGGCTCATGAGCGGGTGGGGATTCCGTGAGATGGAAGACATGGGCCGCGACGAACTGAATGCCCGATACTTTGGAGGCCGCGATGATGGGTTGCGAGTGCGCGGCGGAGCGGGCAGACTGATGAGAGCGCGGCACTAAAGGCACTCCGCGGCGCCCGCCCGGCCCATGCCGGTTTGTGAGAAGATACCAGGTACTGGAGGGTTATGTCCAGACATCAGCCCGCGACTCCATTCGATAACATCGAAAGCTCCCACGAATATGTTTCGCTGCTGGCGAAGGCGGTGGAAGAAGCGCTGGAGGAAATCAGCAACGACATTGCCCAGGTGAACGGGCACTCCGAGGCCCGGCGGAAGGAAGCGCTTCAGCTTGTCCACTTCCATCTGACGAAGCTTTCGGGGCATATGACGTCAAGCAGGAGAATTCTGAACGATCTGCGCACGCTGCGGCGGCTGCTGCTTGAAGAGCGGCTCATGGAAACAGCTTTGCGGCGGGGCGCGTAAGCGCCCCCTGGTCCGTCAGAACGAGATGCCGAGCAGGAATTCGAGCTGATTCGAATGAGAGTTGGCGAAGGTGCTGACGTTCGAATCGGAGCCCCAGTGAGTGTAGCGGAATTCGGGGGCGACGCGGACGAAGAGCGCCTTCACTTCCACGCCGACGCCCGCCGCGACTCCTTTGGCGGAAAGATGCGGACTATCGCCAGAGAATTCGCTGACGTGGCGGAAGGAAGGCCCGGCTTCGATGAAGGGCTTTACGATCGGGAATTTCAGATGGTATTTCACCAGAACAGGGAGTTCCCACGAATTGACGGTCGCATTGTGACCGACATTGGCAAACGTCGATGTGAGGTGAAGGGGCCGGTAGAGAGCATCGCCTTCCACCGAAATGCCCATGGGCAGATGCACTTCCAGCATTGGACCGACAATGAAATCCTGTTGGTCCGAGTACGTGCGCGAGGTTGTGCCGCTGACTGAAAAGGTTCGATCGGCAAACGCGTCTGTCAGCGCCACGCCTCCTTTGACGCCCAGTGAAATGGGAAACGGTGATTGAGCAAATGCGGAAAATGGCGCGAGTAGAGCAGAGATAAAAAGAAAAGTCCTGAAGTTCATATACGCGCAAACGATTGCACGTTCAGGGCCCTATTAAACAACCATTTGCGCGGGCTGGCGGATTTCCATACAGCCGCAGCCGGTGGGCAGAACCTTGCCGGGATTGAGGCGATTTTCGGGGTCGAACAGGAGCTTGAGGCGCAGCATGCAATCGAGCGATTCCTGCGTGAAGAGCTTTGGCATCATCTCGTTTTTTTCCATGCCGACGCCATGCTCACCGGTGATCGATCCGCCCGCGTTGATGCACCAGGCAAGGATTTCCTCTCCCGCGGCTTTCGCTTTTTCGAGTTCGCCTTCCACATGCGAATTGAACAGAATGATGGGGTGCATGTTGCCATCGCCCGCGTGGAAAATGTTACTGATGCCGAGACCGTACTTCGCCGAAACTTCCGCGATGTGACGCAATGTGGGCGCCACCTGAGTCCTCGGCACCACGCCATCCTGCACGTAATAGGAGGGACTCACACGGCCTACGGCGCCGAACGCGTTCTTGCGGCCTTTCCAGAGAAGATCGCGCTCTTCCGCGCTGCGAGCGACGCGAACCTCGCGCACGCCACACTTCTCACAGGCGGCGCGGATTTGCTCCGTCTGTTCTTCGACCGCTTCGACCAGGCCTTCGAGTTCGATCAGCAGAACTGCTGCGGCGTCTTTCGGATAGCCGGCGTGCGTGGCGTCTTCCACCATGCGCAGCATCTCGCCGTCGAGCATCTCGACCGCGACCGGCGTGATGGCGCGCGCGGTGATTTCGGCGACCGTATTGGCTGCGTCGCCAGCCTCATTGCAGATGGCCAGGATGGTTTTCACGCGCTCGGGCTGGCGCATGAGCCGGACCACGATCTTCGTGGTGAGCGCCATGGTCCCCTCAGAGCCGGTGAGAAGGCCGATGAGATCGTAGCCAGGGGCGTCCGCTGAAGTGGTGTGGACACTGCCATCCGGCAGTACGTATTCGAGGCCGAGGATGTGATTCGTCGTGACGCCGTATGCCAGCGTGTGCGGGCCGCCCGCATTTTCCGCGACGTTGCCGCCGATGGTGCACGCGCGCTGGCTGGAAGGATCGGGCGCGTAGAAATAACCGAAGGGCGCGACGGCGACGGAGATATCGAGATTGACGACGCCGGGCTCGACCGTGGCGCCCTCATTCGGGATATCGATATCCAGAATGCGGTTCATGCGGGCGAAGCCGATCATGATGCCGCCCACGCGGGGAATCGCGCCGCCGCTCAGGCCCGTGCCTGCTCCGCGTCCGACGAGCGGAATGCGGTGCTCCGCGGCGAGCTTGACGATACTCGAAACTTCCTGGGTGCTTTTCGGGAAAACGACGACTTCGGGACGCGACTTGTCCACGCTGCCGTCATATTCATAGAGCGCGAGATCCTGCGAGCGTTCGAGAAGGCCGTTTTCACCGACAATTTCGCGGAGGCGGGCGCGCACGTTATCCGGAACGGAATACCGGACCGCCGCGGCGTCAGAGCATGGATTCGACATGCTGGATCATCTGCGGCGAATTCCACGGCTGGGAGGAGATAAACTTCTCGACTACCTTGCCGTTCTGATCGATCAGATAGCGTTCCGGATACTGGATGGTGCCGTAGGAGAGATTGATTCTCTCGTCGGGATCGCGCGCGGTCTGATAAGAGAGCGGGAAGCGCTTCAGAAAGTTCTTGTAGGCGTTCTCGTCCTTATCGACGCTGACGCCGAGCACCACGAGTCCTTTCGGCGCGAGTTCGCGGGTCATTTCGTTGAGCGCGGGAATTTCGTCGAGGCAGGTGCCGCACCACGTGGCCCAGAAATTCAGGAGCAGCAGTTTGCCGCCGAAGTCGCGCGCGGTGTAGGTGCGTCCGGAATCGGCGGTAATGGAGAAATTGGGAGCGGTGTCGCCGGCGTTCACGACCACTTCGTGAAGCGAATGATAGAGAGCGCCGCAAAACGCCACCATCATCAGCGCGAGCGCGACCGGGAGAATACGATCAGCTTTCATTCCTTTTGTAGAAACCGCCTCTTCTATAATTCTAGTGGATTGGGGGCGCTGAGCGCGGGTTGATCATTTCGAAGAAAGTGGAGTTTTCGGCGTCGCACATTTGCCGGTCGCCGCAGTTGTCCGAGGAGGAAAACCGGCGGATCTACGGGGCGGCGGCGAATCCGCAGAGCCACGGCCATAACTACATTGTGGACGTGGCGATTGAAGGCGAGCCGGACCCGGTGACCGGGATGATCCTCGATCTGAAGCGGTTGAAGGATCTGCTCGAAGAGCGCGTGCTTTCGGTTTACGATCACCGGCTGCTGAATCGCGAGGTGGCGGCGTTCGAGAACAAAGTGCCGACGGTGGAGAACATCGCCGTGGATATCTGGTCACGGATTGAGAAAGATATCGACGCCACCGGGCGGGCGCGGCTCTATTCCGTGCGGGTGCAGGAGACGGACGATCTGGCGGTGGAATACCGGGGCGAGAAATGACCGTCTATCTCTCGCGGCGATACAGCTTTACGGCCGCGCACCGGCTGCACGCGCCGGGGCTGAGCGACGCCGAGAACCGCGCGATTTACGGCAAATGCAACAACCCGTTCGGGCACGGGCACGACTATCAGGTGGAAATTACAGTCGCGGGCCCGGTGGATCCGGTCACCGGGCGGGCGGTTTCGCTGGAGGCGCTGGACGCGCTGGCGCGGCGCGAGGCCGTGGAGCCCTTCCGCTATCGCAATTTGAATGAGGAAGTTGCAACCTTCCGCGCGGCCGTGCCCACTACCGAGA
>CAZWTH010000004.1:0-4846 GCA_964636715.1 uncultured Solibacteraceae bacterium | reverse complement strand
ATTGTAGGTTCCCGGAGTCAGATTGGCCAGGACATAAAGGCCCTGGTCGCTGGTTTGAACATTCCGCTCCTCGCCGTTCTTGACATCGACGGCCTTGATCTCAACCTTTGGTACAAGGGCTCCGGACGTGTCCACGACCGTGCCGCTGATTCTGGCCTTGTCGGTTTGAGCGAACAAAGCCGCACCCAGACATAGGAAAAGTAACGCGTTTTTCACGTTGACAGTGTTACAACTGCACAATGCAGGAGCATAAAGATGTCATGTCAGTTGTGTGACAACCATCAGATTTCGATGGGTGTCACGAAAAATTCATCCGATATCTCCTTTAGTTTCGCCCAGTTAGCGTCACGTCCCCCTATCTGCCGGATACGCAGTCCTCTATCCTTCGAACGAAAGGAATTCGATCGCTCTTCCATCGGAGGGGTCGTTTCCGCCTGCTGTGGTATCCCGGGAAGGCCGTAGGAGGCGTGCGCGCGATGGATGTCCGCCGGTACAGGACCGGCCTTTCGCCAGGAAAGTAAAAACTGAGCTAGAGAGCGCTCTCGAAAGGAATTTGACTTAAAAAGAAGCCAAGACTTCAAAATCGACGTTGCCGCCGGACAAAACGAGGCCAACCCGCTTCAATTCCGCTGGCAGCTTGCGGAACATTGCGGCGGCCGCGGTCGCCGCGCCACTCGGCTCGACCAGGATTTTTGCGCGTAATAGCAGCCATTTCACCGCCGCGCGAATCTCGTCATCCGTCACCAGCACCACCCGCTCGACGTTTTCCCGGATGATCGAAAACGTCAGTTCGCCCAACTGTGGCACCCGAAGTCCGTCCGCGATTGTGTCCGGAGGCGCGATCTCCACCCGCTTCCCCGCCGCCAGCGACAACGCCGCATCGTTCGCCGTCGCCGGTTCCACCCCGATCACGCGAATCCCCGGCTTCATCGCCTTCGCCGCGATCGAGCACCCCGACATCAGCCCCCCGCCGCCGATCGGCACCACGATCGCATCCAGATCCGGCACTACTTCGAGCAGCTCCAACGCCGTCGTCCCCTGACCCGCAACAATCCACGGGTGATCGAACGGCGGCACCAGCGTCGCGCCCGTCTCCTTCGAAATCCGCGCCCCGATCGCCGCCCGATCCTCTGTGAACCGGTCGTAAATCACGATCTCGGCGCCCTGCGCCCGCGTCGCTTCCAGCTTCGACTTTGGCGCATCCGTCGGCATCACCAGCGTCGCCTTCACACCCAGATCCCGAGCCGCGATCGCCACCGCCTGCGCGTGATTCCCCGACGAATACGCGACCACACCCCGCGGCAAATCCGCCTTTGGAATCGACCGCAGAAAATTCGACGCCCCCCGAATCTTGAATGCTCCGCCCGTCTGAAAGTTTTCGCACTTCAGGAACGCGGTCACGCCCGCCTCAGCATCGAAGCCGCGCGACCGCATCACCGGCGTGCGCTTCGCGATCGGGCGGATGCGCTCAGATGCAGCTCGGATATCGTCGAAGGTGACCGCGGCCATCAGTAGCCCGCCCGCTTGTCGACGATATTCTGCAATGGCTGCCCCGCGCGGAACAGCTTCATGTTTTCGAGGAAACACTCGGCGGCGAGATGCACGAAATCCTGCACGTGATCCGCCGTGTGCGGCGACAGCAACACATTCTTCAGCCGATAGAGCGCATGCCCCGGAGGCAGCGGCTCCACCGTGAATACGTCCAGCGCCGCCCCGCGAATCCGGTTATTCTCCAACGCCTCAATCAAAGCCGGCTCATCGATGATTGCCCCACGGCCAACGTTAATGATGACGGAGTTCGGCTTCATCGCCGCGATCTGCGCCGCCCCGATCAGCCCGCGCGTCTCCGGCGTCAGCGGAGCCGCCACCATCACGTAATCGCTCGCCGCCATCAGTTCGTTGATGTGCACGTGATCGAACGTCTGATCCACCAGCGGATCGCCTTCGAACAACTCTGGACGGCGACGCAGCGCGAGCACCTTCATCCCAAACGCCCGAGCCCGCTCGGCGGTCGCGCGGCCGATGCCGCCGTACCCAACCACACCCAGCGTCCGCCCCTGAATCTCTTCCGTCGTGAACGTCTCCCACACACTGCCTTCCTGCTGCCGGATCATCCGGCGCATCTGATAAGAGAAGTGCAGCATCGCGCCGATGGTCCATTCCGCCAGCGACACCCGAAACACGCCGCGTCCGTTCGTCAGCGGCACCTCGCTCGCGATCACTTCGGGCGACATCACGTTATCGACGCCCGTCCACAGCGAATGCATCCACTGCATCTTCGTCGCGATCGGGGCCGCGATGCTCAGCATGCGAGGTGTGAATGTTCCGTTCAAAATGACGTGCGCGTCGGGAGCTTTGGCGCGCACCTCCACCTCATCATTCGTAATGGTGACGTCGACGCCGGGTTCCAAACGGTCGAGCAGTTTCAGCCAGGAAGCCTTGGGATCGGACAAAACAAGTAGGTTGAGAGACATGCGCAAGTCTCAGAATAACGTGGCACACTGAAGACGTGCCTGAGTTTTGTACGTGCGGCGCACGTCTTCCAGAGGATGCCCGGTTCTGTCATAAATGCGGCAAGCCGCAGCGCGAAGAACCGGTCCGCGAAGAAGACGAGCACGTAGTTCCCATAACCGTCGTCGAAACGCCGGTAGCAGCGCCACCGTCTCAGCCCGCACCGATCAATTTGCGTAATCGGCTCGCCGTGCGCGCAGCGTTGCTCGGCGGCACCGCGGCCTTTTTCGTTTCCGCCCCCCTCGGCGCTTTTGGACTGATCGGCATGATCCTCGGCGGAGTGCTGGCCGTGTGGGTATACAAACGTGGCAGCGGACAAGGCCTGTCGATGGCGAATGGCGCCCGGCTTGGTTGGATTACGGGAATATTTCTCTTCGTTCTGGCTCTGCTGAGCCTCACCATGACTGTCGCGCTCGAGCCCAGCTACCTCGATCAGTTGCGCGACGAAATCGCTAAACGATCCGCGCTCCCCGAAGCCGAAGTTCGTCAACTGACGCAGTTGCTGTTCAGCCCGCTCGGCATCGGTCTGATGGTGATCGGGATGTTCCTCACCTCCACAGTGCCGCCCGCCTTGGGCGGGGCCGTCGGCGCGAAGTTACTTGACCGCCGCTGAAGACTTGGGTGCTGACGCGCGCCGGACCATCCAGATCCCCAGAAAAATCACGCCCATCGCGATCGCTTCGAGTCCACCGAAGTGCTCGCCCAGCACCAGCCATCCCAAAAATACTGCGACCGCCGGATTCACATACGTGTAAATCGAGACGATCGGCAGCGGCAACGCGCTCAGAGACAGCATGTAGCAGCCGTAGCCGATGATGCCGCCGAAAATCGCCAGATACAGCACCGCGAGCATCCCCTGTTGGGTCGCATGAAACGCCTGCGGCTCAAACACTGCCAGCGGAATTGCGGCGATCGCCGCGGCCACCTGCTGGACGCCCGAAATCACGAACGGATTCGCGCGCAGACGCAGATTGCGCTGCAGCAGCGAGCCCAGCGCCCAACAGATCCCGCTGACCTGGAGGATAACGAAGCCCAGCACGATGCCTCCGCCCGACGCGAGCTGACCCGTTTTCAACAACTCCATCGTCGGAGGCGCGACCAGCACCAACACGCCGAGAAAGCCGACCGTCAATCCGACCACCGTCGGCCGATTCATTTTGTGGCCTCCGGGAAGCAGCGCATCCACGCCAGCGTATTGAAACGGCGCTGTCGCGACGAAGAGCGATGCAAGCCCAGTAGGAGTCCAGATCTCTGCCATCGGAATCGCGCTATTGCCGATCGCAATCGTGAGCGCGCCATAGAGCCCCGTGCGCCACAAATCGCGGCCTCTCGGGAGTGCTTGTCCGCTCAGCTTGGCCCACATCAGAATCAATCCACCCGAGATGAAATTGCGGATGCAGGCGATGTCGCCGGGACCCATGGAGTCGAGTGCGACACGCACTCCGAGATAGGTCGTGCCCCAGAAAAAACACACGCAAATCAGCGCGAGATACGCGGTGAATTGTGGGTGATTTCGCAAGGCGGAACGTCAAACAATGACGTTACACTATGGTAGCGTGATCCTCACTCTCACCATCAATCCCGCCATCGATCGCACCATGACTGTGGACAAACTTGTGTTCGAGGACCGCGGTTACATCCTCGGACGCAGCGAGGCCGCGGGTGGGCGGGGCGTGAATGCATCGCAGGTGATTCACGAGTTCGGTGGCAAGACGCTCGCACTGTTGACCAGCGGCGGCGAGGTCGGCAAGCGTATGGAATCCTACCTCTCGAAAATGAGTTTTCCGTACGAAGCAGTGCGCGTGAAGAACGAAGGCCGCGTCAATCTGACGATCTCCGATCAGCAGGGACTGACAGCGAAACTCAATGAACACGGTGCGCCGCTGGAAGAAAAAGAAGTGAAGGCCGTGCGAGAACTCGTTGAAGCGCGTCTGAAGAAAGCCGACTGGATCATGCTGTGCGGCAGCCTGCAGCCCGGCGTGCCAAGCGATATTTACGCGGACTTGATTCAAATCGCCAAGAAGCACAACGTGAAGACGCTGCTCGATACGGATGGCGACGCGCTGCTGCATGGATTGGAAGCGAAGCCGACGGTCATCACGCCGAATCAGCCCGAAGCCGAGCGTTTGTTAGGCCGCGCGATCCTCACACGTACGCAGTCGCTGGAAGCCGTGCGGCGTCTGCATGACATGGGCCCCGATACTGCGATCCTGTCGATGGGCAGCCGCGGCGCGCTCGCCTGCAACAACGATGGAACCTGGGAAGCCGTGCCGCCTCGCGTCGAGGCGTTGTCTCCCATTGGCGCCGGCGATGCGATGGCCGCCGCGTTCGTCTG
>CAZWTH010000003.1:0-23570 GCA_964636715.1 uncultured Solibacteraceae bacterium | reverse complement strand
CGTAGATATTGCCTGGGCCGACGATTCGATCGGCGCGCGGTACAGTCTTCGTGCCGAACGCGAACGCGGCGATTGCCTGCGCGCCGCCCATACGGAACACCTGGCGGAGGCCGAGATCATGCGCAACGCCATAGACTTCGTCAACAGGCTTCGGGCAGGCGACGCAGACATTCGTGACGCCAGCGACGAGCGCCGGCACGGCCGTCATAATCAGCGTGGAAGGCAGCGGATAGCGGCCCGCCGGAATGTAGGCGCCGATCGTATCGAGTGGGCGCACAATCTGACCAAGCTGATGACCCGCGCCGAATGAGCCGGAGGAATCCTTTGGCAATTGCTTCTCCGCATAGCGGCGCACGTTGGCGGAAGCGACATCGACGGCCTTGCGGAATTCCGGCGAAAGACGTTTCGCAGCCGCGCGCAGATCGGATTCCGAAACACGGACGGATTTCGCCGTCAGGCCATCGAATTTCCGCGCGTATTCGAGGAGCGCCTTGTCGCCATATTTCCGCACGGCGTCCAGAATCGGCCGCACCACGCCTTCGGCATCGGCCAGACGCGCCGATCGCCGCGCCAGAACGCGGTTCACGTCTTTCGATGTCAGGATCCGGATCATACTTACATCACGATCTTGTTCAGCGGGTATTCGACGATACCTTCGGCTCCCGCCTGCTTCAGGCGCGGAATGATGAGCCGCACGGTGGATTCGTCGAGTATCGTGTTGACGGCGAGCCATTCGCCGTCGCTCAGATGAGAGACGGTGGGCCGCTTGAGGGCGGGCAGAACGCCGAGCACGGCCTCGAGATTGGTCTTATGCACGTTCAGCATCAGGCCAACTTTCCCGAGCGCGGCGATCGCGCCATCGAGCAGGAGCTTCAGATCCTGAAGTTTCGTGCGCTTCCATTCGTCCTGCCAGGAGGTTTTATTGGCGATGAGCTGTGTGTTCGATTCGAGCACGGTTTCGACGATGCGAAGCTTGTTCGCGCGCAGCGAAGAACCGGTTTCGGTGACTTCGACAATGGCATCGGCCAGAACCGGCGGCTTGACTTCCGTGGCTCCCCAACTGAACTCGACCTTCGCCTTGACGCCGTTCTTTTCGAGATAGCGCTTCGTGGTGGCGACGAGTTCGGTCGCGATGGTCTTGCCTTCGAGGTCCTTCACCGAACGAATATTGCTGTCTTCCGGCGCGGCGAGCACCCAGCGGACCTTGCCGAAACTCTGCTTCGCGTAGATCAGATCCGCGACGGCGACGATATCGGCGCCGACTTCGGAAACCCAGTCGAGACCGGTGAGGCCGGCGTCGAGGATGCCGTCCTCCACGTAACGCGCCATTTCCTGTGCGCGGATCAGCATGCATTCCACGTCGGGGTCATCGATGGTAGGGAAATAGGAGCGCGAACTGGTGCTGATGTTAAAACCGGCGCGGCGGAACAGATCGACGGTGGCGTTTTCCAGGCTGCCCTTGGGGATGCCGAGTTTGAGTTTCTTCATTAGCGGCCTCCTCCGTAAACAGCGTTAGGGTCATAGGTGGGCTTTTCGCTTTCCACCCATTCGCCGTTTTCCAGCTTGCGGTAGAAGCAGCTTTCGTAACCGGCGTGGCAGACGCCGGGCCCGATGGCGTCGACCGTGATCAGCAGCGTGTCGTTGTCGCAATCGTTGAAGATTTCCTTCACGACCAGGCGATTGCCGGAGGTTTCGCCTTTCATCCAGAGCTTGTTGCGGGTGCGGCTGTAGAAGGTGACGCTGCCGGTTTCGAGCGTTTTACGCCAGGCGTCTTCATTCATGAAGCCGAGCATCAGGACGCGGTGCGAAGTGGCGTCCTGAACGATGGCCGGGAGCAATCCGTCTAGTTTTCCAAAGACGAGTTTCGTCATTTTGTTTGCGCCGCCGCTGCCTGGCGGCCCCTTCCGCGGGGCCCGGGCAAGAAAAAAGCCCGCCGTTGGCTTGCGGCGGGCGTCCTTTCATTTAAGCTTGAATCAATTCAGGCCGGCACCCGCGCACTTGTGGAGCGATGGTGGTGGTGATGCCCGAATGCGCCAGAGGTGGTCCGGGTGGCCATGAAAGATTTAGTGTAGCAGACAGGCCGGCGTGTGCTGCTACGCGGCGGCGGCGACGTTATCGAACGGGATCTTGCCGGTGAGGAGGTTGCGAAGTTCCGCCTGGCGGGCATCGCCGACTGCGGATTCCTCCACGCGGGCGAGATTCGACCCCAGAGTGGAAAATCCAGTCTTGCTGGCGGTCAGTTCCCGCTCTTTGACTGGCAGCGCATAAGGCACGCCGTATTCATTCCAGCGGCCCCGCTCCAGGATGATCGGGCGGCATGCGTCGCGGCGAACACGCACCCCCACCCTCTCCGCTGTGTAATCAATCGAAACCCCATCTGACGAAATCGTTTTCACCATGTGCCCCTTACGTTCGGAAAGAGTTCCTGTAACTCCCTCATGTGAGCGTCCTCACATATGTGATAATTCTAACATAAAAAATTTGCTAAGTAAATTTGTTTGTGATAAAGAATAGCGGCCGCAGGATATAAAGATCCTGCGGAAGAGTACGAATGCGGAAAGGGGCTACTGATCGGTGGTAGCGCGGCGGTAATTGCTCTTATCGCGGACGCGGGAAAAGCTGGAGCGGAACTGCCGCCATCCGCAGCGTGAGCAGCGGAACGGCAGGAAAAGCGGGCTGACAATCACTTCGCCGAAATTACGGAAGGAGGAACGGAAGATCTCTCCGCCGCACTTGTTACACGGAGTGAGGTGGCTGAGTTTCGGCTTCTTTGCGGCGCGAGTCTTAGCCGCGGTTTTGGCGCCCCCGGCTTTGACAGGAGCTGCCTTTGCATCGGTTTTGGACACGGGCGTCTTCACGGATACAGCTTTAGCGGCCGCCGCGCCTGCGGTTGTACCGCCGGGCGAAGCGCTGCCTGCGCCCGTACCCTCCGTGCTCTTCGTCGTCATGCCCGCCTGAATTTCCCGCTCACTTCTTCGGGACAGAAACCGTGATGTTCCGGAACTTCAATCCGCCCGTGTGATCGCCCTGAATGTAGAAAGGACCGGGTTCGCCTTCGTGAGCATCGAGAGCTCCGCCCGTGATGCCTTCAATTTCCTTGTGGTCGATAGTCAGAACGCCATTGCGCGAAATAGTGACGGTGCGGCCCACGAGTTCGATGTCGAACGATTCCCACGCGCCGGGCGTGCGCGGCGACGTGACTGCCGGGGCAATGCGGCCGTAGATGGCGCCCATGCCGCGCTCCGGCGGTTCGCTGCCGGCGCGCTCATATTCCAGCTGCATTTCATAGCGGCCGCGCAGATAGAAGCCGCTGTTCGCCAGATCGGGGCAGTTCACTTCGAAATGAACCTTGAAATCCGTGTAGGTGTCTTTGGAGCGCAGGTTCGCGCCTTGGGCCTGGTTGACGAGAAGCCCATCCTGAACGATCCAGTGGTTGTTCGCTACATTACCGATGGGCTGCCAGCCGGTCAGGTCTTTGCCGTTGAAAAGCGCGACGGGCGTGGTCCAGGCTTTGGGTTCGGCGCGCTTCAGTTCGGGGGCGGGGACGCCGGTAACGGACGTCGAAGTGGTGCCGCTCTTGATAGAACCGGTCAGTTTGCCACCTGCGGCGTCGAGTTCCCAGGTAGTGGCGGGACGCGTGGCGGTAGCAGCGGCGACGGTGACGCTCAGATGCGAGCCTTCGTTCTTAAAATCTTTGATTTGAATGACGTTACCGCCCGAGGGCTGGAACCAGACATCCAGCGCGCCGCCCTTTTCAGAGATCCCGAGCCAGTACGCGTTATTGTTTCCGTTCTGGGTCGGTACGGTGAAATCCCAGCGGCCTGCGAACGGGCTGGCAGCGAGGCAGAGCGCAGGCGCAAGGAGCGCCGGAACAAGAATAGCGGCTGCACGTTTCATAAGAACGTATTGTACCTGAGATCAGGGGGATAGACTTGGCACTAAAGTACCCGAGCGCTCAGTCGAGGTGGCAGGGTTCTTCGCGAACGGCGCGTACATGCCCCACGGTTGCCGCCCCGCAGGGAGCTACATCAGATTTTTGATGTAGGTGTCACGCGGAAAACCGGCCGCCACGGCCCGCTTACGCAGCGCGTCGGCCTCGTCCTGGGAAAGATTGTGCCCCAGCACAACGATGAAGTGCGTCCTTCCCGTCGCGGGTTCGAGGACGGCCGGGTTGAACCGCGGCCACCTCGCAGCCATCGTACGCATTCGTTTCTCGGCCGCTTCGCGCGAAGCATACGCCGCGACGATGACGGACCACCCAGCCGAGCTCTGCTGGCTCGCTGAGGTAACAGAAGGAGCCGGGGCCGGGGGAAACTGTGTTTCGCTGGCTCTGGATGGCGCCGGAGTCTGCTGTGCGACATTCGCCGGAGTCCGGGCGCGTTCGACCGGAGCGCTCTTCCGCAGCACGGCCGCGATCACCACGACGAGAAGCAATGCGACGAGGGCTGCATAAATCCAGTACGGGATATTTTTCACGGAACTGGTTTCGCCGTGCGATTCATCCTCGCGTGCTTCCTTTTCGCGCGGCGCTTCGACCTGCGGCTCGACGATATGAATCTTTTTTTCAATTGCGGGGTTCGTTTGCACGTGCAGCTGGTGCGTCGGAAGAGGGTACACGATATCCGGCTTTTTCAGCCGTGCGAGTACCTGCGCGGCAGTCCATCTTGTGGCCGGCTCGGGATCGAGGCAGCCCTGCGCAATCTCACGGAACGGCTCGGGGATGTCTCCTGGCAGATGGCCATTCGGCACTCTCTGGGTCAGGACCTGAACGATGAGTGTTCCGACCGCGCGCATGTCTTCCTCAGCGGACACGCGGTCGCCATCAATGCGGATCACGCTGTCGCTGGAAAGCTTGATCTGGTCTCCAACAGCCAGGACGTTTGAGGGAGACAGGCACGAATGCGTGAATCCATGCTCGTGCAGGTGGCGCAGCGCCGCCCCCACGGACTTCAGAATCTCGCGCGTCTCCTCCGTGGTGAGCGGACGCGACGCGAGAACTCCTTCAAGCGATTCATCGGGCTGCTCCATGACCGCCCAGGTCACGGGAACATCATGCAGAGTCGATGACCCCACGTCATAAATCTTCAGCAGATTCGGGTGCGCCAGTTCCTTCGCGCTGCGCCAGCGATCCGCCGGGGCTTCGCCCTCCGACTCATAGCGTTCCCGGACTTTGATGACGGCAGGCGCGTGATCGTTGCCATGCTCTGTTTCGTAAACCGTGCTGCGGCCCAGGCGGCTGATCTCAGCCCCTATCGGATAACGTCCGTCGACCAGTTCCTCGTTTCTGATCAGGGACTCATTCGCCATGCTTCACCTCCGAACCGTTCTTCACCTCCATGCCGTGATTCGGCCGCGCCAGGATCTCGAGGTTTCCTTTGAAGACGGCGCCGTTTTCAATCACGATGCCGCCCGTCACCACGTCGCCCACCAGACTGCCGGATGAGCGTATGCAGGTTTTTCCAGACGACTCGATGTTGCCGGTCATATTTCCCTGGATGTCTACCTCGCGCGCTTTCGCGTTCGCTGTCACTTTTCCGTGCGGCCCGATCGTCAGGCTGCGGTTTTCAACGTCGAGTTCGCCTTCCAGTTCGCCATCCAGAATCAGATCCTGGCCGCTGTGAATGCTGCCGATGATGATCGTTCCCTGTCCGATCACGGCGGGGATTCCGGCATCACGGCTCTGCTTTGTTAATTCCGACACTGCATCACCTCACTTTGAATGATGAATGAAAATCGCAAAAGGGTATCTCGGGACGGACAAGCACTTCAACCTCCGTTGAGAGGCAAATGACAAAGCCAGCTTCCGCACGGCCGAATGGGTATCCTGAGCTTTCATGGCCGAGTCAGGTGGCGTCCGCATTTGCGCATTCTGCGGGTCGAGTGTGGGAGGAGATCCGAAGTATCTGGCCGCCGCGAAAACGCTCGGCGAGCAAATCGCGCGCAGAGGGTGGGGCCTTGTTTATGGAGGAACCTCCGTCGGGTTGATGGGCGCTGCCGCCGATGCGGCGCTGGCCGGTGGGGCGGAGGTGATCGGCGTACTGCCCAGGAATCTGCAGGAGCGCGAGATCGCTCATCGGGATCTTACGAAATTGCACCTGGTGGGGAGCATGCACGAGCGCAAGGCGCTGATGGCGTCCCTGTCGGATGCATTTGTGGCGTTGCCGGGCGGTTATGGAACGCTCGATGAGTTCTTCGAGATTGTGACCTGGGCGCAGCTAAAGATTCATTCGAGGCCGTGCATCCTGGTCAACACCGGTGGCTACTTTGATTCGCTGCTCGGATTTCTGGACCGTGCGATGAGAGAAAAATTCGTGCGACCGGACAATCGGGATCTGGTGCGGGTAGCGCGAGATCCCGCGGAGGCTTTGGACTGGATTGCGCGTATGCGCTGAGTCTGTAACTCCATTTGAGCAGCGAACGGGATGGAAGCCGGGGGAGGCCGACCAAAGTCCTGCCTGCGGTACACCGCGTCCGGCATTGTGGCCCACCCTGTTGCGGCGCCGCCAGATATTCACTATAGTGATCCGATATATGTCGAAATGGGGCACGCTGATTTTCCTTGTCGCTAGTCTGTCATTCGCCCAGAGGCTCCCGACAACCGTAACTCCCGAAAACTACGACCTGAAGTTCACGGTCGATCTTGCCAATGCCAGATTCGACGGAACGGAAACGATTCGCGTCCAGCTCAACGAGCCCACAGCGGCCATCGTGCTGAACGCCGCTGAAATTGTTTTTCACGATGTAACTATTGGAGCGGAAAAGGCGGCTGTAACGGTCAATGATCGGAACGAGACCGCAACGTTGACGGTTCCACGTCCGCTTGCAAGGGGCGCTCATGACATTCACATTTCCTATAGCGGCATTCTCAACAACAAACTCCGCGGTTTCTATCTGAGTAAGACGAAGACGCGTAATTACGCGGTCACGCAGTTCGAAGCCACCGACGCGCGCCGCGCTTTTCCATCGTTCGACGAGCCTGCCTTCAAGGCGACTTATTCCATCACTCTGGTGGTGGATAAATCAGACACCGCTATCTCCAACGGCCATATCGTGTCGGACACGCCGGGGCCCGGCGCGGGCCGTCACACGATTGTCTTCTCGCCATCTCCGAAAATGTCGTCCTACCTGGTTGCCATGGCAGTCGGCGATTTTGAGTGCCTGAGCGGAAGATCGGACAATGTGCCGGTGCGTGTCTGCGCCACTCCGGGCAAAAGTCAGATGGCTGCGATCGCGCTGGATTCCGCGGAGCAGATTTTGAAGTTCTACGACAATTACTACGCGATCAAGTGGCCGTGGGGCAAGCTGGATGTTCTCGCCATACCGGATTTCGCGGCTGGCGCCATGGAAAATACGGCCGCGATTTTCTACCGCGAGGTCGATCTTCTGGCTGACACCAAAGGCGCCTCCATCGCGACGCGGCGGACTATTGCCTCAGTCCTCGCGCATGAAATGGCCCACCAGTGGTTCGGCGATCTGGTCACAATGAAATGGTGGGACGACGTCTGGCTCAATGAAGGCTTTGCGACGTGGATGGCTACGAAACCGCTGGCCGCCCTTCATCCGGAATGGGACATGACGTCGGAGGAGACGCTCGAAAGCGTGCGGGCGCTGACGACGGATTCGCTGCGCGCAACCCGCGCGATCCATGCGGCGGCGGACACGCCGGCGGAAATCGACGCCGCTTTCGATGCCATTGCCTATCAGAAAGGCGCGGCCGTTCTTCGCATGATCGAAAGCTATGTGACGCCGGAGGTCTTCCGCAAAGGTATTAACGATTACCTGCAGAAGCACGAGTGGAGCAATGCCACCGCGCCCGATTTCTGGGCCGCCATCGCGAGCGCATCGGGCAAGCCAGTCGATCGCATCATGCGTGATTTCGTGAATCAGCCGGGCGTCCCTGTTCTGACCGCCGCGGCCGCCTGCGACACGGAAAAAACGGTCACACGGGTTTCACTGACCCAGGAGCGCTTCATCGCCGACGGAAGTAAACCCGCCGATCCTTCCGCGCGCTGGCAGATTCCCGTCTGCGCAAAAACGGCGGGCGCGAACAGTTGCGCGGTCATCGGTAAACCAGAAGATACGATTACGCTGCCCGGCTGCTCCTCGTGGATTTTTCTCAACTCCGGCGCCCGCGGCTACTACAGGACTGCCTATTCTTCGGAGATGCTGGCGGCGCTCGCTCCGCAACTGCAAACAGCGCTCACGGCGCCCGAGCGCATTCGGTTGATGGACGATGAATGGGCGCTGGTTCGTACCGGACGGCAGACCGTTTCCGACTATCTGACGCTGGCGAGTGGCTTCGGCGCCGAGATGTCTTCCGAAGCGCTCACGACCGTCGATACGCGCTTGCTGACGATCGGAAATTACCTGACCACGGAGAACAACCGCGCAAAATACGAGGGGTTCGTTCGCAACTTGCTCGGCCCGCTTTACCGGCAGGTCGGATTTGTAACGCAGCCTTCGGATTCCGATCAGCGCCGCGAACTGCGGTCGCAGTTGATTTTGGCATTGGGAATTTCCGGCCGCGATCCAGAGGTCATCCGGAGTGCGCGATCCGCGCTGGATGCTTCGCTCAGCGGAGGGCAGGCGCTCGATCCCGCACTTTCGGACGCGATTATCCGCGTTGCGGCGGAAAATGGCGATGCGAAGCTATTCGACGCTCTGTCGGGGGCCGCGGAGAAGGCGGCTTCTCCGGAAGACCACAACCGATATCTGTATTCGCTCGGTTTCTTCAGAGCTCCGGACCTCGTCGATCGCGGCCTGCAGAACGCGTTCGCTCTGCGCAATCAGGACACGGCAATTTATCTGGGACGCTTTCTGAATAATCCTCACATCAATGCCCAGGCGTGGGCGTTTGTCAAAAAGAACTGGGCGGACCTCGAGCCGAAGCTCACCGTTTTCGGCGGCGCCTCAAGAACGGCCGCCGCGCTTGCCTCGTTCTGCGACCCCGCATCGCGGGAGGATATTCAGGAATTTTTCAAGGCGCATTCTTTGCCCGCGGCAGCGCGTGCGGAGAAGCAGGCACTCGAGCAGATCAACGCGTGTATCGCCTACAGGACTTCTCAGACAGGCGTGTTGGAGACGTATCTTCAGGGACGCTGATCTTGCCGGTACATTCGCGCCGACGCGAATCCCGGGGGCGAATCGCAGCCAGCAGGCGTCCTTACGTCATTACTTGTAGGCCGCGCAGACCACGCGTTTGCCGCGGGCGTGCTGCTCATAGGCGCCCGGATGCGGCGGCAGAATTTCCGCGCGGCGGAAGCCCGCCCGCTTCAACATATAGAGAAGCGCTTTGGGCGATGGGCACGTTGCCATCGGACCTACGCCCGTCTCGCGATTGCCGGCATCGAACTCACCCGCCTCATCGATTACCGCGATAATGCCCTGGTAAGGCCGCGTCCACTCGTGCCAACCCCACTCCGTGAAGCCTTCCACTTCATCCACGACCTGCGTTTCGATCACGCACATCTCTTCCGTTACCGCCGCCACCTGGCGCAGACAGTGCATCGGATCTTCCACGTGATACAGAAGGCCCAGAAACAGCGTCAGGGGAAATGTGCGGCCCAGGTCCGCGACCAACGTCTCCACCCGGCCGAGCGAATACTGGATATTGTCGATCCCCATCGCATCCGCCACAAACCGCGCGCGCCGCAGATTCTCCGGCCGGGCATCCACAGCCGCTACCTTCTTCACGCCGCGGCGTGACATCGCCAGCGAATAGAAGCCTTCATGGCATCCGATATCGAGGCACTCGATCTCCCGCAGGCGTTCGCCGAAGTGGGCGGTCACCGCGCGATCCATCATCAGGCGCCGGCTTTCAAAAGTGACGACAACGCCTTCAGGAACGGCGGACGCGGTTTCGAGCCCGTCCCCGAATTCGAAGCGATAAAACCAGGGACTGAGTTCTTCAATCCCGCGGCGAATCTGTTCTTTCGTCATGCTCTATGCCGGAGCCCGACGCCGGGCCAGCAGGTGATGTTCGAGCGGAGATCGCTCCGGGTAACGATCGTTAGCTGCATGCGCAAGTTGCCATTATATCGGGGCGCGTTTTTCCTGTTAACGGCCAGCAGCCGGCGTAGTTGCGAAGATGCGATCGTAAATCGAGCGCGCGACCTCCCGGGCTCCCGTCTCATTGAAGTGAACGTTATCGATGAATCGCTGCCCCGGCTCGCTCGTGAGGGTTGCGAATCCGTGGAACCATTGCGAAGGCAGCCGGGCGGCGCAGTCGCGGGCCAATTGTGCGTAAGCGGCGTCCAGCGCCGTGAGATAGAAGTCCTGCACCATGCCCTTCTCTTCATTGGCCAGCGCGCGCGCCGGAAATCGGATAGTGGGTTGAAGAAAGAGATGGAAATCGGTTCCCTGAGCCGCCAGCAGCGCGTGGATCGAATTCTCATTGCGCAAAAATACTTCGGTCGCCGCCGGCTTGTAGGTGAGAGGCGCCGATTCGAAGTCATGGAGCCAATCGAACGGCAGGCTGTTCCGATGCGCGCGCAGCCAGTTGACGGCATGCAAGGGCGATGATGGCGCAGTCAGCGAAGAATAGTATGGATCAAGCGCTCCCATCTGCTCACGCAGGTAACCGATGTAGGGTATCGCGTCCGATTTGAAATTCGGGTGGAGCCCATAAAAAGCGTCATTGCGGCCCGTGAGCGCAATCACCATAGCCGGCTTGCGCGAAAGGACGTGACGCTCCAGATGAATCAGCTCCTGGGTCGAATAATAACCGGTCACCCCCGCGTTGATGAACCGGAAACGCTTCTCCGGCTGGAATCGATCCGCCAGTTGCTGCAAAAAGTACGCCACCGTTTTCTGTTCCGGCATACCGACTCCAAAGACCGAGGAACCTCCGATCAGGAAAACCAGTCTGGCTTCTTCCGACGGCTGTGGGAGGGGCGTGCGAAAACCTTCCGGCGATATGCGGATCTCCCCGCTGGAATAACCGGGGCGGAGGCGCCACATCTGGAGCGGGTCGAACTCAACGTACTCGGCCTGAGGCGGCCGGACTGTGCCTGGCTCCGGCATATCGTAAGACGCAAAATAGTCAAACGCGACAAACAGCGCGCACGCCGGTACGAAGGTGAGCATGAGCAGCCCGGCCAGTTTCTGTGCTTTCGTCATGGAGTAACCCTCAGGGAGCGCATGTCAATCGAGTTCGAACTCATGAGAGTAATTGCGCCTGAGTGCGGCGTCCTGTTGGTCCTTCCAGAGAAAACAGTTGCCGACGGCCAGCGCTTCTATGTCCGTGCCCACGAAACAGCGGAAGGCGTCTTCGGGAGTGCAAACGATCGGCTCCCCCCGCACATTGAAACTTGTATTGACAACCATGGGACATCCCGTCCGCTCCCTGAATCTGGAGATCAGCGCATGGAAGCGGGGGTTCGTACCGGCGTCCACGGTCTGGATACGGGCGGAATAATCGACGTGGGTAACCGCTGGAACATCGGAGCGCGGAATGCGCAACTTTTCCATGCCGGAGAGCGCCTGCTGTTCGGAGGCCATATTCCGGCGCCGCCCCGCGATCACATCCGCCACCAGAAGCATGTAGGGGCTGTCGCAATCCAGCTCAAACCACTCCGACAGGTTTTCGCGAAGCACCGCGGGAGCGAAGGGACGGAACGACTCGCGGAACTTCACTTTCTGGTTCAGTACGGATTGCATGGTGCTGGAACGGGCGTCGGCCAGAATGGAGCGTGCTCCGAGGGCGCGAGGTCCGAATTCCATTCTTCCCTGGAACCAACCGAGCGCCTTCTGATCAACGAGGGCGTCGGCGGCCATTTCAATTAAGCGGCGATCGTCAACGACGTGGAACTTTGCGCCGGCGGCATCAAGCCGCCGCTCGATTTCTTCCTGTTCGAACGCGGGGCCGAGATACGCGCCTTTCATGCCGTCCTGCGTGTTGACGTGACGGGGCCGATCCTGGTGGAGATGCCAGGCGGCCATGGCGGCCCCGATGGCGCCTCCCGCATCGCCCGCGGCGGGCTGAATCCAGATCCGGTCAAAGCTGCCATCACGGAGGACCTTGCCATTGGCTACGCAGTTCAGCGCAACCCCGCCGGCCAGACATAGATTCCGGGCTCCGGTTTCCCTGGCCAGCGAGCGCGTCAAAGCCAGTACGATATCTTCCAGCACTGCCTGAATGGACGCCGCTATATCCATATGCCGCTGTTCGATCGTCTCGTCAGGCCGCCGGGGCGGGCCGCCGAACAACTCCTCAAACCTGCGGTTCGTCATCGTCAGCCCGCTGCAGTAATCGAAATAATCGAGATTGAGACGGAAGGAGCCGTCCGGCTTGACATCCACCAGACGCTCGCGGATGACCTTCTTAAAACGGGGCTCGCCATAAGGCGCCAGGCCCATCAATTTGTATTCGCCCGAGTTTACTTTGAATCCGAGGTAATAAGTAAAAGCCGAGTACAACAGACCGATGGAATGGGGAAAGCGAATTTCCCGCAATAACTCCAGGCGATTGCCGCTTCCTCGCGCCACGGTTGTGGTAGCCCATTCGCCGACGCCATCCATCGTGAGGACCACGGCTTCTTCAAAGGGCGACGGGAAAAACGCGCTGGCCGCGTGGCTCAGGTGGTGTTCGCTGAAGAGCAGGGGAACGCCGGGCCGTACGCCGCCATCGATTTGCGCCAGCGCATCGGTCAGGAGCTTTCTCTGAAAGAGCTTCTCCCGTACCCACAGAGGGATCGCCATGGCGAAGGAACGGGCGCCGCGGGGAGCGAATGCAATGTAGGTTTCGATGAGCCGCTCGAATTTCAGGAAGGGCTTGTCGTAGAAAACGACAGAGTCGAGATCCTGCAGCCGGATGCCCTCTTCCGCGAGGCAGTAGCGGACGGCTTCGAAAGGGAACCGCGAGTCGTGTTTCTTTCTGGTGAACCTTTCTACCTGCGCGGCGGCGACGATCTCGCCATCACGCAGCAAGGCGGCGGCGCTATCGTGATAGAACGCGGAAATCCCGAGGATGCGCATGGGCCGACGCTCCCGCTAAAAAAACGTGTAGATGAACGGGGCTATGGCCGATGTCTGAGCCAGCAGCATGAGAGCGCCAAAAATCAGGATGAGGCCGATCAGGGGCAGCAGAAACAATTTGCGGCGGGCCCGTAGAAATGCCCAGAACTCTGCTAAGAACAATAGTGCGTTGCTCCTCTTGTCAGAACTGATTCATCATGCCGGCAGCCGGGGCATCGGCTGGATTTCGGGTCACCCAGTAGGTATCGGCTTTGGGATCCCACCGCAACGCCAGGAGATTCTTTCGCGATAACCAGAAAAGGAAGCGGGCTGGGGCAAAGGCGCCAACCAGCAATGCGATCGCAAGGACATGGGAAAGGACTGTAGTTACCATGTGCCCGAACCTCATCCAGGGGCGTTTTAACGGCGCGAGGATTGCCGGGATTACGAGGGCGGCCGCCAAAAACATCGCGCCCGCGAGTAACGTCCACCAGCGGACAGGGTGATGCCGGAGCAGCGGCGCGAGACCCATTACCGAGAGAGCCGCCCCAACCATCAGACCGAAGGTCCGATCTCCGGGTGTCCGCGCCGGAGTTTTGCGGGCGAAATCCTCGTGTATCATCTTTTTCTTCAACCAGCTTACACCGATCGGGGTAGCGCCCGGGCCGAACCATGCAGGCTAGAATCGAAAAGAGAAATTTGGACTGTCGACCCGGGAGCAAGGACTGAGCATGCTGAAACGGTTAAGGGAATTCGCTTCACCACAAGGCCTCCCGAAAGATATTCCGTTGTTCGCGCCTGACGCCATCGAGCGGCTGGAGGCATACCAGGACTATCGAAACGCCGATCCCTATCCGAATTTCGTCATGGACGGTCTTTTCAATCCGGAAGCTCTTCATCTCGTGCTGAAAGAATGGCCACTGGAAGACCAGCATAGTGAGACGCATGACGATGGGACCTATGTCAGGAGCAAAACAGCGTCTACCTGGAAGACGAAATTCGGGCCGTATACGCGGGGCTATTTCAGCGATCTCGCCAGCCCGTCATTCCTGAAAACCCTCGAGAAGGTCACCAATATGTGGGGGCTGATGCCGGACCCCTATATGTTTGGCGGAGGGCTGCACGCTACCGCGTGCGGCGGCAAGCTTGCCGTCCATGCCGATTACAATAAGCATCCGTTTTTCAAGCTGGATCGCAGATTGAACCTGCTCGTCTACCTGAATGAAGGCTGGAGTGAAGAAAATGGCGGCTGGCTGGAACTTTGGGACAGGGAGATGAAGGGCTGTGTGAAACGAGTACTGCCGGTGTTTAACCGGACGGTTTTGTTTTCGACAACCAGCGATTCATATCATGGCCAGCCGGAGTTGATTGTTGGGCCGCCTGATTTGTGGCGCAGGTCGATCGCGCTGTATTATTTCTCCAACGGGCGGGCGGACGAGGGTGCTCCGCCTGATAGCTCAGGGGAACATTCGACGTTGTGGCGGGAACGGCCGGATCTGGGTTATTGAAACCTCGCCTGTTGGCGCGTTTTGCCATTTTTCGCGCCTGCAGGCACGCGACAGGCCGCCAATGCCGCACGGCGCGGAGCGGCGAGGGGTTGCGGCGATTCGGGAAGTTCTTGCAGATGATGCTTCAGGTGAAACGGGAAGCTCGACGCCCAAGATCCAATCGCGACTAATAACCCCTATCTTGGAGCTTTGAGTGCCAGGCTACTGAAGCGTGAGGAAGATATTGTTGGGTGTTGCCGCGCCCCCAGCGGTTGCTTGTAACAGCGAGTCGCCGCTACCGGCATTTGGAGGCACCACCACATTAAGCTGATACAGGCCGGCTTCAATTATGCCGGCGAAATTTACCGTTGCGCGTACTCCCCCAATAGTAACTTGCGGCAATACAACACACGGTGCTGCCCCCGAATACACCTGTCCGGCTGGTACTGGCAGACTCGTCGGCCCGAATCCGACGCCATAAAGCAACACCGTTTCTCCCTCCCGTACCGGGCGGGAAGGATAAGAGAACGCACCAGACGGTCCAATGATGTCATATCCGGCCCCACTGTTGCCGGGTTGTCCCGGCGTCACTACAATCGCCGCCGGATACTTGCTGTTAAGAAGACTGAAGGACGGCGCGTACTGTCCAAGCGTGACAGTTGACGCCGCATTACCTCCACTGGTCGCTACGGTCACATCTACGGTTCCTGTCGCCGTGTCGCTCGGCGCCTGCAGGTTGATCTGCGTCGGGCTCACAAGCCACAAGTAAGCGAGCTTTGAATCAATTGATACTGTCACCCCTCCAAGCGAAGTGGGGAAATCACCATTCCAGACACTCGTCCCGGTCGCCAAATTGTTGCCGTAAATGGAAATCCATGAGCCAGGCTGAATCGTTGTCGCCGAGCTATAAATCGGAACAATGCCGCCGGGGTTAATTGACGGAACGCCAAGTGCTGCGGGGCCGACCGATATGCTGCTATTTTGTACGGTCACCGACGCAATCCTGGATAGCGTCGAATCCAGCAGGATGAGGTTCCGCAGTGTCAATGTGCTGGAGCCCGCGCGAAGCGCAGTGAGGTTTATGTGGGCTATTACGCCACTGCTTGTGGAACCCTGAGCCGCCCCTACTAAGGTATCCGCAGTTCCAGTAATGGTGCCGCCAATATTGTCGATCCCGCTAAGGACAAAAACGGTGGTTCCGGCCGTCGAAAGTACCGCGCCTTCCGTTGCTGACACCGCTGACAATACCATCGGATCGAACGAGAGGTCAAACTGAATCGCATAGAGATCTGCAATGCCATTGACGTCGATATCAACTGCCAACGTCGCGCCTGGCTTCAGTTGGCTAGTCGGCGCCGCAACGCTGACCGTTCCGGCAAGGACCGTAAACGGCGTCAGAAATACTCCGGCGGCGATCAACCACCTCCCGCCGCCCGTCGCGGTTCGGAACCAAATCGCGGTTCGGAACCAAATCGAGTGGTTCTTCATTGGCAAATCGTCCCGACGGAGAGCGCTTTCGCAGCAATGGCAAGATCAATAACGTCCACCGTTCCATCCCCATTGAGATCAGCCTGCATAATATATGTTGAACTGCCCGTCCTGGTTCCAAACGATGCCTTTATCAGATCGACTTGAGCACACGTCGCGCCGCTTCCAGAGGCAGCCGTTCCCTGTACGGCACTATTCAATGCCGCTACAACTGGTGGGCTGCTCAGGTTGGCGGGAAACGATCCAAGTGCCGCCGATTGAGCCGGATCCAGAGCCACGAGACTCTCGGTTAAGGCTGAAACATCCTGGGCGCTAAGCCCGAGCGTCGCGAAGAGCTGTAAGGTTACGAGCGGAAATCCGCTCGCTCTCAAGGTTTCCTGGTAGGCGGCAATGTCCGCCGACGAAACGGAAATCTGGGGCAGTCCTTCAGCGAGCCAGACATTTTGAAGCGCCGCCTGCAATCTCGAACGGCGACTGATGAGAACTGCAAGCTGCGCCAGATATGATTCGGCCATTTGGTTCTGACGCTGCTGCCAGATGGCGTTGTTAGCCTGAAGTGCCCCGGATGCCCGGTTCACCGAAGTGATGATTGCCTGAATTAGGCTGATTGTCTGCCCCCCATTCTGAAACACTGCATTCGCGGCATTGGTTAGCGTCGCGGAAACGTTCGGATCAGCAGCCGGGAGTGGCATCGCTGGCGCTGCGGGAACCGCTATGACGGTAAAATTCGGGTCCGGCGGGTCAACGGCTAGTTCTTGATAATACTCAGACTGACTTTCATATTCGCCTTCGGAGAAGTCCAGAAACGCTTCGCAAAAGGGAATGAGTGGGATGAGTACAGGGTCCGCAGCAAGTACTGCGCAACCCGGACGCGCTACGTGCGACGCCAAAGCGAGCGTTGCATAAATGACCGCGAGCGCATGCCAGTCGAACGGCTTCACAACGAGCGCTAGCTGTCCAGAGGCTATATCGCGTGAGGAGTCAGTAACGGCAACGCCAATACTGTATGTTCCCGGCGGCTCTGCAGGATTGTCGGTCGAAGTCAGAACGCCGGTGGCACTGAACGAAAACCCTACCGGCAGAATACTTCCTGGGGAAAGAGACCACGAGTAGCCTGTGCCGCTTCCGCCGGTCGCGAGCAAGTCTGCCTGGTAAGCGACTCCTGCGGTTGCGATGGGAAGAGCGTTCGTCGCGACTAGAAGCGGCGGTTGAATCAGCAAAGAGAGCGATTGGTTTGCGGTGTTTGCCGCCGAATCCGTAACACTTACAGTGAAATCATACGACTGCGCTGGGGCCGCTGGCGTCCCAGCCGAACTGAGCACGCCGCCAGCATTCAACGCGAAGCCGCTCGGAAGTGCCGACGATGCCCAGGTGTAGCCTGTCCCGCTCCCTCCTGTGGCTGAAAATACTACGTTGTACTTCTGCCCACTGGTAGCGTTTGGAAGCGTTGCTGGAACGATGCTGAGCCCCGCATTCACCAGCAAAGTGAGCGATTGGGTTGCAGTATTTGCCGCCGAATCAGTAACATTTACAGTGAAATCATACGGCTGCGCAGTTGCCGCCGGAGTGCCGGTCGAACTGAGCACCCCGCCTGGGGTCAAAGTGAAGCCGCTGGGTAGCGCGCCTGCGGAAATCGACCACGTATAGCCGGTTTCGCTGCCGCCCGTCGCCGTGAACGCCGCAGTGTACGGTTGGCCGCTCGTCGCTTTCGGAAGTGTCGTAGGGGTGATGTGAAGCGCCGACGCCTCCACAACAAACGTGAGCCCCTGCGTTGCGGTGTTGCTCACTGAATCCGTCACCTTCACCGTGAATGAATAAGTCTGCACCGCTGCTGCCGGGTTTCCAGTCGTGCTAAGCGTGCCTGCCGGCGTCAATGTGAAGCCGCTTGGCAGAACACCAGAGGCAAGAGACCATATATAGCCATTCCCGCTGCCCCCGGTCGCCGTGAACGTCGTGCTATAAGGCTCTCCGCTAGTCGCCTTCGAAAGGGTCGTGGGTGTGATCTGGATTCCCGGTTGCACAACCAGCGTGAGCGCCTGTGTCGCTGTGTTGCCTGTCGAGTCCGTCACCTTCACCGTGAATGAGTATGTCAACGCCGTTGCCGCCGGTGTACCGGTCGTGCTGAGCACGCCTCCAGTTGTCAACATGAACCCGGCTGGCAGTGTTCCTGAAGCAAGAGACCATATATAGCCGCCCCCGCTGCCACCTGTCGCCGTAAAGGTCGTGCTATATGACTGACCGCTTGTCGCCTTCGAAGGCGTCAACGGCGTGATCTGAATTCCTGACTGCACGACTAGGGTGAGCGCCTGCGTTGTGTTGTTGCCGGCCGAGTCCGTGACCCTCACCGTGAATGTATACGTCTGTGCTGCCGCTGGTGGGGTACCAGTCGTGCTGAGCACACCCCCCGGCGTCAAACTGAATCCGCCCGGCAAAGAGCCTGATGCAATCGACCATGTGTAGCCGGCTCCGCTGCCGCCAGTCGCGGCGAGCGTCGTACTAAATGCCGCACCGCTTACGCTGCTCGATAGACTCGTGGTTGTGATTTGAAGGCTGGACTGCACGGTCAGCGTCAGCGTTGGCGTCACGACATTGTTCGCCGAATCGATAACTTGTACAACAAACGGATAAGATTGACCTGCGGTTAAGGAAGCGAGCCCTGTTGAACTAAGCACGCCCCCGTTAAGCGAGAAACCAGCAGGAAGTGTGCTGAATGCCAAAAAGGCATACGGAGGAACGCCGCCTGTCGCAGTAAGCGTCGTACTGTACTGGTGGCCGTTGATCACGCTCGGTAACGTCGACGGCGTGATCTGAATTGATGATGGATGCAGACCTACCGCCCACGTGCCCGAAGCGGGCTGGATCTCTCCATCTTCCATGACGCCACCAACTTGATATTGCGCGAGGTCGTAGGAATCGGGATCCACACCGGGGCCCATACTCGATGCGGTTAGGAATCCCCCATCGGGAAAGGAACACGCCATCCCGACGTTCCAGTCGGACACGGAACCGTTGGTTAAGTAGATGGCGCCTATGTTGCTTCCCGAGTTACAGGTTTGGCCGAATACACTGAGCGTCGATGCCAATACTCTGGGAACGCCTGCCCCGCCAATGCTGCCGACTATCCCTGTATATGTTGTGGGAATGTTTCCAAGGTAAAAAGTCACCTTGATTGACGACGGAGTGACTGGTGGGTAACGGGGACCGAGGCTCATGTTGAAGGTCTGACTTGCGTAGCTAATCGTCGATTGAGCTGGAAGTGTCTGAGCAGACATGAGAACAAGAGCAGCCATCATCACCGCTGGTGATACCTTCGGAGCCGCGTGCTTTCGCCATCGACGACGCATTAGAGCGAAGTTTAGCAAGCCGAGAGCAGCCTTTCGGCAGCGTCCGAGAGCGCGGCCCCGGACTATATGGCCGTGCGACGCCCAAACAGGAGCTCGGCTTCGAAGAGGGTCATTCGTACACGTCAAGCATTTTGGCGTGACTGCGCCGTTCCAGAACGAAGTTCGTCGGCGGCGGAGGGGAACCAGAACCCGTTATTGAAAGCGAGCGGCGGCTAGAGTGCCGTCGACCCTGCCCGGATTGGGGCACTGGCAACGAGCGTCTCTGACGGATGCACACGGAGAGTTTCAGCGATGGACGCAGCTCAGAGGCCGACCTGGCGTGATGCGAAATCGGGGCGCGATGCGGATGGATTTTTGGTACACCGTGGCCCCGCTGACCGACTTTTGGACCACTTTTGGTACACTTCGGCCCCCCCCCGAATTCGTTCCGAGCGAACGGTCTCTGTGAAAACAAAAGGCTTAAATGGTGGGCGCGCAGGGACTCGAACCCCGGACCTCCTGCGTGTGAAGCAGGCGCTCTAACCAGCTGAGCTACGCGCCCCCAAAAGGCGGGCAAATTCAAGTTTAGTACACGCAGTTGAGTCCGGCAGATTCAGTACGTCCGATAAGCTGGCATTAATGGCCGCGCCGCCGCAGGATGTCTATCGGGAACGTCTCACGGTACGATCCTCGGCTCTGGCTTCTCTCGAAACGCGCCGGCAGCGGCTCGGGAATGTGCGGCTGCTTGTGTTCGCGATCGGCGCCGCGGCGCTCTGGTTCACTTTCCGCGGGCAAATCTCCGGCTGGTTCGTCGCCATTCCGCTGGCTTTGTTTATCGCGCTCGTCTGGAAGCAGTCGAGGCTGGAGCGCGAAATGGAGTTCGCGCGCCGCGCCATCGGGTTTTTCGAACGGGGTCTGGCGCGAATCGAGAACCGCTGGCAAGGCGGTGGGGAATCGGGCGAACGATTCATCAATCCACACCATCCTTATTCCACCGATCTCGACCTGTTTGGCCGCGCCAGTCTGTTCGAGCTGCTTTCCACAGCGCGGACTCACGCCGGGGAGGCGCGGCTGGCGTCGTGGCTGCTTGCCGCGGCGGACACCGAAACGCTTCGCCAGCGTCACGAGGCGCTGGAGGAACTCCGGCCGCTCGTGGATCTTCGCGAACAGCTCGCCACACTCGGCAGCGATTTCCGCACCGGCGTCAATCCAGACCAGCTCACATCCTGGGCTACAGCGCCGGTTCAGCCATTCGAGCCCCGGTTGCGATGGGCGTCCTTCCTGCTCTCGATCGGGATGGGAGTGGTGCTGCTCTGGTGGTTTTCCACGGCCTTCGTCGGCATTGCGGCTACCCGGACTGTGGTCGCGCTTGGCGCCACTGTCGGATTGATCGCGGTCAGCGTGCGGCTGCGCGTTTTGAAAATCGTTGGAGGGATTAACGAACCGGCGCACGATCTGGATCTGCTGTCGCAGATTCTCGGCCTGCTGGAACGCCAGACGTTTGCGTCGCCGCGCATGAAGGAACTGGGCAGCGCCATTCGAACCGCCAGCGGTCATTCTGCATCGAAGCGAATCGCCCGGCTGCGCCGCCTGATGGAACTGATCGATTCGCGCGACAACGTCTTTGTACGTGTTTTCGGGCCGCCGCTGCTGTGGACGACGCAACTCGCAATGGCGCTCGAAGCCTGGCGCGCGGAGAACGGCGCGCTGATTCCGGTGTGGCTCGACGCCATCGCCGAAATCGAAGCGCTTTCATCACTCGCCAACTACGGATATGAGCATCCGGACGACGTCCTGCCCCAGCTTGCGGAAGGTCCCCCTGTATTCGATGCGGAGGCTCTCGGCCATCCACTGCTGGCGGACGAACGCACCGTTCGCAATGACGTTCGCCTGGTCCCGCCGGTTCAGCTGTTTGTCGTCAGTGGATCGAACATGTCCGGCAAGAGCACGCTGCTGCGCGCCGTGGGAGTGAATGCGGTGCTGGCGCTTGCGGGCGGGCCGGTGCGGGCGCGGAGCCTGAAGCTCTCGAAACTCTCGGTCGGCGCCTCCATTCGGACCAGCGATTCGCTCGAAGAGGGCCAGTCGCGTTTCATGGCGGAAATTCTGCGGATCAAGGCGATCCTGGAATTGCCTCGTCCCGCGCTTTTCCTTCTGGACGAACTTCTGCACGGCACCAATTCGCATGACCGCGCGACCGGGGCCGAAGGAATCGTGCGAGCTCTCCTGGCCCGGGGCGCGATCGGCCTCGCCACCACGCATGACCTCTCGCTCGCCGCGGTCGCAAAACAACTCGAACCCGCCGCCGCGAATGTTCACTTCGAAGACCGGCTGGAAAATGGCCGTCTGGTCTTCGACTACAAAATGCGCGAAGGCATTGTCACCCGCAGCAACGCCCTCGATCTGATGCGCGCCGCCGGGCTCGACGTGTAATCAGAGGCTCGGCAGCAGAGCTTTGATTTCCTCCGCTTTCGGGGAATTGGGGTACAGCTCCAGATATCGCTCGAAGTGCTTCTTCGCGTCGGCGTTGCGGCCGAGTTTCATGTAAGCGTAGGCGATGTTACCGTGCGCTTCCTTGCGATTCGGATCCGCCACCAGCGTTTTTTCGAGCCAGCCCACCGCATCCTTATATTTCCCCAGCTCATATTCGGCGAAGCCCAGATTGTTGAGCAGCACCGGATCGTTCGGCTTGAGCGCGACCGCTTTCGAAAACGCCGTCGCGGCGTCGTCCAGCTTCTTTTCGCGATAATACTGGCGGCCGAGCCGGTCGAAATCGTAGGCGCGCGCCGCCGGTGGCGCACTGGGCGGCGGCGTTGCGCGTCCCGCTAGCCGCTCAGTCTCCGCCTGAATGCTCTGCTGGAGCTTCAGTAATTCCGCCTGCTTCGCGGCGATCTGATTTTCGAGTCCTGCAAGCTGCTTGTTGAGTTCCGTGGCTTTGCCATCATCCTGGCGCGAAGCCGAGGTCAGCGCCTCGGGCTGCAATTCAAAAATGAACTCACCGCCCTCGCTGCCGATGAGATTTCCCATCGCCGGCGTCTGTCTGGAGAACCCCGCCACCACCGGACTCACATAGGCGCCCAGCTCGGACGCCGTAATGACGCCGTTGCCATCGAGATCGGCTTTGCCGTCCAGCCCCTGCAACAGCGCCCACGTGAAAACGGAATGCCCGTCCGGGCCATCATCCGAAACCATCTGGTCGGCGCCGCCCGCGGTGAGGATCTGCCGGGCATCGCGCCGCGTCACTTCATCCAGATAGCCGCGGTCGCGGGAAAACGCGCCGCCGCCGCGGGTCAGAGCGAGGCCGCTGTAGCACGAATCCATCACGAAATAGATGTGCTTGGCGGGGATGAGATCGGCGGCCTCGTGCAGCGCGGTCATGCTGATCGCGGTCGAATAGTAGTTGTTCGCATCGGCGTCCGCGGGAATAATGTAGCCGGATTGCCGTCCGTCAGCGGCCGTTCGCGTGGCGCCATGGCCGGCGAAGAAGAAAAACACGCGGTCATCGTGCGAGACATTTCCGGTATCGGAGAGCTCATCGCCCAGCACCTGCATGATGCGCTGGCGGGTTGCATCGCGATTGATCAGCTTGCGAATATTCTCTGGCTTGAAACCGAACTTCGAAACCAGCGTCTGTTCGATGGCCGTCGCATCGTTCACGGCATAACGCAGTTTCGGCCAGTTCTGGTAATCGTCAATGCCGATGATCACCGCCCAGCTCTTGCGATACGGATTCAACTTCTCTCCGGCCACCGTATGGACCGGCGCCGCCGCGAGCGCGGCGCGATCCGATCCCTCGGGCGGCGTGGACTTCACCATCTTCGCGCCATCGAAAGTGAGGAACGTATATTCCTGCGAGGTCAGTTCGTCCAGCACCATCGGCAGCGCGAGCACGCTCTGCTTGTGGATGTCGTGGAACAGGATCACGCCCTTATGGGATTCGTTCACCTGCTTCAGAACGCGCATCGCGATCGATTCCGGAATCGGATCGGCCCAGTCTTCGGAGTCGATTGTCCACAGGACGTCCTGCAGGCCTTCGCCGGTGATCTGCTTATAAACCTCCTGATTCCGCGCGCCATAAGGCGGCCGGAAAAGCAGCGGTTTCACTCCCATAATCTTTTCGAGAATCTGGTTTGTCGATTCGATTTCCTTCGTGCGGTCCGCTTCGGTCAGCTTCGGCAGCACGCGATGCGAATACGTGTGGTTCGCGATCGTATGGCCGTCTTCCAAAAGCCGTTTCGTGATTGCGGCGTTCTTTGAAAGCGTGATCCCCGATGCTCCTACCGCGCCCAGATTCTGCCCCAGCTCGAAGAATCCCGCGCGA
>CAZWTH010000002.1:0-2050 GCA_964636715.1 uncultured Solibacteraceae bacterium | reverse complement strand
CCCCGCCGTGACGTTCTCAGCGCGGAAACCCAGCTTCTGCATGATCTCTTCGCCGGGCGCCGAAGCGCCGAAGCGTTCGAGGCCGATCATGACGCCGTCCGAACCCGCCCACCGGTCCCATCCGAATGTCGAGCCGGCTTCCACCGTAACACGGGCGCGGATTGCTTTGGGTAACACGCTTTCGCGGTATTTTTCGTCCTGTGCCTCGAAGAGATTCATGGACGGCATGCTGACCACGCGGGCCTTCACACCATAGTCTTTGAGCTTCTTCTGAGCGCCGACGCAGAGCTGCACTTCCGAGCCCGCGCCGATCAGGATCAGGTCCGGCTTGCCGCCTTCGGCTTCAGAGAGGATGTAAGCGCCCTTCGTCGAATCGCCAACGGCGGTCGAGCGATCGAGATGCGGCACGTTCTGGCGTGTGAGCGCGAAGAGCGAAGGTCCGTCATGCTGAGCCGCGAAGACCCAGCACTCGGCCGTTTCGGTCGGATCGGCCGGGCGCATCACATTGAGATACGGGATTGCGCGGAGACCGGCGATCTGCTCGATCGGTTCGTGCGTGGGGCCGTCTTCGCCAACACCGATGCTGTCATGCGTGAACACCCAGAGCGACCTGAGTTTGCTCAGCGCGGAGAGGCGAATGGCCGGCTTCATGTAATCGGAGAAGACAAGGAACGTCGCTCCGAACGGCAGGACACCACCGTGGGCCGCCATGCCGTTGACCGCGGCGCCCATTGCGTGTTCGCGAACGCCAAAAGCCACGTTCCGTCCGGCGTAATTCCAGCCGCCGCCAACCGCGCCCATGTTCGATGCGCCTTCCACCTCAGGCTGAAAATCGCCCATGCCCTTGAGGGCCGTGTTGGTGGAGGGATTGAGGTCCGCCGAACCGCCCATCAGATTGTGGATGCGTTTCGCCAGCGCGTTGATGACTTCCCCGCCCGCGACGCGCGTCGCGATGGCTTTGTCGCCGACCTTCCACTTCGGCACGTCCGCCGCAAAATCGGCGGGGAGCTTGCCGGCCGTGAACGCTTCGAATTCCGCGGCTTCGGCGGGATACGCGGCCTTATAAGCGTTGAGGCGTGACTCCCATGCCTTCTGTTCGTTGAGGCCTTTCTTCAGTTGCTGACGGAAATATTCGACGGCTTCTTCGGGGAGATAGAACTTTTCTTCCGACGGCCAGCCGAGCGCTTTCTTCGTGGCCAGCAGTTCGTCTTCACCGAGCGGACTGCCGTGTGAGGAAAAATTGTCGTGCTTCTTCGGGCTGCCGAAGCCGATGTGGGTGCGAACCAGGATCAGCGTGGGCTTCTTCGTTTCCGCCTTCGCTTCATCAATGGCCTTGCTCACCGCGGCGGTGTTGTTGCCGTCCTCCACGTGGATGGTCTGCCAGCCGAGCGCCTCGAAGCGCTTGCCAACGTCTTCGGTAAAGCAAAGATCGGTGCCGCCGGCGAGGGTGATGCGGTTCTGGTCGTAGAGGAAGATCAGCTTGCCAAGTTGCAAATGGCCGGCGAGCGAGGCAGCTTCGTTGGTGATGCCTTCCATCAGGTCGCCATCGCCGCAGATTCCGTAGGTGTGGTGGTCAACGATGGTGTGGCCCGGCTTGTTGAAGCGGGCGGCGAGCCACTGCTCGGCGATCGCCATGCCAACGGCATTGCTGAAGCCCTGCCCCAGCGGTCCGGTGGCGACTTCCACGCCCGGCGTGTGGCCGCGCTCGGGGTGTCCCGGCGTCATGCTGCCCCACTGGCGGAATTGCTTGATCTGAGCGAGCGGGAGATCGTAGCCCGTGAGATAGAGCAGGCTGTACAGAAGCATGGAGCCGTGACCTGCCGAGAGCAGGAAGCGGTCGCGATCCGCCCAGCTCGGATTCTGGGGGTTGTACTTCATGTGCTTCGTCCAGAGGGTGTAGGCCATGGCCGCGGCGCCCATGGGCATGCCGGGGTGGCCGGAATTCGCGTTCTGGACGGCGTCAGCCGAGAGGATACGGATCGTATTGATGCACAGGTTTTCAAGCGCCTGCGGGTCTGTGGTGGGCAATGAAATCTCCTAAAAACTCATT
>CAZWTH010000001.1:0-5351 GCA_964636715.1 uncultured Solibacteraceae bacterium | reverse complement strand
GCGGCGCCCATGGGCATGCCGGGGTGGCCGGAATTCGCGTTCTGGACGGCGTCAGCCGAGAGGATACGGATCGTATTGATGCACAGGTTTTCAAGCGCCTGCGGGTCTGTGGTGGGCAATGAAATCTCCTAAAAACTCATTCTAACCGTTTGAAATTGTTGGCTCATGACGAACGGGGAAGTTGACGCTGCGCGCGATAAAGCAGAGCTTCCCGGCTTCTTCGTGCAGTTCCATGGCTTTTGTGCGGTCAGACGCCGCGGTGATGGTGACGCGCGGGCGCAGCATAACCTCGGTGAATTCGCCGGAACCGTCCTTGTTCTCTCGCATGGAGCCGAGCGCTTCGTCTTCGTAGGCGGTGACGACGACGTCATTGATGGCGCAGAGGTGCAGATAGCTGAGCATGTGACAGGCTGAGAGGCTCGCGATCAGCAAGTCTTCCGGGTTGTAACGGGCGGCTTCGCCGCGGAAGTGCGGGTCCGAGGAGCCGGCGATGGGCGCGGATTTCTTCGGCGCGGTGATCTCGTGATTGCGGCCGTAGGCGCGGTATTCGGACGTGCCGGTTCCGTGATTCCCCGTCCACCGGATGTGCGTTGTGTACTCGTGTTTGCTCAAGCGGTGCGCCTCTCTCGATAAGATGAGAGTACATGAGTCCTGGACAACAGGGGCAGCCGAAGCTGCCCATCCCCGGCGTAAAGAATTTGATTGCCATTGGAAGCGGCAAAGGAGGCGTCGGGAAAACGACGGTTTCGGTGAATCTGGCGGTTGCGTTGGCGCACCTGGGATATAAGACCGGGCTGCTCGATGCCGATGTGTATGGCCCCAACGTGCCGCTGATGATGGGGACGAATGCGACACCCACCGGGAAGGGCGAGCGGATTCAGCCGCTCGAGAATTATGGCGTGGCGCTGATGTCGATGGGGTTCCTGAATCCCGGCGACAAGCCGCTGGTGTGGCGCGGACCGATGCTGCACAGCGTGATTCAGCAGTTCCTGCGCGGCGTGGATTGGGGCGATCTGGATTATCTGATCATCGATCTGCCTCCGGGTACGGGCGACGTGCAGTTGTCGCTGATTCAGACCGCGCCGGTAACTGGGGCGATCGTGGTGACGACGCCTTCGGAGGTGTCGCTCGACGATGCGCGGAAGGCGGTGCTGATGTTCCAGCAGGTGAAGGTGCCGGTGCTCGGGATGGTGGAGAACATGAGCTACCTGCAATGCCCGCATTGCGAGGAACGGATCGACGTGTTCAGCAACGGCGGCGGGCAGCGGACGGCGGAGGCGATGAAGATCAACTTCCTGGGAGCGCTGCCGCTCGATCCGCAGGTGCGGATTGGCGGGGATACCGGACATCCCGTGGCCGCGGCCGGGCCGGAAGATGTTAAGGGTGGCGTGTTCTACCCGCTCGCGAAAGCTGTGGTGGAACGTGCGCATGAGGCTTCTCAGATTACGGGTCCGACGATGACGGTTAGCGATTAGTTATTGGCCGCAGATGAACGCAGATTCACGCAGATAAAACCTTCAGAACTTCGTTGAGGCTGCCCTGGCGGTAGCCTTCGAGGTCCAGGGTTACGTATTTGTAGCCCAGTGCCTTGAAGATTTTCGTCAGGGCCTGGGCCATTTCTACTGTCAGGGCTTTCGGGAGTTCTTCCGGAGAGACTTCGATTCTTACGATTTCTCCATGGTATCTGGTTCGGAACTGGCGGAAGCCCAGGGCTTTCATTTCTTCTTCGCCTTGTTCGACCTGCTTCACGTTTTCGATTGTCACCGGGGTGCCGTAGGGGATTCTGGAGCTCAGACAAGCCGCCGCGGGGCGGTCCCAGGTGGGGAGGCCGGCTTCTTTGGAGAAGTGGCGGATTTCGGCTTTCGTCAGGCCTGCTTCCACGAGCGGCGCGGAGACTTCGTGCAGCTTTGCGGCTCGCTGGCCGGGGCGGTAGTCGCCGAGATCGTCCTTGTTGACGCCGTAGACGATGTGTTCGATTCCCTGCTCTGCTCCGAACTTTTCGAGAACATTGAAGAGCTCGTCCTTGCAGTGGAAGCAGCGATCGGGGGCGTTCTTTGCGTAATCCGGATTATCGAATTCGCTGGTTTTGATGTATTGGTGGCGGATGCCGAATTGTTTTGCGAACGCTTCGGCATCGCGCTTGTGAGATTCGGGGATAGAGGCGGAATCGGCCGTGACGGCGATCGCGTTATCCCCCAGTGCCTGTTTGGCGGCCCAGGCGAGATAGGCTGAGTCCGCTCCTCCGGAGTAGGCCACAATGACCCTGCCCATCCGGCGGAGCGATTCGATCAGACTATCCTGCTTCGACATTTATTGCACCGTTTCGTCAGGCTTCTCTTCGGATTCGGGAACGAGGCAGGCGGCGGCCACGCTGTCGTTCTCTTCCATTTTGACCAGGCGAACGCCCTGAGTCGAGCGGCCTGCCTGGCGGATTTCGCCCGAATCGATGCGGATCATCTTGCCGTCACGGGTGACGATCATCAGCTCGGAATCTTCCTTCACCGAGAGAATGCCGACGACCTTGCCGGTCTTCGACGTGGTCTTCATGTTGATCACGCCTTTGACGCCGCGGTTGGTGAGGCGGTAGTCCTCCACCTTCGTCCGCTTGCCGTAGCCGTGTTCGGAGATCGACAGGATGAGGCCGTCCTCCAGGATCACTTCGGCGCCGACGATGAAATCCTTCTCCGCCAGATCCATGCCACGCACGCCGCGGGCGGGACGGCCCATCGGACGAACGTGATCTTCGGAGAATCGGATCGCCTGACCATCGTGCGAGCCGAGGAAGATGAAGTCCTTGCCCGAGGTGCAGCGCGCCGCGATGAGCTCATCGCCTTCATCGAGACCCAGCGCGATGATGCCGCGCGACATCGGATTGCCGAATTCGGTGATGGCGCATTTCTTGATCACGCCGTATTTCGTCACCATGACGATATTGGAGTCGCCTTCAAATGACTTCACCGGCAGACAGGCCTTCACGCTCTCATCGGGCTGGAGATTGATGAGGTTGCTGATGTGTTTTCCTTTGCCGGACGTGGAGGCGTCCGGGATTTCATAAATCTTGAGCCAGTAGACGCGGCCCTTGCTGGTGAACACCAGCAGGAAGGCGTGGGTGGAGGCGACGAGGAAGTACTCGACGAAATCCTCTGTGCGCGTGCCCATGCCGATGCGGCCCTTGCCGCCGCGCGTCTGGCGGCGATACGTATCCACCGCCGTGCGCTTGAGATAGCCGCCGTGCGTGACGGTGACGGCGACATCTTCCACCTGAACGAGATCTTCCAGGCTGATTTCACCCGTATCCTCGATGATCTGGGTGCGGCGCTCGTCGCCGAAGTCCTTCTGGACTTCCTTCAGCTCTTTGATGATGAGCTCACGGAGAACCTTTTCGGAGCCAAGAATTTCGAGGTATTCGGCGATGCGGCGCTGGATATCGGCAAGTTCGGCGGCGATCTTGTCCTGTTCCATGCCGGTGAGGCGCTGCAACTGGAGCTCGATGATGGCCTGCGCCTGGCGCTCGCTCAGCTTCTTCATCGGCTCGGTTGCGCCGGCGGCCTTCAGATAGAGATTGTTGAATTTGAATTTCGTGGAGGCTTCGATCAGCGACTCACGCGCTTCCTTCGGCGACTTGGAGGCGCGGATGAGGCGGATGACTTCATCGATATTGTCGAGAGCGAGGCGGAAGCCGAGCAGGATGTGCTCGCGCTCGCGGGCTTTGCGCAGTTCGTAATCGGTGCGACGGCGAACGACATCGACACGATGTTCGATGAAGTATTTGATCGTCTGAATGAGGCTGAGCTCGCGGGGCTGGCCGTTGACGATGGAGAGGTTAATGATGCCGAAGCTGATCTGAAGCTGCGTGTTCTTGTAGAGGTTGTTAAGAATGACCTCGGCCTGTTCGCCGCGCTTCAGCTCATAGACGATGCGCATGCCGTCGCGATCGCTTTCGTCGCGAATTTCGGAGATGCCTTCGAGCCTCTTCTCATTCACCATTGCCGCGGTGTTTTCGATGAGGCGCGACTTGTTGACCTGATACGGAATTTCGGTGACGACGATCTGTTCGCGATCGCCCTTGCCCATTTTCTCCGTGAAGGCTTTGGCGCGGATTTTGAGGGAGCCGCGACCTTTTGTATAAGCGTCCACGATGCCCTGGCGGCCGAGGATGTAGCCGCCGGTGGGGAAATCCGGGCCCTGCACGATTTCGAGAATCTTCGGGAGCTGCGTCTCGGGATGGCGAATGAGCAGGATGGCGGCTTCGATGATTTCGGTGAGATTGTGCGGCGGGATGCGGGTCGCCATGCCGACGGCGATGCCTTCGGAGCCGTTGACGAGGAGGTTCGGGATGCGGGTGGGGAGAACGTCCGGCTCGACTTCGCTTTCGTCGTAGTTGGGGCGGAAGTCGACGGTCTCTTTATCGATGTCTTCGAGGAGCGCGCCGGCGATTTTGGAGAGGCGGGCTTCGGTGTATCGCATGGCCGCGGGCGGGTCGCCATCGACGGAGCCGAAGTTGCCCTGGCCATCGACCAGGGGGTAGCGCATGGAGAAGTCCTGAGCCATGCGGACGAGGGAATCGTAGACGGGGGCGTCGCCGTGCGGGTGATATTTACCGAGAACTTCGCCGACGATTTTGGCGCATTTGCGGGTGGGCCGGTTGGAGGTGAGGCCCATTTCGTTCATGCCGAAAAGAATGCGGCGATGGACGGGCTTGAGGCCGTCGCGGACATCGGGGAGGGCGCGGCCGACGATCACGCTCATGGCGTAATCGAGGTAGGAGCGCTTCATCTCGTCTTCGATGTTGACGGGGAGCATGTTGCCGCCGGAGGGGGGCGCGGCTTTGGGATCTGGTGGCGCGGGTGGGCGCTGGAGAGGGTTGTCCTGATCGGCCATGATTTTTTGGGTTTAAGTTCTATTTTAGCAGGGAGTTAGGCGTGGTGGGCGCCGGTGGGTTCGATTGCGGCTGGGATGGGTTCGTATGGGCCGCCGGTGGGTTCGTTGGGGGTTTTGGTGGGTTCGTTTCTGTTGGGGCGCCGTTTGTTTTCAGTGAGTTCGGTGGGTTCGTTGGTTCTTTTTTGGTTTTGGGATTTTGGGGGTCTGTTCCCCGATACGGTGCGGATTCTCCTGAAATCGATCACCGTTCTCCTCTGATCCCGATCACCGTTCTCCCGGAGTCCGATCAGCGAGGTCGGAGCGAAGCGACGCTGGCTTTTTGATTGTGCCCGAGAGTGATCGGAATGGCAAGAGAATCGAGTCCTCGGCGCTCCCGATCCGGAGCGAAGCGGAGGCTGACCCTGTTCGAGCCAGGATGGGGCTGGGGGAAGGGCCGGCGGTTGAGGCCCTTCCCTTCAGTCCCGCAGAAA